>CAMHAV010000195.1 GCA_946182865.1 uncultured Clostridia bacterium
CTATTATCTATTATCTTAGCGCAGCTCCGCTGCGCGCTTAAATTCTCATTTACTTTTACAATCGCCTAATAGTGTTCAGTCGCGAATATTAATCCGCTCTACGGCGGTGGTTTTGCCGGACTTTTCGTCCACCGTAAAAATCACGCCGTTGAGCATGCACCGCCCGTCAGCGTAGTTCAGGCGCACGGGCATTTTGGTACGCATTTTTTCGATAGCCGCCTCCACCGACACCCCGATGACGGAATCGACCGGACCGGTCATGCCCACATCCGTGATAAATCCCGTTCCCTTGGGCAAAATCTGCTCGTCGGCGGTCTGCACATGGGTATGCGTGCCGAATATGGCGCTCACACGGCCGTCCAGCCAGCAGGCCAGCGCACGCTTTTCCGCCGTGGCTTCCGCGTGCAGATCCATGATGACGACTTTTTCGTCGATATCTTTCAGCAGCGCGTCGGAGGTGTCAAACGGACAGTCCAGCACGGGATTCATACTCACGGTTCCCATCATATTGATCACCCGTATGCGCCAGCGCCCCAGATCAATGACATAGCTGCCCACGCCGGGCGCTTTGCCGGGATAATTCGCGGGACGTATCATGGGGATATTGGGATTTTCGTAGAGGCTGTAGCTTTCCTTGCGCTGAAAAGAATGGTTGCCCGTGGTCAGCAGATCCACGCCGCAGTTGAGCAGGGCATTGGCGGAGTCGGGGGTGATGCCGTTGGTGTCGGCGGAATTTTCGCCGTTGGCAATCACAACGTCAATGCTTTTCAGCCGTTTAAGGGTGGGCAGGTGCTTATGCACATAAGCGATTCCAACCGAACCGATCACGTCTCCGATGCAAAGAATATTCATAAGATTGATTATCCACTCTTTCTATTTTGAAATGGTGTCAAAGGGATTAATGGTTTGTAAATATTTTTTCTTCTTTTATGCTTCCGGCGCGTTCAGGCAATCCCCCAGCCAATGCAGCGACTTCACGATTTCGTCGGTGTCGCGGAACGCGTCGTTATAGACTTCGAGCGCCCAGAGCGCCCCCTCATCCTCTCCGCGCATGACCGAACGCATGGCGGAAAAATCTTCGGTGCCTCTGCCGGGAAGCAGGCAGTCGTGTTCGCGGTCACAGTCGCTGATGTGGATATGGCGGATATGCCCGCTGAGCGCCGCCGCGAAGTCCACGGAGGAATACCCCGCCCGTCGCGCCTGCTTGTTGTCAAAGGTGAAAAGCGCCTTGTCTCCCAGATAGTCGATCATCTTGCGGCAGAACGCCGGACTTTGCGCCTTGTGGGTATAGACATTTTCGTGCAGCAGCGTCACGCCGAATTTCCGGCCGCATTCATAGAGCAGATCGTATCGCTCGATATACTCGTCATCCGACACCATGCAGCGGCTTTTGCCGATGGTGGAGCCGCCGTGAAAGACCAGATACTTGGCGTCAAGTCGGGCCGCCGCGTGGAAAAACTGCTTGTAAATCTCCATCCCGTCGGCAAAACGCCGCTCGTTGTAGTCCGAAAAGAACATAGCCGACTCCAGCATGGAGTAAAAGGGATGCACCGCGCACACCTGTCCGCCGTAGTGCCGCAGCATTTTGCGCAGTTCTTTCAGATATTTGTCACTCAGTTCGGAGAAGGTGCTGAAATGCACCTCAAAATCACGAATGCCCGCCTGCGCCGCCTGTTCGAGGGATTTCTCCGTCTCGAGGGGGTAAAAACAGGCGGTGGATATGCCGGTTTTCGCCATACGCGCCGCGCCTCCCTTTCTTATTTTTCCATTATCTCTGCCAATATTTGATGTATTCCCTATCTCGTCGGCATATGATACAATACAGACATACGGCCGCATCCGGCCGCGTACATGGTCGCGTATCTTTTATTATAAATGATGGGAGAGAATTAATCAATGAATCTTGAAAAAAAAAGAGAAAATGAGAAGAAAAACATAAACCGATTTGATCTGAGCAAGAGCGCGCAGCGGTATCTGCGCTTTGTGTCGCTCGCTTTCTGCGGAGCGGGCATTATATGCGCGGGGCTGTATTGCGACGTGTTCGGCTTTGTGGATCGGGTGAATGCCTATCTGCTGGCCGATGAACTCATGCACAGCATGATCCGCGCCACGGCCGCCGCTGTGATGATGACACTGACGATTGATCTGCTGTCCCGACGCTGCGGGGAGGAATGAGCTTCTTAGCCGTTAGCAGTTAGCCATTAGCCGTTAGTGGGAAGTAGGGAGTTGTAAAATCAGAGTTGACATCCGAAACGAAGGTCAGTATAATACGAAAGAAAGGCAGGAGGAAGGTTGAATGATGAAGGTCAGATTTACAGGCAAAACAGAATATCTCGTCCTGACAAACGGCAAAGTCTATCCTGTATTAGCCGTAGAAAAGGGCTGGTATCGAATTGTTGACGACAGCGGCAGCGATTATCTATACCCTTCCGAATGCTTTGAAACGGTGGAAATCAGATGAAAAGTAAAATATATCGGCAAAGATCTCGTTGCCATGCGGCATGGGAAAATATACGATGTCATTTCAGTCGAAAAAGGCTGGTATCGCATCATGACAGAACTTCATGAGGATTACCTTTTTCCTCCCGAATGTTTTGAAACAGTCGAAGAATAAAACCAACGCCTAACCGCTAACAGCTAACAGGGCGCAAAGGGTTTCAGTGCGGTGGGCAGGGCATATTTTTCCTGTAATTCCTTCGGCGTTACCCACAAAAAATCTCCGGCGGGATGGGCTACTCTCACCTGATAGCCCTTCATGAGCCAGTCGAGATGGGTAAAAACGTGCTTGGCCTCTTTGAGAAAGGTGATTTCCAACACCTGCATGCCCCATGCTTCCGCTGCGGCACGGATTTCCTGTTCCGTCAGAAAACCCTCTACGTTAGGAAGCTGATACATTCCGGCGAGCAAACCCTTGTCCGGTCGTTTTTCGACGGCATATTGGCAGCGAGCGGTTCTGCCGTTCTCCGCCGTCAGCAGGAACACCGTCCGCTGCTCCTGTCTGCGCTTGGTCTGCTTCACCCGCACGGGAAGTTCGGCGGTCAGTCCGTCCCTGTACGCCGTGCATACGCCGCGCAGGGGACATTCCCCGCACTTGGCAGCGCCGTTTGGCAGACATACCGTCTCCCCCAGTTCCATGATTGATTCGTTGAAAGTACCCGCGTCGTCCGGCAATACCTCCCGAAGCTGCGCCTCCATCTGCTTTTTGACCGCCGGCAGCAGCACATTGTCACGGCTGCCTGTCACGCGCGCCACCACCCGCAGCACGTTGCCGTCCACGGCGGTGACTTTTTCATGAAAGCAGATGGACGCGACCGCTCCCGCCGTATATTCCCCCACACCCGGCAGTTTCATCAGCGCCGCGAATGTATCGGGGAATACGCCGCCGCAGTCGCGCATGACGGTTTGCGCCGCCTTTTTGAGATTTCTCGCGCGGCTGTAGTAGCCCAGCCCCTCCCACAGCTTGAGCAGCCTGTCCTCCGGCACTTCGCTGAGGCTTTGCACATCGGGCAGCGCTTCGATGAAACGCGCGTAATATTTTTTGACCGCCTCCACGCGGGTCTGTTGGAGCATGATCTCCGACACCCACACATGATAGGGTTCCTGATCGAGCCGCCACGGCAATTCCCTGCGATGGGTTTCATACCATGCCAGCAAAGGATTGACGATGGTTTGCAAGTGATTTTTCATGTTGTTCTCTTCCTTGGGTTCTTCTGTTTTTAAAAAAGAAGAATCGGCGCTTGCCGCATGGACAAGAAGCCGATTCTTTTTTTGTTGTTTGGATTAATTATTAGGGCTGAGCGTACCGTCGGCGTTGACTTTGACCGCGTTGCCCCACGCGTCGTTTACCGCCGCCACAGGGGTTTCCGCGTCGGTGGAACCGACCGCCTGAATCGTCTGGGCAAATACATTCACGGTCAGGGTGTAGCCGTTCGCTTCGGTTTTGGAAAAACCGTTAATCATAGGACTCGTGGTGCCGCCGTATGAGACAGGTGATGAATAGTAATAATACCCGTCACTGCCTAAGAACCATCCCCCGGTCGTGTTGAGGACTTTCGTAGAATTACATCCTGCGGGCGTACCTTCAACCACATGACCGTTGCTGTCCTTCCACATGGCGTTGGCAACGGCACGGACATAGACGGAATATCCGTCGTCCGGCACGGGAGTGGCGCCGACCATGATGCTCCAGTCTTCCAGCACTACGGCATAATCTTCCGCGACTGTGAGGTTGTCTGTTGCCTGATCCGCCGTCATTTTGAGATAGGCATAAACCGCTCCCGCCGAAACGGAAAGTACCAGCGCCACCGCAGCCAGTGCCAATACCATGGGAGGAATTTTTATTTTGCATTGAAATTTCTTCATCAGTTTTATTCCTCCCTGTTTAATAATTGATGGCACACTTCTCTGCGCAGCCAGTTGACGGATTGATCGCTGTTATTGAATATGGCAGTATATTCCACATTGACATCGGATATCAGCACGTTTCGATAGGACGCATTGTCATGAGAATCATAGCTCCACGAATTCAACTGCGTGACGGTGTAGGTTTCACCGATCGGCAGACGGGACACTGTCACGCTCCCGGTACCCACAATGGAAACATACAGAAGCACATCGCTACCGTTATCAATGCGGAAAAGATAGCCGTGACCGGCAATTCCGTTGTTGTTGGTAATGGTCAGGTTCGCACCTTTTGATGTGAATTTCGCGTAGAAACGGAACGTAGCAGCCTCACTGTCAGTGAAAAGCCTGCTCGGCAGTTGAAGCTTATACGTTTCATCCAAAATCAAAGCATCCGGCACAGGCGTTTCACACGCATAGTCGGTAAACCAGCCGTCAAAGGTAAACGCGTCGTCGGCTACCGCCTCGGAATCCACCGTGCCGCCAAAATGCACACCGCCGGAATAAACGTGCTGTGAAACCGTGTTGCCCTTCCAATCCACCTGACTGCCGTCTACCACCGGGATGAATTTGACGGTGATCTGTTTGTCGGTGTATTGGAAGACAATTTCTTCATTTGACTGCGTGATGATTTTGGTAATGGAAGACTGAACAGGCGTATAGCCTTGGTCAATCAGTGTCTCGTTGGCATTGACTGTTAGGAATTGTGCATAAATTATTCAGTCGGTTGTGGTAAAATAGTATAATTCCAG
>CAMHAV010000196.1 GCA_946182865.1 uncultured Clostridia bacterium
AATACTATAAATGAGCACGATAAAAAAGTGCACAAAAAATAAGGACAAACGCAACCGAGAGAGGTATAATGTAATTGCTAAACACATTTACCCACGGGAGCGATTGTCCTATGAATAAAAGTATACATGAGTCAAAAGAAATATGCAATAGGTTGAGAGAAAATAATTTGATGAGTGCCATTTCGGAATATGCGCTTGGCTATATCATGTCAATATTGATCACAGCATTTAGCTGTGGCTATCGTGGCAAAACAGTAGATATAGCAAGAAACAGTGACCGTCACCGCACAAGTATTTCCAGATTTTTGACAGGGGATAAATGGGATGACAGTGCATTGGAAGAAGCCATGAGGAAATTAGTCATCGAAATAATTTACGAAGAATCACGGAAAAGCGGTATGCCTATTCTATTCATCGTGGACGATACCATATCTTCCAAAACCATTCCCTCATCGAAAACGTCTCACCCAATTGAGGCAGCATCATTTCACTTCTCTCACCTGAAAAGGAAGCAGGACTACGGACATCAGGCTGTCAGTGTGATGTTATCATGTAACGGAATCACCTTGAATTATGCCATAGTGATGTACGATAAATCGGTTTCAAAAATCGACATTGTAAAGCAACTGGCGCAAAATCTTCCTACTGCCCCGAATCCTTCGTATCTGCTTTGTGACAGTTGGTACGTTTGCGGGAAGTTGATGGATGCTTTTGCAACAAAAGGCTTTTACACTGTCGGTGCATTGAAATCCAACCGTATTCTTTATCCCTATGGAATGAAAATGAATGTCTGTGAGTTTGCCAAAACATTGAGTCGTATTGCGCTCTTTCACATCGTCACCGTGAAGGGTCGGAAATACTACGTTTACCGTTATGAAGGCAAGCTCAATGACATTGAAAAAGCGGTGGTTCTGATTTGCTATCCTGTCAGCGCATTTGGACAAGAAAGAGCGCTCCGTACATTTATTTGTACAAATGCCAATCTTGTTTCCGATGAAGAAATCCTGAATCTTTATGCTATGCATTGGGAGATCGAAGTCTACTTCCGTGACTGCAAGAACAAGCTGGCTCTCGACAAATATCAGATTCGCTCTGCCAACGGCATTAAGCGTTTCTGGTTGATTTCATCACTTGCCTATCTGCTGGCTTGCTTGTCTTCGACTTCTTACAATTTCTCGGAAGGCTATGCTTTACTTTCCAAAACCATTCTCGTTGAAAGGGTTTCATATATTTTTGACTTTGCTCAAAATGGTGGGGAGAAGTCTACCCTTTTGGCTATGGTCTCTTAATCATCATTTGTGCATTTTGACGAATGTGCCGCTTTTATGCTCATTTATAGCTTAATGGATATTCTCCGTCTCCAATCACGGAATTTCAGCTTGGTCTGGCAGATCGGGCACACCGGCTCTTCTTCACTTTTGCAGATTGTTTCTCCAAACAGATTGACTTCCATATGATACTGTGCTATAATGACCATGGCAATAGCCATTTGGGGAGACCTTGCTGAGACGATTTTCCGGTCGTGGACTTGGCAGGGTCTCTTTTCCTTTCCCTGTTTTTGTCATTATAGCAAGCATTATTATGCCACGCAACCTGAGCAGTTGGGGGGCATTTCTTCCGCGCTAAAACAATATAGCAAATATCAAAACGATAGATTTTCTTTTATACATATTTGTAACTCCTCGTACTGGTCGGTATTATATCAGATATTTCGTGTGATAAATCATAATATACTTAGAAAAATTTTTCAATAAGGTTACGCAACAAATCACACAAATCAATCCTGCGGCAAATCAAAAAAGCCAAAAACGGCTGCATCCGCCTGCCATTCAGCGGGTGCAGCCGTTTTGACTGTCTGACGGAATCAAAACACGTCAGATATTGATAGCGGCGGACACGCTGAAATATTCCACCGCGTTGTCTACCACATGGAACATCACGCGGGGCGTATCGGGAAGCGCTTCTCCGGCGTAGTAGGTGTAAAAGCCGTCGCCCTCGTCGGTGTAGCCGTCGCCGTAGGCGGCTTTCACATCGTCAAAGCTGCTGCCGACGGTAATGCCCTTGTCGGTGGTCACTTTCGTGGTGTAGCAGTCGAAGTCGCAGACATAATCCTCGCCCGGCTTGAGCGGCACGGTGTGAACGCGCAGCACGTCGGTGTAGTCTTCGGCGCTTCCGGCATATTCGCCCTCACCGAAGTAATAGTCATAATAATACTCATCGCCGTTGTCGGAATAATGGCAGCTCACCTGAGAGGTCGTGCCGGCCGGTTCGCCCAGCGCCGCCTTGACCTTGTCCGCCTTGACGTTGACCTGGTACTTGGTACCCTCGTAGACGATGCAAAGGGAATCCTTGGAGAAACCCGCCTTGCTGTCGGTCTTGTCCCCGCTGCCTTCGTCGCCCTTGCTGCACGCGGCGCAAGAAACGAGAAGCACCGCCGACAACGCCAGCGCCATCATTTTCAAAAACCGTTTCATTTTTTCATCAACCTTTCTGTGTTTTACTTCCATCCGATGGAAACAGTATTGCCCGATTGGGTTTATTATATCATTATCCAGCCCGGTTGTCAATCCGAAAAGTGAAGCGTGAAATGTGAAATGAATTTTTCATTTATTTCATGATTCGGCATGGTTTTAAAGAGATAACCCTGTTGTTTTTTTGCGAGAGTGCGATTTACAACGTCACCGGGCGCGGGGCGCAGGCGAATATAGGCTGGAGCGTCTGCCGCATTGTTGCTTTCCTAAAAAGAGAATTTTCTCTTCCGCAACAGGGCTTTTGCCCCGATGCACGCGACGGGGGCGAATATTGCCAGCGGCAACACCCTTTACAGAGGCAACGCCGTTGAGGCTGGCAACCCGCGCAATTGGCGCGATGGGTCTGGTCATGGTAAAACATTGCAACCTTTTTGTAACCGAGTAGGGGGATATATTTATTTTTCAAATTTATAACAGGACAGCCCGCTCCCAACGCGCCTGCGCCCACCGCAAAGGGCAAGCCGTCTCCCGTCGGCTGGTTTGTCGGGGGACTGATCGCCGCGCTGGCGGCGGCTGCGGCGGTGCAGCTTTCGGGACTGTGCGACCTCCTCGGACTGCTCGGCGGTCTGTTCGGACGATGACGGGCTGACATATTTTCCCCCTTCCTTATAAAAAACAAAACAATCAGGCGGCGTGTATCTTGCCACGGATACGCGCCGCCTTTGGTCTGTGCGGTTGTTTCACCGTCCCGGGAATTCTGTCACTTTCTGTCAATTCCAGAAAGCCTCCCAGTAGTCAAACAGATATTGCTTTGTCTGCCGCCACAATGCCGCTTCTTCCTCTGTAAAATCGAAGGGTTCCTTCTCCGGATACAAATACTGCCATTTTTACGTTGTGTAAAACTTCACCGTGAAAACGCTCCCCTCTCCCCTGACGCTCTGCACGTCCATCCGACCGTTGTGCGCGGTCACGATCTGCTTTGCCAGCGCCAGCCCGATGCCGACACTCTGTGGAGGGGCGTTTTTCGCCTTATAAAACCGCTCGAAAATATGGGGCAGGTCGGCTTCGTCGATGCCGCTGCCGTTGTCCTCCACCGTCAGCCGGAGAAAGAGGGGCGTTTGCTCCGCCCTGACGCGGACATATCTGCCGCTTTCCTTCTCATTATGCTCGATGCCGTTCTTGACAAGGTTGGTCAATGCCTCCCCCAGCCAGTGCCGATCTCCTTTCATAGTGACGGAGGCGGGAATGTCGAGAAGAAGCGACACCCCTTTCAGCTCCGCCAAGACGCTGAGCGAATCGCGCACCTGTTCCATGACGGAGAGAAGGGATATCTCCTCCCGCTTCATCTCCAGAACGCCCGCCTCCAGCTGGGAGAGCGTGAGAAGATGCCGGATCAGCCATGTGATGCGCGTCACCTGCGTGTCGATCTTTTCCGCGTAGGCTATCCGCTGCTCATCCGGCAGGGAAGGCTGCTCGAGAAGCTCGGTCATCAGCCCGATGGCGGTGAGCGGCGTTTTGATCTGGTGGGAAATATTCGACAGCATATCGCTCAGATAGAGCTTCTGCTTTTTCTCCGCGGCATACTGCTCCCGCAGCAGCGCCACCACCTTGTAGATCTCGCTTTGCAAAATGCCGAATTCGTCTTCCTGCTCCGTTTCGATGGGCGGGAGTGTCAGATGATCCTGCACCGCGCAAAGATAATCCGTCAGTGCCGTCACCCGGCGTTTCCGCTGCCGCCGTTTGGCAAACCCCACCGCAAGCAGCGCCGCGATACACACCGCCAGAATCACGCAGACGCCCACCGGCTGCCGCACCAGAAGGCACAGCAGCGCCGCCACAAGCACAATGGCGATTTCCTGACGGTTTTTGCTGTCGTCAAAGAAAAATTTCATCATCCGTTTCACCGCTCACAACAACCGATAGCCCATGCCCCGCACGGTCTGAATCGCGGCGGGGTCGCCGTCCTGTTCCAATTTATTCCGAAGCCGCTTGACATACACCGTGAGGGTGTTGTCGGTCACATAGTCGCCCGCCGCGTCCCAGATCAGGTGAAGCAGCTGGCTCCGGGACAGAATCTGTCCGCGGTGGCTGACGAAAATCAGCAGCAGCTTGTATTCCATCGCGGTCAGAAAAATTTCGCTCCCGTCGCGGTACACCTTGCCCGCGCGGAGATTGATTTCGTTGCGCCCCACACGCACGACGTCGGGTTCCGTCTGATGCTGTCCCGTGCGGCGCATGACCGCCTTGATGCGCGCCATCAGTTCCCGCATGCGAAACGGCTTGGCGATGTAATCATCCGCGCCCTGTTCCAGCGCGAGAACGGTATGGACTTCATCGTCGCAGGCGGTCAGAAAGATGATCGGCAGTTCGCTTTGGCTGCGGATGGCGGCGCATACGTCGTAGCCCGTGCCGTCGGGCAGCATGATATCGAGAATGCAGAGATCGAGGTCGCTGTGGGCGGCAAGGCAGCTCAACGCCTTTTGTACGCTGTCGGCGGCGATGATTTCGCACCCCTCCTGCGCCAGCGCAATGCGCAGACCCTCCTGGATGATCGGGTCGTCTTCTACTACCAATAGTTTCACGGCACTGCCCCTTTCGGAATAAGAAAAGAAGAAAAAAAGCATAGCGCAGCGCATAACTAGCGAGCGAATGCGAGCGTGGGGTCCTAGGG
>CAMHAV010000197.1 GCA_946182865.1 uncultured Clostridia bacterium
GCTTAGGTGCTGTGTGCAAGTCGGGATTTTATGAAAAAAATGCTTTCGGTTGTTTTGTCAATTCTGCTTTTGGGTTCCTTGTTTAGCTGTGCGAAAGAGGAAAAGGATTATTCGCAGGAATTCAGACAATTGTACACAGCAGACGAGTATTATGAGGAACAGCAGCAGGAGATCGAGGCGATTGTCAAAGAATATGCTGAAAAACTGCAAACCGCGGATGAAAGCAAGGATATGAAGGCTGATCAGAAAACAGCTGCCGCGGATGAGATGAAGAGCGAATTTGCCGAAAAGATTTCCGAAATCGACAAAAAAGATATGGTGGACGCCAAGAAGTATGCAGAGGAATTTTTTGCGTATACCAAAACGCTGATTCTTCCGTATGAAATCTATCATGAGTATCTGAAGGAGAAATACAATTACTATGATGGCGCCAAAACAGCGGAGGAGATTGTTTCAGCCGTCGATAAAATGAAAAAAGCGCTGAGGAATGCTTCCGACTCGCTTGATTTCGACGTTCAGTATAAAAATTCTCCTTTTCATCTGAACATCAAGTGCGGCATAAACAGCGCCGGATATCCGGAACTGACATTCACGTCGGACAAAGAATGGTCCAGTCTGAAAATTCCGAATAACGGCTTTTTCAGTATTTCGGTCAGCACGATATTGAATCAGGACTGTAAAAATTTAGAGGATACAGTCTATGACCGTATTTCCCATACGGATACGGTTCACGAGTTGAACCGCAGAACATACAATGTCCTGTATGGGGGGGCATCCGCTATATCAACGCGGCTTATAATATCAAAGTCAAAGACAACACCTATTATTCTTATGCGGATGGCGCCATCGGCCAGCAGGAAGTTTATACCGATGATCCGCAGCAGGCAGGTATTTCTTATTCCTCTGACGGTATGAGCTTTGTGATGGAGACCATCAATGAAAAGCATGACGATATCTTCAAAGCGGACGGCAGTTATACCAATACCTTCGGTAATATCGTGTCCAAAGATGAATCGCTTGCTTATGACGCTGATTGCATTGTTGTTATGCTCACCACATGGCCTGCGGTGCTTGGCCTTGAGAACGATGTCAATGTTGTGTTTTACGTCATTCCGCTGTAACCGCTGTCATTCGGAACGGGGATAAGCGTCAGTAAGCAGATCAGAATCAAAAAGATCATAGCGTCAGGTTTACGCAAAACCTTTCGCTATGATCTTTTTTTATTATGTGCTTAATCGGTTTATTTTTTCAGCAGAATGCCGGATTTTTCCAGTTCGGGAACGATGCCGCCAAAGACCACATCCTGAATCTCATTCATGGACAGCGTCTTGTCGGGGGAGGAGAAGCCGAGGCGCAGCGTAATGCTGCTGATGAGGCCGTCGTAGATATCGGTGACTTTGACGGAGTTGAGATGCTCGCCGCCGTTTTCCTTGATGATTTCCTCGATGCGGCTGTAGGTGACGTCGGGATTTCTGAGAATGGTCAGGTCGATGTCAATGCCGGGGAATTTGGACGGCTCGGTGAAATCGAGTTCCGCCTTTTCGATGCCCGTGAGGGTGTCCATGTCGATTTCGGCACAGACGATGGCGGCTTTCTTGTCGATCTTGAACGCGGTAAGCGGGTGCAGGGTGGAGATAAAGCCCAGTTTCACGCCGTCCACGGCAATTTCGCTGGTGTTGACAGGATGCTGCCAGTTGTGGAATGCTTCCACATGCGTAAATTGCAGTGTCTTGTGCCGCAGGTTGGCAATGAGCAGCGAGAGCATGTCGCGCAGACGGAAGAAGAGCGTCTTTTCGGAGCAGTCGCGACTGAGCATGACAACGCCCAGCTTCTTGCGCTCGTTGCAGGTGCCGTCTTCTTTTACGCCGTCGATGACGCGGGCGATTTCAAATACGCCGTATTCGGTGCCGAAGGATTTGTTTTCGTTGACAACGGTGAGCAGGGTGGGAACCATGCAGTTGCGCAGCACGACGTGATCGGGATTGATGGAGTTGAGGAGCCTTACGTTGTCCTCTACCTCGATGTTCAGCTCGCCGAATTTCTTGTAATCCGCCCAGATGTAGGAGTGGATTTCGTGCAGCTTGCATTTCTCCACCAGCAGGTCTTTGGCGTAATATTCGTCGGTCTTGTTGACGCTCTTGCGCACGGGACGGAGCGGGCTGAGGGTGGTGGTGATCTTGAAATTGTCGTAGCCATAGATACGGGTGATTTCCTCGATGATGTCCGCCTTGATGGTCACGTCCTTGGTGGCACGCCAAGAGGGTACGGTGACATCGAAGCCGGTGCCTTCGTGCTTCACGCCAAAGCCCAGCGCGGTGAGGGTGTTGATGATCTGTTCGTCGGAAATCTCGATGCCGGTGTAGCGGTCTACATACGCCTTGTCAAAGGTCAGCTCGATTTTGTCGTAGTGTTTGACATAGCTGTCGGAGAGGGAAGAGATGACCTGCACATTCGGGTCGATGTCCATGAGCAGCTTCATAAAGCGTTCGATGGCGACGACCGTAATTTCGGGGTCGATCATCTTTTCATAGCGCATACTCGCGTCGGTGCGCAGACCGAGGCGCTGGGAGGATTTGCGGACGCACACACCGTCAAAATTGGCGGATTCGAGAAGCAGGGAGGTGGTGTCGTCCTCAATTTCGGAGTCCAGACCGCCCATAATGCCCGCGATGGCGACAGGCTCACCTTTGGAGCAGATCATCAGGGTGTTTTCGTCGATATTTCTCTCGTTGCCGTCGAGGGTTTTGAAGGTGAAAGGCGCGTCAAAACGTTTGACTTCCACTTGATCCACCTTGCGGCGGTCGAAAGCGTGCATCGGCTGTCCGACTTCCATCATCAGATAGTTGGTCAGGTCGGCGAGCAGATTGATGGCGCGGCTGCCGCAGTAGAAAAGACGGATTCTCATATTCACGGGGCTGACATGCTCAGTGATGTTCTCCACCTTCATGCCGGAATAGCGGTAGCAGTGTTCGGTGTCCTGAATGTCGATGGCAACGGGGGGCAGGTCTTTGTAAACCGACGTATCCACCCGCTCGATGGGTTTGAGGGGATGACCGGTCAGCGCGGCAAATTCGCGGGCGATGCCGTAGTGACCCCAGAGGTCGGGGCGGTTGGTGAGGGACTTGTTGTCCACCTCGAACACTACATCCTCGATATCATAGACCGATTTGAGGTCGGTGCCGAGGGGGAGATCGTCGGTGATCTCCATAATGCCCGAATTATCGGCGCTGATGCCGAGTTCCGCTTCGGAACAGCACATGCCGTAGGAATCGTAGCCCGCAATGGTCGCCTTGGTGATGGCGAAGCCGTTCACGCTGCCGCCCTCCTTGGCAAAGGCAACCTTCATGCCCTCGCGGAAATTGGGCGCGCCGCAGACGCAGTCGTAAATCTTGTCCCCCGCGTCGATTTTGAGCAGGTGGAGCTTCTTGGAATTGGGATGATTTTCAATGGATACAATTTGCGCGACAACCACGTTGTTTGTGTTTTCGCCGTAATGAAAGATTTCCTCCACTTCCGCGGTGGAAAGCGTAAATCTGTGAATCAGTGCGTCGAGATCGAAGCCGTCAAGGTCAACGAAATCGCGGATCCAGTTCATTGATACCAGCACAGGTCATTACCTCCTATAATGTCAGAATTAAAGGCTTTCAAACTGGGAAAGCGCCTTGAGATTGCCGCTGTTGAAGGTGCGGATGTCTTTCACGCCGTACTTCATCATGGCAAGTCTCGTCAGACCCAGACCAAAAGCAAAGCCGGTGTATTCCTCCGGGTCGATGCCGCCGGCGGTCAGCACGTTGGGGTGAATCATGCCGCAGGGGCAAAGCTCCAGCCAGCCGGAATTCTTGCAGGAGGGACAGCCGGTGCCGCCGCAGACCTGACAACTGATGTCCAGCTCAAAGCCGGGTTCGACGAAGGGGAAGAAGCCGGGGCGCAGACGCACCTGCACATCGCGCTGGAATACTTCGGACAGCATGGTCTTCATGAAGTAGATGAGGTTGGAGATCGAGATATCCTTGTCGATCATGATGCCTTCCATCTGGAAGAAGGTGTTTTCGTGACACGCGTCGATGGCCTCGTTGCGGAAGCAGCGGCCGGGGAAGATGGCGCGCAGGGGAGCGCCGTATTTGCGCATGATGGCATTCTGGGCGGCGGAGGTGTGGGTTTTGAGCAGCTGCCCGTTGTCGAGATAATAGGTGTCCTGCATATCGCGTGCGGGATGATGCTTGGGAATGTTGAGCGCCTCAAAGCAGTGGTAGTCGTCCACGATCTCGTCGTAATCCTCGATGGTAAAGCCCATGGCGGCGAAGATGTCCTCCACCTCGCGCTGAATCAGCGTGATGGGGTGATAGGAACCGGTTTCCACGCGGGACGGCATGGTCACGTCGTAGCATTCGGCGCTGTTGATGAGCGCCTCCAGTTCCTTTTGCTCGATGGCGGCGGTGAGGTCGGTGAGCTTGCCCTCCACTTCCTTTTTGAGCTGGTTGATTTTCTGACCGAATTCCTTTTTCTGTTCGGCGGGGGCGGATTTGAGATCTTTCATCAGTTCGGCAATGTCGCCCTTTTTGCCGAGGAACTTGACGCGCAGCTTCTCGACCGACGCGGAATCCGACGCGGTCTTGGCGGCTTCGGTGAAGTCCTGGATAATGGCTGCAATTTTTTTCTCCATTGCAATGGTCCTCCTTAAAAAATGGTGTTGTGACAAAACGCGGAATCTGTGATAACAGACGCATGACGGCAAAAAAATAAAGACCCCGTCCCCATGGGACGAAATCTCGCGGTACCACCCAAATTCGGAATTTTTCAAATCATTTGGAAAATTCCCTCTTTAAAATCCCCCGTAACGTGGGGGAAAGCGGACTGCCCTCACCGGTTCCCAAAGAGGGGAACGGATCGAACAGTCGGCTCCGGCACCGAAATTCACCGCTGACTCACCCGAGAATGCTTCCAGCCGCCGACATTCTCTCTCTGAAAGGGTGTTTTTTGAATAACAGCATCATACGGTTACTGTAATGCCATCCTTGCCGTTTCACAGATATTGAATTGCTTAAGC
>CAMHAV010000198.1 GCA_946182865.1 uncultured Clostridia bacterium
CTTCAATAATTTTGCATTGTTCATGATAAGTAAATATCGGTATACATAAATTCGATATTTCTTTAGAGTTTATGTTGTGAACACCACTTGTTGACTTTGCCTTGTTTTCAATATATATTCTTGCTTCATGAGACTTTAAAAACCAAAGCAAATATTTTGGGTTCATTACGGTCTTGTCAAGTATCCTCAACCTCATCAAATATCCTGCAAAAGTTCCAGAGGTGTCAATTTCTTGAATCATTGCCGCACGACCAACAAGTGAAACACTACCGTTGGAACGAATTATCAAGATATCACCATATTCAAGTTTCAATCCATCCAATTCACGGTCATTAAACGATGCGTATTTAATATCATTATGATTTATACAACCAATATTATAATCAATATTCGGAATACGATAAACAGGTACACTTTCGGATTCTATTAAATACCCACATTTTTTTGACGTACCATATCGAGGTGAATAAATATAATCTCCAATAAAGCCTTTACCTTGAGGTATAAATTTATTCAGCGTCCCATCAAACGCCTCTTTGAGAACAGCCTGTCTGTAAACCTCCAACTGCTGTTTTGCCTTTCGCAAGGTTTCCACAGCACTGTCAAGCTCTGAGAAAAGCTCCTCTATGCGGGTCACAATGCGACGCTGTTCTTCGATGGGTGGAACTGGCACAGGAATACTTTTCATCTGTCCTTGTGTAAGTTTCAATCGAGTAGTACCGCAAACATATCCTTTATAGTCGAAACAATTTAAATAATAGCATAGAAATCTGTTATCGGTCTTGGATTGTAAAATATGAGCATGGTTATTTACCCATGATTTTCCGGAGATTAAATAGGCTTTTTGAGCAAACATATTCAAAAAAGGAGCACCATCTTCGCCTAATAAAACATACTCTCCATCTATAAGATAATCATCAATATATCCCACCTGTCCTGTAGCACCATAGTAAGGAAATAAATCTGCCAGCTTCTTTCCTTCTATACGTTTTGTACGTTCCTTTGTATTGACAGGTTTTCGATTGGAATCACAAATAACACACGCTTCAGACAACGGATAATATTGCCAACCGGAATTTTTTATCATTGATTATCTATACTCCTTTTACGCCACCAATTCAATATTCATCTCGTTAAGAATGCTTTCATATTCGTCACCGAACACCTCGTAAAATCTGCCCAAGCCGCCTTTGCGGTCAAATGGGCTGAGATCAAGGTCTTCGGGCTGTATGCTGAGGGAAACGGCGATCTGGTCTTTGATCAGACGCAGCCACTCCATCTGTTCCTCACTGAAATGCACCGCGCCCGCGTTCTTGCGCAGCGTCCACTGCATGAAATTATAATTCACTCTCTCGGAGAACGCTTCCAGCTTGTCGCTGCATCCCATTTCATAGCGGATCATGGACACCAGATCCGTCAACTGCGCCACCGTTCCGCGCTTGATGTGTTCATTCCGGAAGGCATAACAGTCCCAAAGCCGTTCCACTGTCAGCATTTGCGCCTTCATTTTTTCGTACAGTTCCTTGAGCTGGCGTATTGCCATCGGTCTGTCCTTGTACCGCTGATCATAGATAATGCCCAGTGCCGTGATCTCGTCGCGGTTTTCCTCGATGAATTCATGGAAGGATTGCAGCACAGCGTCCACGTTGTCCTCTTTCTGAGAAGCATAGCCTGAAAACAGCACCTTGTCGATATTCACGTTGTCTATGATCTGCTCGTGACTGCGCCTGACCTTCTCGATGTATTCACGGACTTCCGGCTGATGGAACGGAGCAACCGCCTGCTTGATCAATTCGGTCTGCGCTTCGCCGAGCTTCTTTTCTTCCTCCGCTGTCGGTTCTCTGCCGTCGTCGTCAATGACCAATCCCGCACGGGCGGCAATCACATCCAAATCAAAGGCGTCCAGCAGATTCTGCGCCACCTGCGAAGCGTTTTCACCCACCTTCTCGGCAAATTCCCTGCGCTCGGCATTGCTCATCTGATGATTCAGCCGGATAATGCGGTTTGCCAGAGATGTGAGCGTGTCCTCGTCCTTGGAACCGACCGACACCATCTTCATGAGTTCGTTCAGGCTGACAGAGGGCTTTCTCTCCAGAGAACGGGTTTCAGTCTTTTTCGACGTGGTAACGCCTACCGCGTCCACGATCACAAAACGGCTCTTGTTCTCGGTGGCGTCGGGCGTGACCTGCTGCAAATCGTCCTTGCAAAGCGTGCGCGTACCTCTGCCCTTCATCTGTTCATAATAGCTTCTGCTCCGCACGTCGCGCATGAAAATCAGACACTCTATCGCCTTTACATCGGTTCCCGTGGCAATCATGTCCACTGTCACAGCAATACGCAGTTTAAAGCCTGTACGGAATTCGCTCAGAACATCTTCCGGCTTTTCCGCAGAATAGGTAATCTTCTGACAGAATTCATTTCCTTCCCCAAATTCATCCCGCACAATATTGACAATATCGTCGGCATGGCTGTCGTTCTTGGCGAAAATCAGCGTTTTGGGAACGTATTTACGCCCCGGAAAAAGCGATGTAAACAATTGATCCTTAAATTCACGGATTACCGCACGTATCTGGCTTGGATTGACGATATCCCTATCAAGCTGCGTAGGGACATAGTCCAAGTCATCGTCCAATTCCTTCCAACGGGTAGACCTTGTACTTCTGCTGCGGCATTCTATCAATTGTTTCGTGATGTGAGCGCCGTTTTTGGTCACGTCGGTTTCGATCAGATATTCTTCCTCACCAACATTGACCCCATCGACAATCGCCTTGGTGCGGGTGTATTCGCTCACGATGTTCTCATGGAAAAAGGCAAGCGTGCGCTTTTCGGGCGTTGCCGTAAGTCCGATGAGGAATGCGTCGAAATATTCCAGCACCTGCTTCCACACGTTATAAATGGAGCGGTGACATTCGTCTATGATAATGCAGTCAAAAAACTCCGGCGGGTAGTTTTTGTTATAAACGACTTCTTTCGGCGACTTAGAAGCGGCGCTTTCCTGAAATTCCATCGGAATTTCCTCCGCCCTCTCGTCAAGCTCTTCCCCTTTGAGAATGGAATACATACGCTGAATGGTGCTGATGTAAATCTGCACGTCGGACGGCATTCTTGACGATTTCAGCCGGTACACGCCATAGATTTCAGAAAACGGTCTGTAATCATCATTGGGGCGGTAAGCGCAGAATTCATCATATGCCTGCTTACCAAGGCTTTTGGTATCCACAAGGAATAAGATGCGGTTCATCTTGCCGAATTTCAGCAGACGGTAAGCCGCGGTGATCGCGGTGAAGGTTTTTCCCGCGCCGGTTGCCATCTGGATCAACGCCCTCGGCTTATTGAGCGCAAAGGATTCCTCCAGATTGCGGATGGCATTGATCTGGCAGTCGCGGAATCCCCTCACGTCCAACGCGGGAAAGGCTTTCAGATTATTCCTGACGGTAGACTTCTGCCGCAGAAGCGACTGAAGCGATTCGGGACGGTGGAACGAAAACACCGTCCGGGAACGGAATTTGATGTCATTGTAATCCGTAAAACGGATGAGCTTGTCCGTCGCTTCATAAGCAAAGCGGATGTGGTAATTGCCGGTGAGGTATTTGAAGGAACTGTTTGCATAGCGCGCGGACTGCTTCTCGACTGCGGTGATATTCTCTCCCGCGTCGGAGCGTTTCGCTTCGATCACACCCACAGGCGTTCCGTCCACAAACAGCGCATAATCCACCTCGCCGCTGCTCGTGGGAAATTCACGGACAGCCACACCCAAAGCCGCCGTCAATTCAATATTTTTCATATCCTGAACAACCCAGCCTGACTGGATCAGTTTTTTGTCGATCACTTCACGCGCCTTTTCTTCCGGTGACATGGTTACTCCCTCCGCTTCGCGTATTGTACATTTTTACATTTACGACCGTTATTGATAATATTTTACATCACAATCCGGGCAAATACAAGACTCAGTTTGTAAAAATGTGGGGAATTTTGGTGGAGTGGAGTTAGTAGGAGGATAAAGAAAACAGGGGAATGCGGAGTCTTCCATCCATGCCCCCTGTTGAAGCCTGTGTGCCGATCTGTGCGAGTCTTTGAGAGATGTCAGGGAAAATACTTGTCGCAGAATAAAAAAAGGGGGGTAATTCGGGGATTTTGGGAGAATTGCGAAAAGCATAACATCTGACAAAACTCACAACAATCACTGATATTAATCACATAAATGTTTGTGAAAATCAAGTGTGTTCTTCCTGCGTAATTGATAAATTTTTGATAACAAAAAGACCAAGCTTAAATGATGAGGGCTTAAAGTCACCACAAATGCTTGGTCTTTTTGTTATTTTGAGGGCACAAAATTTTAGCCGCATTAAACAAAGAAAAGGACTTGTCTGCATTCAGGCATACAGTGACGATGGGGACGATCAGGACGATGATCACGACAGCAGGGTTTCCCCTGATCGGATGCCCAAAATTTGCGCCGCATTAAACAAAGAAAAAGCTTTGCTTCATTCAGGAATAGAGTGACGATGTGGACGATCAGGACGATGATTTGATTGCACCCTATACCTTTCATGATTCCGTTCCCAAGTGTAATCACCACAGCAGAACGCCCTGTTAAAGCCTGTATGCCGATTTGTGAGCCTTTTCCAGAAAAATCGGAAAAGTACCAGCCGCAGGGCATTCAGGGCTTAAATCGGCGATTTGAGAAAGGTGTAGAGAGGACGATCAGCTTCAACCTATCTTTTTTCTGTTGGTGAATGACTCCTCCATCCATGCTTCGAGTTCATCCACAGAAATTTTGCCGTTGGTGCATTCGTCGCGCTTGGTCATGGCGGTATATTTCCATTCACTATCCACAACTTAAGGGTAAGAGCAATAAGCACAAAAAAGAAATAAAATCTCGTACAAAATACCACTTGACAAAATGAAAAA
>CAMHAV010000199.1 GCA_946182865.1 uncultured Clostridia bacterium
CCCTTGACCCGGCAGGGAACCAGTCCCCTGCACCCCGCGCTCGCATTCGCTCGCTTAATTGCGCTGCGCTATGCTTTTCTTCATTCTTCTTTTTCTTCTTCGTTATGACCAATCCAATCGAAAGGAATGATTTTTCTGTGATAAATGCCATCCAACTATCCAAGGAAAACAGCCCGCTTCCTAAGCTATCGCTCTTTCGTGAGGGCTTCCGGCAACTGAAAATCGGCGGACTCGTCTATACCGCCATTTGCGTGTTCTTTCCTCTGGGGATCGCCTTTGATATGGCGGAATTCAGCGGTTATTACGCGCTTCACAGCGATGACAGCTACGGCTACGGCAATCGGGCGTTGGGGCAGCTCCATGTGTGGCTGAATGACCTTGCCGTCTGGCTGCTGCTTTTTTCCGCCGTGTTTCTGACGCTCGGCGCGTTCTGGCTCCTGCGCTATCTGTTCCTTCCCCGTGCGAGGGATTTCTATTACGCCACCCCCCATTCCTCCGCGCGGCTGTTTACGAGCTTCGCGTGGGCGGTCTTTGCGTGGAACGCCGTTGCCATGGGCGTGACGTTCCTTGTCTGTCTGGCGTTCCTGCTGCCGCAGGACGTGAATACCTTCGCGCCTTGCGTAAGGATGCTGGTCGGGCTTCTGTCGGCGCAGTTTCTGCTGCTTGCTCTCGTGACGTCCGCCATCGCGCTCACAGGGCGGCTCATCACGGCGAGCGTCGCGCTGGTCGGGCTGGCAGTCACGCCGTCGGCGCTGCTCTTTACCTTTTTCATGGGCGCGGGTGCGATGCAGCGGTTTAACTTTTACGACAACCGCATGGTCGTGGGCGATATCCTCACCTATCTGTTTCAGGTGAACTTATTAAACGACTGGTCTATGTCCTATTGGCAGGACGCGGGTCTGTATGCCATGGTCACGTCAAATCTCACCATCGGCTGCAATCTGTTGGTCGGCGCACTGCTCACGGCGCTGGCGGTCTGGTTCGCGGCGAAACGGACGGGCGACGCGGTGGGTCAACCCTTTGTGAACAAGGCGGCGCATATCGTCACCCTCACGGCGTTCAATCTTCCTTTTGCCTGCGTGTTTTCGATTCTTGTCTATGACGCGTTCATGGGCTTCAATCCCTATCGCTACAACTATGACGCAATCGACATAGCGGAAAGATGGAGCTGTCTGCTGCTGGTCTTCGCCGTGCTTGCCGCTTTCTGGCTGAGCGAATGTCTGATGACCTTCGATATCAAAAAGGCGCATAATGCGCTGCCCTTTGCCTGTCTTACGCTGACGGCGGCGGCAGTCACCATGGTGGCGGGACACTCAGCTGCCTACCGCGACATCACGTCTACCCCCGCCCCCGACGAAGTGGCTTCCTTCTCGCTGGTTCACAGCTACTACAACACCCTCACGGTTTTCAATGAAGTGAGCAGCTACGGAGACACCGTGACCACCGACTGGGAATTTACCGACAGGGACATGATCAAAACGCTGATTTCCCTCAACAACGAGCGGGCAGAACTGGCGAAACAGGATATCCGCTGCGACGCATGGTACGACGGGAAGGAAGTAGACGAAACAAATACCTTCGGCATCCGCGTCTGTTTCCGTCTGCGGGACGGGAGAAAACTCTACCGTTACCTCCAGCTCGACGCGGGGCAAATCCAGACCCTTACGAAAGCCATACTGCGCGACGAGGCATTCTGCGACGAATTTTTCGCGCTGCCCGACCCCTCGCAGGTCATTCTCCGGCTGACTTCCGCCGGACTGACCCCCGACGAAGTGGAGGAAATCTACGACAGTTTCCGCGAGGAATTCGCCTCACTGCCGCAGGAGAGGAAGCTGGCCTATCTCGAGGACAACATGGCGCGGCTCCATGACGAGGAATTTCTCGATGTCATCTCCATGCACGAAGTCTCCCCTACCGACACGGAAGTATCCCCCTCGGACGGCACATGGCCGACCATAGGCGAAGACCCTGCCGATGGCTATTATGTGGAGGAAGCCGATGGCTATTATGTGGAGGAAAATGACTGGTACGGTATAGATCTGGTGCTGCATAGCACGCCGGAGAAACCGGGCGATTATTTCGTGACCTCTTCGTCTGTCTCCAGCCTCGATTTTGCCATGCCCCAACCGCTGACGCTCGACCTGACGGGCTACCGCGAAGGCTATCGCTACCGTTACGCCGGGGCATATGATATGTCCCTGTCCGTGATACCGGAGTATTTCCCCGAAACCAACGCCCTGATCGTCCGAATCAGCAACCGACAGCTCGACCGGGTGCGGCAGCTCGCCGCTGACGCGGAACAGGACGGCACGGATATGGCATTGATAGCAAGCTATTACGACAGTAACGCCAGCGTGGAGATTGATTACCGCGTTTACACCTCGCGGCTGGAGGATATGCTGACAAACGGCTACTCCCACGACCCTGACAATCTCCTTCTCGAATATGACGTCAGCCCCAACGAAATGGTGGAGCAGCTCTACGCGGACGCCAAAACCACCGAACGCATTGATTTCAGCCAACCGTACTGCAAACTCGACGTGTATATCAAACATGGTTCCGGAAAAGAGGAGCATTTGACCTTCTGGATTCAGACCCGGCTCCCGCTGCCGGAGCTTCTTGGCTTAGACCCGAACAAGCTGCCGCATGACGTGGGATGAGAATGTTACATTTTCGTAAGTTTACCGAAAAACGGCAAAAAATCATTGACAAATGCTAATAATAGGGATATACTATCTGCAAGGCAGGATCGTAATACCGACCGACAAAGGGAACGTCGGTCAGACGGCGACGCAATGAGTGGATGAAACAACAGACATGCCGCTTCAAGCGGCGGAAAGGATGAGGAAGCGCGGACAATCAGCGCGGAAATCGAGGGAACTGATATGGAAAACACGAAAAACATGGGCAGCAGTGCCGCCGTCTTTGAAGATGGCGGCACGCAACAGACAAACCGGAAAACGGTCAGCGCCCGGCAGATGAAAGAATCGACCGAACGCAAAATCGAATACGCGGCGGCAATGGGTGAGGTCAGAAAAAGGGAAAGCGCCGCGTATGCGGCGCGCGAGGTCGGCAAGCTGAAAGCCGGACTGACCGCTGACACCAACCGGATCGCCCAGCTCGCCCTCCGCCTCTTTACGGGCTTCAATCTCGCGCTCTGCGTCCTTTTAGCGATTGTGGGCTACCGGTTGGGAATCTTCACCTCGGTGGAATCCCTGCAGGCGTGGATCAACGGATTCGGCATCGCCGCGCCGCTGGTCTTCATCGTGTTTCAGGCGGTGCAGGTGGTCATTCCCATCATACCCGGCGGCGTGAGTCTGGCGGGCGGCGTGGTGATCTTCGGACCGTGGTGGGGTTTTGTCTGCAATTATATCGGCATATGCCTCGGCTCGCTCATTGTGTTCGGGATTTCGCGTCATTACGGCAAGCCGCTGATGTACAAGCTGTTCCCCGCCAAGGCGATCGCAAAATATGAGAAATTCGCCAACGACAAAAACCGCTTTGCCAAGATGTTTGCCATCGCCATTTTCGCGCCCTGCGCGCCCGACGATATGCTTTGCTATCTGGCGGGTACCACCGACATGAGCTGGAAAACCTACACGCTCATCATCCTGCTGGGCAAGCCCGCTTCCACGGCGATGTACAGCATCGGACTGGTCGCCGCGCTCAGCGCGCTGGCGTCGTTGCTTTGAGGGGGGGCGGGTCTATGAGAACCATCAATATGCTTTCCTCCGCGGACAAGGTCAAGGGACAGGGCGTAGGTTCGGCGTATCTCGAACAGGTCAGACTGATCGAAGAAACGCTCCCCGGAGATTTCAGGGTGTGCCGCAACAAACCGAAACTGTGCGATATCATGCATTATCACACCATTGATCTGCCTTTCCTGCTGAGCGTCCCCATGGCGAAGCTCCACGGATGCAGCACGGTGGGCTACGTCCACTTTCTTCCCGAAACGGTGGACACCAGCCTGCGTCTGCCGTGGCTTGCCAAACAGGTGTTTTACGCCTACATGATTCATTATTACAAGAGCATGGACGCGCTCGTCACGGTCAATCCGTGGTTCATTCACAAGCTGGCGGACTACGGCATTCCCAAGGAACGGGTGACGTATATCCCTAATTTCGTCTCCAACGAGACATTTTATCCCCGGTCGGCGGCGGAAAAGAACGCGCTGCGCGACCAGTACGGCATTGACCGCGACGTTTTCACGGTGCTGGCGGTGGGGCAATGGCAGGTGCGCAAGGGCTTCTTTGACTTCATCCGAACCGCCGAGCGTCTGCCCGACGTGCAGTTTGTGTGGGCGGGCGGCTTCTCCTTCGGGGTCATCACCGACGGCTACGACGAAATCAGGCGGGTGGTCAAAAATCCCCCGCCGAATGTCAAATTTCTCGGTATTGTGCCGCGTGAGGAGATGAATGACGTTTACAACCTCGCGGATGTGATGTTCCTGCCCTCCTTCGACGAGCTGTTCCCCATGACGGTGCTGGAATCCATGAGCTGCGGCGTGCCGATTCTGCTGCGTGATCTCGAACTGTATGAGGATATTCTCTTTGATTATTATCTGAAAGGCAGCAGCGTGGATGAATTTGTCAGCCACCTCCGGCGGCTGCGTGACGACCCCGCCTTTTACCGCGAGGCAAAGGAAAAATCCGGCGAGGGAGCGAAATTCTACAGCCGCGAACACGTCGCCGCCATGTGGAAGAGTTTTTACAACGGGCTGACGGTTCACAGGCTGCGGATTCTGAAGCATTCGTAACCAAATTTGTAGCCGTTAGCCGTTAGCGTTTGTGGCCAAGTGCTTCTGCATTCGCCTTGCCCTTATTTGGTTTTGGGGATATCGTGCGCTCTCTCCGGCACTGATTTGCCTGTAACCTTAG
>CAMHAV010000200.1 GCA_946182865.1 uncultured Clostridia bacterium
GAGGAACTATGCAATGAAGGGTTATATGGTAGGTTATAATAAGTATCATTGCAAAAATACGAAGTAACTCAAAATTGGATTCTCTGTTTTTTTTCACTCAATCATCTTCTTTTCCTTTTTTCAGACTGTTATAAGTTGATTTGTAACATATTATACTATGAATCGTCCTGAAAAACAAGGTTTCTATAGAAATAATTAACGAATCACCATGCCTTTTCAAAAAATCCTCTGCCATTCTCACCTAAAATTCATATCCCGTACATACACAATTTATTTTCTGTGGTAAAATATAGATATCCGCTGCAAACGGAAAACAAAATTATCTGACAAAGGAAGGAATACTCCCTATGGCACAAAATCCTGTGGTTACCATTGAGATGGGAAACGGCGGCGTTATCAAAGCCGAACTGTATCCCGACGTTGCCCCCAACACGGTCAACAACTTCATCAGCCTCGTTAAAAAAGGCTACTATGACGGACTTATCTTTCACCGCGTCATCAGCGGCTTCATGATTCAGGGCGGCTGCCCGGACGGCACCGGAATGGGCGGCCCCGGCTACACCATCAAGGGCGAATTTTCGCGCAACGGCTTTGCCAATCATCTTCGCCACACGCCCGGCGTGCTTTCCATGGCGAGAACCAACCTCCCCAATTCCGCCGGCTCACAGTTCTTCATCATGCACGCTCCCGCTCCCTATCTGGACGGACAGTATGCCGCTTTCGGTCAGGTGATCGAGGGCATGGATGTGGTCAACGCCATCGCGGAAACCACTACTGACCGCAATGACAGACCCTATGAGGATCAGGTCATGAAGAAAGTCACGGTAGACACTTTCGGCACCGACTATCCCGAACCGCAGAAATACCGATAAAAACCATCTGACAGCCTGTGAGAAAATGACGGAATCTCATGGGCTGTCATTGACAAAAAGAGGTTATTCATGGTAAAATGAATACAGATTTCCATTTCTTTGCTCGCCTGTGGTTCCGGCAGCAGGCAAGCGGAACAAGCGGGAAAATACAAACATAAGGAGCTGCTTGGATGATCAAAAAGCTATTGTCATGCGTTCGTGAATACAAGCGCCCATCGATTCTCACTTTTGTGTTTATCGTTGGCGAAGTCATCATCGAATGTCTGATTCCCTTTATCACCGCCAATCTGGTCAATCAGATGAAAGCCGACCTGCAAATGAAGTCGCTGCTTCTCACGGGACTGGTTCTGATTCTCATGGCGGTGGTTTCTCTTGCCTGCGGCGGTCTGGCGGGCTACACCAGCGCCAAGGCGTCGGCGGGTTTTGCCCGCAACCTGCGGCACGATATGTTCGACCGCGTGCAGAATTTTTCGTTTGAAAACATCGACAAGTTTTCTTCCTCGTCGTTGGTGACACGTCTGACGACCGACGTGACCAACGTGCAGATGGCCTACATGATGACCATTCGCACCGCTGTGCGTTCGCCGCTGATGTTTATTTTCTCCATCATCATGGCGTACATCATGGGCGGTGCGCTGGCGACCACCTTTGTGGTAGTCATTCCGGTGCTGGCTTTCGGACTGTTTATGATCGGAAAAACCGCCATGCCTGCTTTCCACCGCGTCTTTAAGAAATACGACAAGCTCAACGAATCGGTGGAGGAAAACGTGCGTGCCATGCGCGTGGTCAAGGGCTTTGCGCGCGAGGAGTACGAAAAGCAGAAATTCAACACAGCCGCCGAGGATATCCGCCGGGAATTCACCCATGCGGAACGCATTGTGGCGCTCAACTCGCCGCTGATGCAGATTTGCATGTACTTCAACATGGTCTTTGTGCTGATCGTCGGTTCCAGACTCATTATCAGCAACCGCGGTACTACCATTGATGTGGGACAGATGTCCTCCATGCTCACCTACGGCATGCAGATTCTCATGTCGCTGATGATGCTCTCCATGATCTATGTCATGATCACCATTTCCATGGAATCCATGAAGCGTATTGCCGAAGTGCTTGACGAAAAGCCGCTTCTGGTGGGTCCCGAACATCCGATCACCGAGATGAAGGACGGCTCCATCGACTTTGAGGACGTCAGCTTCAAGTATTTCAAGAAGTCCGAAAAATTTGCCCTTGCCGATGTGAATCTGCACATTGATTCCGGCATGACGGTGGGCATTCTCGGCGGCACCGGTTCCAGCAAATCCACCTTAGTGCAGCTCATTCCCCGTCTGTACGACACAACGCAGGGCAGCATTAAGATCGGCGGTGTGGATGTCAGAGACTACGATCTCGAAATGCTCCGTGACAACGTGGCGATGGTGCTGCAAAAGAATCAGCTCTTCTCCGGCACCATCAAGGAAAACCTGCGCTGGGGCAATGAAAACGCCACCGATGAGGAATTGGTGGAGGCCTGCAAGCTCGCGCAGGCAGACGACTTTATTTCCACGTTTCCCAAGGGCTACGACACTTACATCGAGCAGGGCGGCACTAATGTGTCGGGCGGACAGAAGCAGCGTCTTTGCATTGCCCGCGCACTGCTCAAAAAGCCGAAAATTCTGATTCTCGACGACTCCACCAGCGCGGTGGATACCAAAACCGACGCGCTCATCCGCAAGGGATTCCGTGAATTTATTCCCGAAACCACCAAGCTGATTATCGCCCAGCGCATTGCCTCCGTGCAGGATGCGGACATGATTATCATCCTCGACAACGGACACGTCGCGGCGGTGGGCAATCACGAACAGCTCATGCAGTCGAGCGACATCTACAAAGAAATCTATCAGGAACAGACGAACGGAGGTGGAGACGATGAGTGAACAAAAAAAGCCTGAAACGGCATTCAAAGCCGTCAAGAATATGCCCAAACGTCCCCCCATCTCCATGAAAAGCCTCAAGCGTGTCATCGTCATGCTCAAGGATTCCTATCCCGTACTCGTTCCGGTCACGGCACTGTGCATCGTGTTGGCCTCTATTACCAACGCACTGCCGGCCGTCTTTCAGCAAAAAATCATTGCGGATATCCAGCAGTGGTATCTCACGGGTGACTGGGAAGCGGCTTCCAAGGTGATACTGCCCAAGGTGGGCATCCTCATCGGACTTTATATCATGGCGTGGATTGCCATTGTGGTGCATACGCAGCTCATGGCGTACATCACCCAGGGCTTCCTGAGCAAAATGCGCTCGGCGCTCTTCGAAAAGATGCAGAACCTCCCCATTCAGTATTTTGACCGCAACAAGCACGGCGACATTATGAGCCGCTACACCAACGACATTGACGCGCTGCGGCAGCTCGTTTCGCAGGCACTCCCTGTGCTGCTGCAAACCGCCATCCTTCTCACGTCGGTACTCTGCATCATGCTCTATTACAGCGAGTGGCTGACACTGGTGGTGCTTCTGGGCGTCGCCATGATTCTCTTTGTCAGCGGCAAGGCGGGCGGCGGTTCCGCGAAATACTTCATCCGCCAGCAGCAGTCGCTCGGCAAGAGCGAAGGCTATGTGCAGGAAATGATGAACGGACAGAAAGTCATCAAGGTCTTTAACCATGAGGATGAATGCCGCGAGGGATTTGATAAGCTCAACGACAGCCTGTATGAGGATAGCTTCCGTGCGCATGCCTACGCCAATATTCTCGGTCCCGTCATTCAGAATATCGGCAACATTCTCTATGTGCTGATCGCTATCATCGGCGGCGTGCTGCTGCTTGCTAAGGTGCCGAATATCGGCATCTCCACGTTGATTGCCGGTTCATTGGGGCTTGTCACCATTGACATCCTCGTTCCCTTCCTCAACATGGCAAAGCAATTCACCGGCAACTTCAACCAGCTTGCGCAGCAGATCAATTCCGTCGCTATGGCGATGGCGGGCGCAGAGCGTATCTTCAACATGATTGATGAAGAACCGGAAGTGGACGACGGCTATGTGACGCTGGTGAACGCTGAACGCGGCGCGGACGGCACAATTACCGAAACCACACAGCATACCGGACAATGGGCGTGGAAGCATCCCCACGGCGACGGCACCCTGACCTACACTCCGCTGGAAGGCGACGTGCAGCTGGTGGATGTGGACTTCGGTTATGAAGAAGGCAAGACCGTGCTGCATAATATCACCATCTCCGCCAAGCCGGGGCAGAAGATCGCCTTTGTCGGCGCGACCGGCGCGGGTAAAACCACCATCACCAACCTGCTCAACCGCTTCTACGATATCGAGGACGGCAAGATCCGCTATGACAATATCAATATCAACAAGATTCGCAAAGCCGACCTCCGCCGTTCACTGGGGCTTGTCTTACAGGAGACCAACCTTTTCACCGGCACGGTGATGGACAACATCCGCTACGGCAAACTCGACGCGACTGATGACGAATGCAAAGTAGCTGCCAAGCTGGCAGGCGCGGATGACTTTATCACCCGACTGCCGCAGGGTTACAACACCCTTCTCGAAAACAACGGCGAGAACCTCTCACAGGGACAGCGGCAGCTGATTGCCATTGCGCGAGCCGCCGTTGCCGACCCACCTGTCATGATTATGGACGAGGCCACCTCCTCTATCGACACCCGCACCGAACAGATTGTCCAGCGCGGTATGGATAAGCTCATGGAGGGCAGAACGGTGTTTGTCATCGCCCACCGTCTTTCCACCGTCAAGAACTCCGACGTAATCATGGTGCTTGACCACGGCAGAATCATCGAGCGCGGCACGCACGACCAGTTGATCGCGCAAAAGGGGCAGTATTACCGTCTCTACACCGGCGCGTTTGAATTGGAATGAGAAATGAGAGTTTAGAGCGCTCGCAAGCTCGCTAAGATAATAGATAATAAAGAATAGATAATAGA
>CAMHAV010000201.1 GCA_946182865.1 uncultured Clostridia bacterium
CGCGACCGTTTACCACGCGGGTACGGTCTGTTCGGAATTTGCGGGCGGTCCGTTTTTGACCAACGGCGGACGCGTGTTAGGCGTGACGGCGAAAGGCGCGAATCTTGACGAGGCACTCGCCAATGCTTACGAGGCGGTTGACAAGATCAGCTTTAAGGGCGCGCACTATCGCACCGACATAGGACGAGCGTACAATAAATAATTCGGAATGCGGAATTCGGAATTCGGAATGGATACGGACGGGGCGGTCTGAAAGTGAGACGTCCTGTCAATCGGCAAGATGCACTGTGATTATCAAAAAGCGCAGGTGAGAGCTGTTCCTTCCGCCTATCTATAGCAATCCAAATAATCAGGGAGACAAAAGGAGGCGATGATGGTGAGTGCAGGGCAAGGCGGAGGACGACGGTGGGCTGGCGCCCACCTAGGACGACAACGCAGCCATGTGCTCACCAGCGCGCCGAACTTGTCTTTTTGTTTGTTTGGATTGCTATAAAAAAACAAACGGCAGGATGTCCCGACAAAAGGCGGCAGCCTGCCGTGTTTTCATTTCATCAACAAAGGAGAATGATTGACATATGAGCGAACTGGAAAAATGCCTGTCGGAATTAAGGGAAGCCTATCCCGACATCGAGATACAGCCGTGCAACTGCGGCGATGATGTGATCGGACAGCTTCCCCCGCCGCTGCGGGAATACTACCGCCTGTATGGTGCGGCGGATTTTCCCTTTGGTCATATCTATTCGGCGGAGGTCGCGCTCAATGACCCCGTAGCAAAACAGGCGTTCGGGGACGAATGGCTGGAATTCGGGTGCGACGATTACGGTTCTTTCTGGCTGTGACGCTTTGCTCCCGACGAGGACGGAATGTGGCTGACCGCATGGGATCACGATTTGGAAGAGGACGGTCCCGAAGCGGTCTGCGCCGATCTGTCTCAATTCCTGCGCGACATGGAAGAGGAATTTTGACAGAGAGATAAAGCTGCCAATCCGTTGTACCCCTGCATTTTAAAAAATAATAAATTATTTTTTGAAACCTGCAACATTTTGAATGTTCCATCTGTATATGAAGCAGAGCGATCAAAAAGACGCTCTGCTATCATCTATCCATTCTGAAAGGAAGTCATTCATTATGAAAAAACTTACTAAAACATTCGCTCTCTTCGCTTGCTCTGCTCTTCTCGCTGCCTCTTTGACGGCGCTTACCGCCTGTGGTCAGAAAAACGCAGATATGGACGCTTCTTCTGTTGAGGAAAATGTGCAGATTCCCAACCCGTGGGTGGCGTATCCCTCTTTGGAAGAAGCCGTCAAGAGCAGCGGTATTGCCTTGACGCTTCCCGAAGAAATCGGTGGCGTCAAGGCGGATTTCTGGCAGGCGATTCCCGACGAATTGATCGAGGTACGCTATGGGGACCATTATTCGGTGCGAAAGGGTACCGGGGGCGAGGATATCAGCGGCGATTTCAATGCTTATGCCGAGGTCACCCAAAAGGAAATCGACGGCAAAACCGTCACTTTCAAGGGAAATGACGGCAAAGTGATGCTGGCGGTCTGGACGGAGGGAAACTACGGTTATTCCGTCAGCGCTGACGGTTTGTCAGCGGAGAATATGACGTCGGTTGTCGCCGCAGTCAAGTGATTTTTGGTTGACGCTGGGCGGCATATGTATCTGTCCGAAGGGAGGAAGGTCAAATGACAAACGCGGGCTGTCAGACGCCGTTTTACTATCGGCTGATACGGGAATGTCTGCCGCTGGCAGCGCTGTGGTATTCTATCCGTTACGAGCCGGCTTCTTTTGCGGTGAAAGAAGATCAGGCAACCGTGCGCGAGCGGGCGGGCGTGTATTTTGACATGTTCGGCAACGCGATTCTTCGCATGGCGTATTCCTATCTGCATAATTACGAGGACAGCGAGGAAATATTGCAGGAAACGCTGATTCAATACATGACGCAGGCGCCACGATTTGCCAATGACAAGCACGCTAAGGTCTGGCTGCTGCGAGTGGCTGCCAATCTCAGCAAAAACCGTCTGCAATACAACCGTTACCGTTTGACAGACGAACTGGACGAACAATTAACCGACGAGGGGAGAGAGGATCTGTCCTTTGTGTGGGAAGCGGTCAAGGCACTGAAGCCCACCCAGAGGGAAGTGATTCACCTCTTTTATCATGAGGGATTTTCCACACGGGAGATTGCCGGGATTCTCCGCCGCAACGAATCCAGTGTGCGTTCCGATCTCAGACGCGGGCGGGAGGCTTTGAAAAAGGTGCTGAAGGAGGCGTATGATTTTGAGTGAACGGATGGACGCGGCGAGTGATATCAAGTACAACCGGGTGATGGAACGCGTTACCATGACAGAGGAAATGCGGATGCGCGTGATGAACCGTTTGCAAAACGCCGATCTGTCGGCAAGGTCTTCGTTTCGGAAGACGTTATTTCTGAATCACACGCGCTACCTGGCTGTCGCCGCGTGCCTCGTGCTGGCGGTGGTGGGTGTGATGCTGTTTATGCGGCATCACGCCGCCGTACCGGAGCCGCTGCCGCAGGACGGCGTTATCACGCCGTGGGGTTCGGTGGTATACCACGACGCGGAGGCGCTGTCGGATGCGGTGGGGTTTGATGTGGCAGACCTGACGCAGCTTCCTTTTGAACCGACCGAAACGAGCTATCAGAAATATGACGGCGGCATGGCGGAGATCAATTATCAAAATGGCGAGCAGCGGATTTCCTTTCGGAAGTCAAAGGGAACAGAAGACAATTCGGGGGACTATAACGAATATGAGAACGTATTCCAAAAAGTACGGGGCGATGTGAACATTACTTTTGAGGGGAGCGGCGAGGAGATAGCAAAAGTCACCTTTATGTGTGACGGCTATTTCATTTCGCTGACCGCTTCGCCGGGACTCACACAGCAGCAGTGGAACGATATTCTGAACGCTATGCTGCCTCAGTCATAATATACAACAAAATCGCCACACTGACGGGGCGCATTGGCCCATCCGTATGGCGATTTTTTTAAAAGAAATTACTAATAAAATGTATGTTTTTCAATCCATTCATACAAATATTACAAACAAACTGCAAAAAAGGATTGACATCCCGTCAGAATAGGTGTATGCTATAAATGATGACACGGTGTCAGAATCAGAAAAACATCGACGGAAAGAACGGAACACACCATGCCGGAAATGACAGCGGCAAGAGATGACGGAAGCAGGCGTGTGTGTGGACGGCTGATCCAAACCATGAAATCGGAGGTTACACAATGAAGCAAAGTAAATTCTTTCCCGAAATCCACGGGAATTTCGGCTTCGGATGTATGCGCCTGCCCATGAAGGACGGCAAGGTGGATTACGACGAGTTCATCCGTATGGCGGATGCGTTTGTGGCGGCGGGCTTCAATTATTTTGACACGGCGCACGGCTATATCGGCGGACAGTCCGAAACGGCGATCCGCGATTGTGTGGCGGGACGGTATGACCGCTCCCGTTTCCTGCTGACCAACAAGCTGACGGACCCCTATTTTCATAAGCAGGAGGATATCCGCCCCTTTATCGAACAGCAGTTGTCGCTCTGCGGTGTGGATTATTTTGACTTCTACCTCATGCACGCGCAGGACAGGAACAATTATCAGAAATTCACCCGCTGCAAGGCGTATGAAACCGCCTACGGCTTCAAAGAAGAAGGGCTGATCCGTCACTTCGGCATTTCCTTCCACGACAAGGCGGAGGTGCTGGATATGATTCTTACGCAGCACCCGGAAATTGAGATCGTGCAGATTCAGTTCAACTATGTCGATTATGAGGACGCGTCGGTCGAGAGCCGCAAGGTCTACGAGGTATGTGAAAAGCACGGCAAGCCAGTGATCGTCATGGAACCGGTCAAGGGCGGCAGCCTGGTGAATCTGCCCGCCGAAGCGGATAAAATTCTGCGCGGTCTTGGCGGCGGCAGCAACGCAAGCTACGCCGTCCGCTTTGCCGCCAGCTTCCCGCAGATGGCGATGGTGCTGTCCGGCATGAGTAATATGGAGCAGATGGAGGACAATATCGCTTCCATGCGGGATTTCAAGCCGCTGGATGCAACCGAAATGGAGGCGGTGCGGCAGGTCTGCGATATTTTCAAAAGCCTCAACCTCATTCCCTGCACCTCCTGCCGCTATTGCGTGGACGAAAATCATTGTCCCAAAGGCATACGCATTCCCGATATGTTTGCGGCGCTCAACGCGCACGAGGCGTTTCACAACTGGAACACCGGTTATTATTACAACAGCGTGCTGACCGACGAGCAGCACGGCAAAGCCTCCGACTGCATCAAATGCGGCAAGTGCGAGAAAGTTTGCCCGCAGCATTTGCCGATTCGCAAGCTGCTCACTGACGTGGCAGCGGTCTTTGACAAATAGGAGGAATAGCCCCCATGCGTGATTTATTTAACAGGTTGAACCCGTTCAAAAAAGAAAAAAACGCCCGGCAAGCGGCGGATGACACGGATTTTACCGATAAGGACGCGGTTGAGCGATACATCCTGCGTCAAGGTCTGGCGGAGGTGCTTCCCTTTGCAACGCAGCAGCGGGAGGACTGCCTCTATCTTCCTGCGCTGCAAATGACGGTTCGTCCCGAAGTGCAGGAGTGCAGGCAAAACGCGGTCACGCTCGGCTTCCATATGAACAGTGAAAAATGGCAAAAGCCGATGTATGAGTGCTGCGCCGGTATGGCGGCGGATGCCCGCACTGCTGTGGGGCAGGCGTTGGAGTCGTGTG
>CAMHAV010000202.1 GCA_946182865.1 uncultured Clostridia bacterium
CGCTCGCATTCGCTCGCTAGTTACGCTTCGCTTTTTTCTTTTTTGTTATTCCGCTAAATTCTCATTTAGCGGAGAAAAAAGAAAGGAGAAAAACAATGCTGAATGAAGAAATCGTCACACTGAATCTGCCCTATCCCAACAGAGGGGATAAAAAGGTGCGTGTCTATATTCCCGCACATGAGAAGGGCGAAACCCTGCCCGTTGTTTATATGACGGACGGACAGAATTTGTTTGATGTGGAAACCTCAAGTTTCGGCAGTTGGCTGACGCATGAAACGGTAAAAGCCGAACGCGAAAAGAGCGGCAAGGCCGCGATTATCGTCGGCATTCACAATGACGGCCGCCCCGTGGAGCGCAATAATGAACTGACCCCGACAAGCATCGGCAAAGTCAAAGGGCTGCTCCTGAAACTGCTGGCGTTTCCCGCTCCCGAGGGCGATGTGTTTGCCGCGTTTGTCATCGACGTGGTCAAGCCCGCCGTGGAAGCGCAGTTCCCCGTCAGGACAGGCCGCGAAAATACCGCGTTCTGCGGCAGTTCGTCGGGCGGACTGGAAGCCTTTTTCATGGCGTTGAACTATCCCGACGTATTCGGCACGGTCGGCGCGTTTTCCCCCGCTTTTGAGCTTTATTCTCAAAAAACGCTGCGACGCTGGATACAAAGCAAAATGCGGCCGGATATGCCGTTTCTTTATCTTTACACCGGCAACGGTGAACCGAGGGAAAAATCCATTTACAGAAGCGAGCAGAAAACCGCTGCCTTTCTCAAACAATGTTATCCCGCCTCCCGTCTGCGCGAGGTGGTCAAGCAGGAGCAGCCTCACCATGAATCCGCGTGGGGCGAGGATTTTCTGTCCCTCTTTCTCGCAACCGAAGCTGATATTAGCTGTTAGCAGTTAGCGTTTAGCAGTTAGATAGTGGTGAGTGGGAAGTGAGGAGAAACCAATAACAGCTAACGGCTAACAGCTAAAAAAGAAAGGAGGGCATGAGATTGAGCAGCGTATTGGAACGACCCGAACTCAATAAAATCTTTTTGATCTATGGCAATCTGGACGATATGTTCCTTTCGCCCGACCTGCAAAAGAACAATTTCCGTCCCTTTCTGTGTGGCTATCTCCGCAGTCTTGGCTACGAGCAGATTGTCTTTTATTCCGGTGCCAAAAACACGGGCAAATATGTGCTGGACGACCGCAGCGCGATGCTGGCCATCAACAAAAACAGGCGGCAGGCGGCGGCATCCCCAACAGGCGGCGCGCCGCGAAAAAAACGCCGCATCCGCAATCCCAATCTGAACGCTTCCGAAAACGCGGACGAAACGTCGGCTGATGCAAACAACACAGAAAACACAGCGGCGGGGACACAGACGCAGGCGCAAAACGACAGCGCGGGCGCCACCAAACTGGTCTATCAGCAGCCCAAAATCACCCCCGCCGAGTTTCTGGACGACGCGAAAAAGATGATGGCGGACGGCAGCGTGAAAACGGCGATTGTCTTTCCTTTCTTTCAGGATTTCGTCACCGACAGCGCCGCGCCGCAGCAGCAATATACCGAGCTGCTTTCCCATCTGTGGGGGGAATACACGCTCAGCGCCAATGACAATATCTGCATTTTCCTCGCGCCGCAGATGAATGCCGAAGCGCTGACGGAACTGTTTGACCGTCTGGCGGTGGGCAACGTCTTTCGCAGCCGCTTTTTCAACCCGAACGGCACGATCAACCGAAGCTGCACCATTGGCGTGGGACTGCCCGGGCGGGATGAACTGGGCTGGCTGCTGGAATACCTGCGGCTGGTGGGGGAGGGCGGCAAGCGCCTTTCCTTCCGACGGAGCGACCTGCCGGGCATGGTGTCCTCGCTGCTCTTTCTCAGCCGGGAGGCCGACCGCGAGGAGAACCGCGCGGGTTATCTCAGCGCGGTGTATGAAAACATCGTCCGCTATATGAAGAAACAGCCCGAAGCCGTCGTGCCGCTGGACGAGTCTGCCGTCAGACACATTTACCGCCGTTACAGAACCGACAATGTCTCCGACCCCATGGAAAAGCTGAGGCAGACCAAGGGCTGGGAGGCGGTCGCGGGGCGCGTGAACGAAATTGTGACGGATTATCGGCAGAAGAAAGAACGCGCGCTGCGGTTAAGCGGAGAAAGCAAACAAAACGGCAGACAGCCGCCCGACCCGGCACAATCAAAAAATATCTGCGCGAGTCATCGTCTTGACACGCCGGAAAGCGGCGGCGGCTTTGATTATCCGATACCGCACTTTGTCATCAAGGGCAACCCCGGCGTGGGCAAAACCACCGTCGCGCGGCTGATCGGTCAGATTTTTTATGAAGCGGGTATTCTCCGGCGCGGCATGACGATTGAGGCGACCAAGGAGGATTTGGTCGACCGCTATGTCGGCGGCACCCCCGCCCGCACGCGCGCCAAGCTGCTGGAGGCGGAGGAAAGCGTACTGTTTGTGGACGACGCGTATTCCCTGATTGACAGGAGCGAGGACAACAATTATTCCAAAGAGGCCATCGACGAAATCGTCGCGGCTATGACCAATCCCAAGCAGTACCGCTTTTGCATGATATTGGCGGGCTATCCGGAACCCATGGATCAACTGCTGAAAATGAATCCCGGTCTGTCCAGCCGTTTCGGTCAGTCCAACATCCTGACCATCGAGGATTATCCCCCCGAACTGCTCCAAAGCATCTTTACATCCAACTGCCGCAAGGACGGCTATCGCTTCTGGGGCGACGAAGAAGGGGAGGAACCGCCCCTTGACCTTGCCCTCTTTTTCCGCAATCTGTACGACGGACGCGACCGCGCCAATTTCGGCAACGCCCGCGATGCGGTGGCCATTGCCCGCGATGTGAAAATGCAGGCGTCGCTGCGGGACGACGAGGCGCGATGCATTACCCAGGCGGATTTTGTCGGGTATGAGCGTTATTTTTCGCGTCACGGCGAGGACTCCATCGAGGCCATTTACGCGGAACTCAGCCGCTATGTGGGACTCGACTTTGTGCGGGAACTCTTTGACAACGTGCGTCTGGAAATCTTGGACGCGCGCGACTGTGAGCGGCGGGGCATCCGTCCCGATGTGACCCCCGACCACTACATCTTCGCGGGCAATCCCGGCACGGGCAAGACCACCGTGGGCAAAATGCTGGGGCGCTTCTATCACGCGATGGGCGTTCTGGGCGGCGCGGAAACCATCTTCACCGACGCGTCGGAGCTGATCGGCAGCCATGTGGGGGACTCCGCCAAACGGGTGAGCGAAAAAATGCAGGAGGCGATTGACCACAACGCCCTGCTCTATATCGACGAAGCATATCAGATCGCGGACACGTCCTATTCCGCCGAAATCGTCGGCGCGATGATGACGAAAATGACCGAGAACGCCGCCGATTTCAAGATGGTGTTCGGCATGTATCAGAACCGCGTGGAGGACTTTTTAAAGCTCAACGCGGGACTGTCGCGCCGCGTGCGGATCGTGCATTTTCCCGATTACACCCCCGCGCAGCTGCTGGCGATTTTCGACCGCAGCGTGGAGGCGCAGGGGCGGCGGATTACCGACGAAGCGCGGCATCTGGTGGAGCTGCTTCTCACCTATCGCTACGACACCCGCACCGAGGACTTCGGCAACGCGGGCGAGGTCAAGCGGCTGGTCACCGACATGAAGCGTATGCTGCTGCGACGGGCGGGCGGGGATGAAAACGCCGACCGCTATCTTTACACGGCGGAGGATATTCCGCCGGAGCAGCTTGCGCTCATACAGGATCAGATTCACCCGCGCACCTTTGACGACATTCTGAAAGAGCTGAATGAGCAGATCGGGCTGTCCGACCTGAAAACCGTCCTGATGCAGAAGCGGGAGGAATGGCTTTTCGCGCAGAAGAGCGGCGGCTCGACGGATGACATTTGTCCCGGCTACTACTTTTTCGTCGGCAATCCCGGCACGGGCAAATCCACCGGCGCGAAACTCTTCGCGGAGTGCCTGCATAAGATGGGCATTGTCAAAACCCCTAACTTTTACGCCTGCACCGCCAAAGACCTGATCGGGCAGTATGTGGGGGAGACGGACAAGAAAACCTACGCGCTGCTGCAAAAATCCATTAACGGCGTGCTGTTTATCGACGAGGCCTACAGCCTGTCCTATGCCGACGACCCTCACGGCGGGGGATTCAAAAAAGAAGCGCTGGAGCAGATCATCGCCTTTATGGATACCCCGGAGCATCGCCGGAAATGCTGCATGATTTTCGCGGGGTACGAAAAGGATATGCAGGGGCTTTACCGCTCCAACAGCGGCATGCGTTCGCGCATTGAGGAAGTGCGTTTCCGCGATTTCACCGCCGGGGAGATGTTTCAGATTTTTGCCTTGTTCTGCCGCAAGGGAGGCTATCTGATCGGAGAGGGCGTGGAGGAAACTTACACGCCGATTTTCGCACGGATGATCGGAATGCCCTATTTTTCCAACGGGCGAACGGTGCGGACGGTATTTGAAAAGACGCTCACCCATTTCCGTCATAGGGTGCTTCACGCGCAGGAGGAACTGAGCGGAGACGCGCTCAGAACCATCGAGAAGTGCGATCTGCTGAGCGAGGAAGAATGCGGAGCGATCGCAGGCGCGGCAAATGAGAATTTAGAGGAATAAAAAAGAAAAAGCGCAGCGCATAACTAGCGAGCGAATGCGAGCGTGGGGTCCAGGGGACTGGTTCCCTGGCGGGTCAAGGGCAGAGCCCTTGCGGGGATGCTGGCGGCTGGC
>CAMHAV010000203.1 GCA_946182865.1 uncultured Clostridia bacterium
AAAGGTCAGGTGAACGAAACAGCATGAAAATCATAGAAGATTTGTACTTCGGACGCATAGCACCTTACGAAATGAGCATTTCAGCCACGCCAGAATACCAGAAGCTGAAAGCTCTGGCGGACAGGAACGAGGATTTGTTAAGAGAATCGCTCTCCGATAAGCAGAAGGAATTGTTAGACAAACTCATAGAAACCGTGACGGACATCTCTTCGATCTCAGAGCGGGATATGTTCATCAATGGCTTCAGGCTTGGAGTAAAGCTGATGATCGACATAATGAAGGACGAATAACCGCCCCTATTGCCCCCTGTGTGCCGATGTGAGCGATTGAATCCTCTCGGTCGGAAAAGTATGCGCTCACCCAAAAACGGCTTAAATCGGAGATTTGAGCCGTTTTTGGGTTCAGATTAATATGAAAAACACCTAAAAATGTACTCAAACAAGCAAATATAAAACCAATTAAGAGAAAAATCTGCATCTTACAAGAAAGTAGGCATTGTAAGATGCAGATTTGTTATTATTTCACATAAAATATTACCGCCGTCTCAGCCGGCACATCCAATGTGAAGCAGTCATTGATTGAATTTATCAAATGATCATTTTTCTCAATATTTCCGCCAAAGCATTGCCAGTTGCTGCACAGTAATGGCGCGAGGCTCTCCGCATCTTTGATCTGAAGCGAATAGTGCAGCTTGTCCGAGCCGGAGAAATTGAATACTGCCAGCAGCCTTTCGGACGCTGAGATGCGAAGCATGGAGTAGATACAGTCGTTTTCGCTGTGACAATCAACCCATTCAAACCCGGACAGTTCGCACTCGTTTTCGTACATGGCAGGGTGTTCCATATAGGTGCGGCTGAGTTCTGTGAGAAAATGAGAAAAACTGTCGTGCATGGGATAGGTCAGCAGGTTCCAGTCCTGCTCACGCTTTTCATCCCATTCTCTCAGCTGCCCGATTTCGTTTCCCATAAAATTGAGTTTTTTACCCGGGTGCATATACATATAGGCGTAGAACGCACGCGCCAGACGGAATTTATCCTCGTATTCCCCGTACATTTTATTGACGATGGTTCCCTTGCCATGAACGACCTCGTCGTGTGAAAGCGGGAGGAGATACCGCTCGTTGTAGTGGTACATCATGGAAAATGTTAGTCTGTGATACATTTCGCTTCGTCTTTCGGGCGTCTGAGAGAAATAGTCAAGCGTGTCATTCATCCAGCCGAGATCCCATTTATAGTCAAAACCAAGACCGCCCATATCCACAGGCTTTGTGATATTCGGGAAAGAGGTGGAATCCTCGGCTATGAGCATAGCGGTCGGAAAGTGACTGCGAAGTCCTTTGTTCATGTTTTTAATAAATTCCACGGTGGAGCCATTCACGCCTCTTTTCGGGTCGCCCTGCCAATAAATCGCACGACTGATCGCGTCCATTCTCAGACCGTCAAAGTGATATACCTTCAACCAGAATTCCGCTGCGGATTGAAGGAAGCAGGCAACCTCACGGCGTGAGTGCATGAAATTGCAACTGCCCCATTCACTTCGCCCGACGTCCTGATGGGGATATTCATACAGTGCGCTTCCGTCAAAATTTTTAAGTCCATATTCGTCCAGAGCGAAATGGACCGGCACGAAATCCATTATTACGCCAATTCCGTTTTGATGGCATTTGTCCACAAGTTCCATCAGCTCTGCCGGCGTTCCGTAGCGTGAGGTCGGACTGAAAAATCCGGTATTTTGATAACCCCACGAGCCGTCAAACGGATGTTCGGCGAGCGGCAGAAATTCGATGTGTGTGTATCCGTGCGCCTTGACATATTCAATGAGCCTGTCGGCAATCTGACTGTATGTGTACCATCCGTTAGGATCATCGGGATTGGTGTGCCATGAGCCGAGGTGCATTTCATATATGTTGAGAGGCTTGTCGTAATTCAGCGTGCGGGAGGCAAGCCATTCACTGTCACCAAACTGATACGAATTCATATCCACTATAACCGACAGATGATTGGGGCGTAATTCCATCGAGAAGCCATAAGGATCGCAGTGGCGTACGGCTCCGGCTGCGCTGTAAACAATGTATTCGTACTTCTGACCTGCCTGTGCGTGTTCGTCAATGAAAGTAAATACACCACTGTTGTAATAACGCACCATTTCGCTTTCCTGCCATCCGTTAAAGTCACCTGTCACTGTGACGCGTTGGGCGTTCGGCGCATAGGTACGGAAAAGACAGCGTCCGTCGTCCAGCAGATGTGCGCCGAAAAATTCGTAGCAATTGAACGCCTTGCCGTCGTACATTCCCTGCATATTGAAGTCTTCAATTTTTTCGATAGCACTGATTTTTTTAGTCATAGCGTTATTCTCCTTATGGTCATTTGGGCAGTCAATATATAGCTTGTTTTCCAAAGCGTAAGCGGCGTTGTCCGCCAGCTTTTTCTCTGTGATGATCAATTGCAGCAGTTCCTCTCTTGGTATGTCGCGGGAAATCAGGCGGTTGAATGTCTCATTCATTTTGCTTACTTCGCTGATAATTAAGTTCCGAGCGGCAGTCGGTGAGAGCTTCAGGTGAATCACACGACGATCGTCGGCATCCTGCTCGCCTATAATAAAGCCCTTCTTCGTCAGGGAGTACACGCCCTTTGACACATTTGATTTGGAAATGAATCTGTTTTCGGAAATATCTTTGGCGGTATCACCTGTAGAATATCCGAATGACTCTCTGAATGCCAGATAAGCCAGAATTTCACTTTCGATAGAGGAAATGCCAAACTTTCTAAGCAGTTCTTCACGCAGCATTTCATAGAGCTTGTTAAGATTGTGCCAGTAAATCAGCGTGGAATCTATGTTCATTTTGTCATAACCCCTAGTAGTTCTTTAATAAATCATTCCCTCTAAAACAGTTTACTAAGAAACTATCTATCACTATTATATATGTTGATTAAGAAAAAGTCAAGCATCGGTTATAACAAAATTACAAAAAATTCTGGTCAAATTTCTTCGTTCACTCTTTTACACCCTCCGTAACCCCATATCGACATACCCCATAGCACTGCCTTTGCTTCACGATAATGCTGTCGGGAACTCTGTTCCACCATTTTCGGCTGAAATTGGTGTTTCCGAAGTAGGCGTCGAAGTTGGTGACGGGCAGGACAACCCACTCGTTGTCGTCCTGTTTGTTGGCGTAATAGTATCTGACGAGCAATTCCGCCACCTCTGTGGGAACATCCTCCGGAGTTTCTGCGGAGATAATCTGTTTTACGGCAGAAGAAAGAAGAATGTCCCTGTCGCGCAACCTCCCCTGTTCCTTTGCGTCGGCAAGAATGTCGTCAAAGCGAAGCACCCACGCGCCCCTTGTTGTGGGCGAGAAGATCGGCGTCTGGAATTGCAGCACCTTGTTTCTCCAAGCGTCATTGAATCCCCGCGACAGCTTTTTGCAATGTTCTTGTGCCGGTTTGCTTGTCACATCAGGATTCGCCTTCACGAAATCGCAAATTCCGTGAACATGGCGGCAGAACCAGCCCGCGCCTTGTTCGTCCACCAGTTCGGGGAATTCCCCGTGTGAATCTGCATATTCGCTTCGATATTGCCAGTCCTCTCTTGGGCTGGCTTTTTTGCTGTCCGGCACGCTGCACCATGCCCGAAGCGCACGGGTGGCGCGTTCGATATCAGGCTCCTCGCCCTGCCACATATAGCCTCTCGCCACGATGGTCAGAACCCTTGACAGCCCCTCAAAATCCAGCAGCATATCAAACGTGAACCGTCCCATGTAGGCTGTGTCTCGCTTGTTCTGTGCCGAATATATGGGCTGTTCGGTATAGGCGAGAAATTCCTCACGCTCATTGATCACGACGCTTCACCCCCAAAACGGTGTGTTCCACCTTGTCGGGCAGCAAATCCCACAGCAGATTCCGCTTGCCGATTGCCACCACATACTGCACCGCCAGCCTCGGTCTGACGATTTTGTCAAGACGGCTTCGGCAGACCTTTGCCACCGCCTCCCGATAGCTCTGGGAAAAGGGTTTGTGCAGATATGCCTTCATCATCTCGGTAAACGCCTCCGAATCGCTCTTGCGGAACAGCTTTTTGCGTTCCTCGGCGTTGTTCTCGTCGTCAATATCGCAGATCAGATCGCCCAATATCCGATAACCGCCAAAGCGGAAATCGGAGAGAAAATCATAATAATCGCCGTATTCGGGCAGGAAGTCGGCAAGGAAGTCCAGCCGTTCCTCCTTGTCCATCATGTGCCACTGCCGTTCTGTTATTTCACGGCGGGTATCGGACACGCGCTTGGGATGCAGTTCCGAAAATACGGCATATAGGGTATCGGAATCAAAAATCTCATCCTGTCCGCGGGAATATAATATCCGCTCGATGTCGTTCTGTTTTGCCTTGTGTCTGATCGGTGCGCGACAGGCGCGGATTCTGGAAAGGCACGCCTCGTAATCCTTCAACAGCGCGGTAACGGCTGCGAGAATTTTGCTGTCAAGTTTGTCTTTCCAGTCGGGATTGACGGCAAAGGCAAATAGCTCGCTATCTTTGGCGGGCTTTGGCTTTAATTTGGGCGTGTGCTGTCTGAGCATTTCCGCGAGATACGGCAATCGCTCCACATTGGACGTAACGGCAGACCAGTCGGTGTTTGCGAAAAATG
>CAMHAV010000204.1 GCA_946182865.1 uncultured Clostridia bacterium
CATGACGATTGTGACGGCAAGCAGAACTATTCCGCTTCTTCTATTTCCGTTATCTACAATATTTTCAAGCCGTTCCTTCATCTTATTGATTCCTCCATTTGAAAAACAGGTAGAAACAGGCACAAAGCCTTTTTCACGCTCCATTGATGTGAGTATGGACTCCGCATACGCTTTTCGCTGCACGGTATCCGCGTTCCGCAAGACGTCCGCGTCGCAGCAGAGTTCAATGTCCGCGTTTGCTTCACGCACCATCAGGTACACAAAGGGATTGAACCAATGCAGCGCGTTCACCGCTGTCAAAAGCATTTTGAAAGCGATGTCATGCCTTTTGCAGTGAGTCAGTTCATGCCGCACGATCATATTGAGTTCGGCAGAGGAATAATCCTCGCACGGTATGACCAGCACAGGGCGGAATATTCCGAGAATCATGGGGGAATTGACTTTTCGGCTGATTATCACGGGCATTGTCTGACGCAGTCCGATCGCATGGCTTGTGCTGACAACAAGCTCATGGATGCTGTTGTTTTCACATTTCCTTCCGTCCACAAAAATCCCTCGACGGAAGGCATAGTACACATATAGCTGAAAGACCGAAAAAACACAAAATCCAACGCACCACACAATTGCCGCGATATCCGCCACATTCATAATAGCAGTAGGTTGAGCATCCATTACTTCTTCGGTACCGTCGATAGAATACGGAGGTTCGCTGATCGGCTGCTCCTGTTTCTGCTCCTGCGACTGGGACAGCACTGTTTTCGGCTGGCTGCCGGTGTCGGTCTGAGGTTGAACCGGTTGTTCCTGCGTCTGTACCTGTTGCGGTTGCGACCAATCCGGTAGAATGGAAAAGCCGTTTACAGCCGACAGATTGAAGGGTATCATCAGACGAACCGCCAGCAGCAGCCAGATATAATATTTCCATTTTGCCCCGTAACGTCGGTTGATCCTTCGGGAAGCCAGACACAGCGGAAGAATCAGGAACGATGTGGCAATGGATATTTCAAATAAACGAAGCAAACTATTTACCAACATGGTCATTCCTTCCTTTCCAACTCGTCCAGAAACGCACGAAGCTCGGCAATGTCTTTTGCGTCAAGCTCCTCACAGTCATACAGACTGGCAACCAACCGCTTCACGGAGCCGCCGTACAGTTTGCGGATAAAGGACGTTCCTTCCGACGCGCGGTATTCCTCCGCTGTGATCACCGCCGTATAGTAATTGGTTCTCGTGGAGCGGTCGCAATACACAAAGCCTTTATCCGTCAGCCGCGCAAGCGTCGCCATGAGGGTGGACAAAGCCCATTTTCGGGTAGGTCTGATCTGTTCCAGAATATACCCCGACGTCAGCGGTTCCGATGAATCCCATAACACCTCCATGATTTCCAGTTCCGCGTCTCCCAGTTTTTTGATGTTCATTCTGTTTCCTTCTCTCTTGATTTGTTGGCAGCGTGTTATCGCTTGCTAATAATATTATACACTTGTATAATATTATGTCAATAGGAAAATTAAATTTTTTTATTGATATACCTTGACAAACGATATACTTCGTGATATGATGTATAGCATGAAAGGAGGTATAGTATGGATATTCAGCTGAAGCGAGGTTTTTTGGAAATCTGCGTTCTTGCTGCCATCAAGAATGAAGATTCATACGGCTACAAAATCATCAAAGATCTCAAGCCGTATATCGAGCTTTCGGAATCAACCTTATACACCATACTCAAACGTCTGGAATCCGCGAAAATGCTGACGGTGCAAACCGCGGAACACGACGGAAGACTTCGGAAATACTATCATATCACCGAAGCGGGCTTGCAGCGTATCGAAGAATTCAAAGCCGAATGGAAGGAATTGATTTCCGTCTATCAGTTTGTAATCAAGGAGGATGACCATGAATAAAGAAGAGTTTATCGCAGAATTGAAAGACGGTCTGTCGGGTTTACCGCAGAACGACATTGACGAGCGCGTTTTGTTTTACACCGAAATGATTGACGACCGCATGGAGGAAGGCATGAGCGAAGAAGAGGCAATTTCCGGTATCGGCTCTGTCGAAGAGATCGTGTCACAGATCATTTCAGAGGTGCCTCTGACCAAAATCGTAAAGAAAAGAATCACGCCCGACCGCGCCTTGCGGACATGGGAAATCGTCCTCATTGTGCTGGGATCGCCGTTATGGCTTCCGCTGCTTCTGGCGGCGCTGGCTGTCATCCTCGCCATGTACGCGGTCGTCTGGTCGGTTATTCTGTCGCTGTGGGCGGCGGAGCTGTCATTGATCGCCTGTGCGCTGAGCGGCATAGCGGGAGCGGTTGTTTCTTGGTGCCACGGCGATCTTCTTCCCGGCTTTGCCATGCTGGGTGCGGGATTCTTATCCGGCGGCCTCTCGGTTTTTGGTTTTTTCGGATGCTTGGCCGCTTCAAAGGGCATTTTGATTCTGACCAAGAAAGCTATGCTCTGGATTAAATCCAGATTTATCAGAAAGGAGTCTGCGCAATGAAAAAAACAGCATGGATAACCGCCGCCGTTCTCACGTCGCTTGGTTTGGCGATTCTGATGGGTGTGCTGCTCATCTCGGATTTTGACGTTTCAAAGCTGGACAAGACGGATTATGAAACAAACACGTATATTGTCAGTGAGGATTTTGAAAAAATAAAAATCAACACCAAAGAAACCGATATTGTGCTGCTTGCTTCTGAGGACAACACCTGCAAAGTCATCTGCGTGGAACAGAAAAAGTTAACGCATTCGGTCAGTGCGGAAAATGGCACGCTGCAAATTTCCGAAATGGATACGCGGAAATGGTACGACCACATTACCCTTTTTGCAAAACCGGTTTCCTTAAAAATATATCTTCCGTCAGATCAACTGGAATCCCTGCGCATTGACAGCGGCACGGGAGACGTTTCGGTTCCAGCCGCGTTGACCTTTGGGAGCGTCGGAATGAAGGCAAGCACGGGAGATATTGAATTTGAATCTTCTGTTGACGGTGAGTTGAAAATGATAACCGACACGGGAGATATCACGCTCAGCGGAGTCAATGCGGGAAAGATTGATTTGTCCGTTTCGACCGGAGAGATTCTGATGCAATCCGTTATCTGCCGTGAAACCGCTTCGGTCAGGGTTGAAACGGGCGATACCCGCATCACTGACATGACCTGCCGGAATCTCCTTACAACCGGCAGCACAGGCGACATTACGCTCAAAAACACGGTTGCGTCAGACACTTTCTCCATTGCGAGAAGCACCGGAGATGTGATTCTTGACCATTGTGACGCGGGACAGATTACTGTTCAGACGTCCACAGGAGATGTGTCCGGCACGCTTCTAACGGAAAAAATCTTCATTGCCCGATCTTCCACCGGTTCTATTCATGTGCCTGACACGGCTGCAGGCGGGAAGTGTCAGATAACAACCTCTACAGGCGATATCAATATCAGGCTGAAATAATGGAGTTTTCCGCTGCTTCCGCTGAAGGTAAGTGCCTGTCGTTTGCTAGGAAAACGCTGATAAAAAAATAAAAACCATCAAAATTTATGGTCGCGAGCTTAAATCCGGTGTGGTAAAGCCCGGAAAAGAGCGCGTCATGGCGGAAGATAAAGGCAAAATGAACCTGCCGTTCACGCTGTGAATCAGCAATAACGCCAACAACCCAACCTTCACGCACGACTGATTGAGAGAAAAAGACTGCTGTCTGACGGGGCGATAAGCCTATGCAGGACAGCAGTCTGTTTTCGTGTAGGGAGCGATGAACTCCGAATTGTAGTACAGGATTATTAATGATATAGACGTAATTCGGAAAACTTAGTTAACGATGATTTGAAAATAATCAATCATCAATACAAGTCGGAGCAGATTCGTTGTCCCTGATTGCCAGATCAAATGCCCAGCCTTCCATATTATCAACTTTTAATTGAGTAAACCCTTTTTTGGTAAGAAAAATAATAATCCCGCCTTGCTGTGGAACGACCTCGAGCTCGAGTGGAAGCAAGCTGTCAATGGAACTGGCAAGATGATTTAAATAGGCGGTAAACGCTTTGTAATAATTGTCTGCCGCTTTTGTTTGCTTTTGAGCTTTTTCAATATCCCGCTCCAATTTGTCTTTCAGAAACTGTCCATCTACAATGTATTTATCCAATAATGTCTGACCGTAATAGTCTATTGTTTCTTCATAATAAGAGCGAACCCATTTTTCCCCGTTTGGAAGTCCTGTTTCATATAGAACTGTCCCATATTTTAAGTACTCTCCATCTATGAGCAATTGAGAAAGTAATTCGGGTAGATGTTCCTCCTCACACATTGCCAAATAATAATCAGTAAGTGTTTTTCCTTGATATTCATAGTCGACTTTAAATGAAGATCCTCCCCCGATCGGAGGTTTGGCGCAAATAGCAAAAATATCATCTTCACTGCCGGATTCCAGCGCATCATAAAGACGGTAGCTCACTAAAGGTTTATCATTCCATTCTATGAAACCGTTGTCTTCCGACTGACGTGCATCATTATTGCCCCATATAATCGAATCATAAATTGCATCTGTGCTTTTTGAAGTATTATCTGTATATGCTGTGGAAGTTTTTATTCCCTTTGGTAAAACCATTATTCCTATTGCAGCG
>CAMHAV010000205.1 GCA_946182865.1 uncultured Clostridia bacterium
AGTCCATCGGTGAACCCGGTACGCAGCTGACCATGAGAACCTTCCATACCGGCGGTATCGCCAGTGCGGAGGATATCACACAGGGTCTTCCCCGTGTTGAAGAGCTTTTCGAAGGCAGAAAGCCGAAGGCGCTTGCTATTATCAGCGAGATCGACGGTATTGTCACCTTTGAAGAGGACAGAACCAAGAGCGTCGTCAAAAACAACGTGGTCGTCACCAATCCCGAGGACGGCGACAAGCGTACCTATCTCATTCCGTTCGGCTCCCGCCGCAAGGTGCAGGAGGGCGACTTTATCAAGGCCGGCGACAGAATCACCGACGGTTCGGTCAACCCCCACGATATTCTCGCCATCAAAGGCTCCAATGCCGTGCAGGAATACCTTATCGAGGAAGTGCAGCGCGTTTACCGCTTGCAGGGTGTTGATATCAACGACAAGCACATCGAGGTTATCGTCCGTCAGATGATGAAGAAAGTGCAGGTCGAGGATCCCGGCGATACGCTGCTGCTGCCGAATGTGCTGGTTGACAAGGAAGAATTCCAGACTGCCAACGAGGAGATTCTGGCAAGACGTGAGGAGGAAGGCGACGACACGCTGCGTCTGGCCACCTGCAAGCCTGTCATGCAGGGTATCACCAAAGCGTCCCTCTCCACCGAGTCTTTCCTGTCGGCTGCGTCTTTCCAGGAAACCACCAAGGTGCTGACCGACGCTGCCATCAAGGGCAAGATCGACCCGCTGATCGGTTTGAAAGAGAACGTCATCATCGGCAAGCTGGTGCCTGCGGGAACCGGCATGGTCGAAACGACTGATGTCGTGGTTGACCTCGAACCCATTATGAGCGTAGAAGGCTGATTGAATTTCAGTCCGAAGAGATAACAAAGCAGAACAGTCGTGCGGTTTCCGCGCGGCTGTTTTGCGGCTATTGGGGAAAATGATGAAATAATTCAAAAAAAATACATAAATATCCCCCTATTTTATGTTGAAATTATCAGGAAAATCATATATAATAATAGGTAAGGATTATAAACCCCTTTCGCTATTATAAACTATTGATTGAAAGTTGGAGAAATTTCATGAAAGACAATCATCAGACCCCCGCTGAAGCGGCCCCCGAAAGCCAGCCGGCTGAAAACACGGCAGTTAATTCCGACATTGATACGCTCCAGAGCATTACGGAAAAATACGAACTGACTACGCTGGAAAAGAAAGTTATCAGCAAGATTATCTCTTTGCTCGAAACCGAGCAGATGCAGAACGTGCTTCCTCCGCAAAATATCGGCGATTCCGTCTTTAAGATGTATGTGTCCGACGGCGAGCCGACCGAGTTCTTAGTGGACAGAGTGGAATTCGACGAGAGCGGCTGGAACCTCGTCAGCTATGAGAAGTTCGGCACCTCCGAGATGGAGTTTGTGTTTAATGAGAAAGATTACAATCATGTGTTCTTTGATACCGCCGATGCGGCCAAGGAATACTATCAGAAGATGTAACGAGAGAGTAGAGATCGAAAGATCGTGACAATAAAATGATGGAAAAACGGTGAAGAGAAGAGTACGCCGTGAGGAACGTCTCAGAGAGCTTCGTTGGGTGAGAGGAAGCACGGGAGGCGCGGCGGAAGATGGACTCGGAGTTTCGCGCGTGAGCAGCCTTTGGCGGGCGGTAAGCGTGCGGCGGGTGCGCCCGTTATTGCGTGGAGTCTTCTGTCCGTTCGGACAAATGACTCGCAGAGACCGCGCATTGTGAAATGTCGGTGAAAAAAGGTGGTAACACGGAGCGTCCGCTTTCGTCCTTAACGGAAGAAACGGGCGCTTTTTCTTATGTTTTTTAAGTTTTATGATGTATGAAAGGAAGTTGTTTGAAATGAGCGAAATCACCAATCAGGAAAAATTCTACATTACCACGCCGATTTACTATCCGTCCGGCAATCCCCACATCGGGCATTGCTACACGACGGTGGCCTGTGACACCATGGCGCGCTACAAGAGAGCCAAGGGTTACGATGTGATGTTCCTCACAGGTACCGATGAGCACGGACAGAAGATCGAGGACAAGGCCAAGGAAGCCGGACTGACGCCCAAGGAATATGTGGACGGCATTGTGGCGAATTTTGAAAAGCTGTGGGAATTCATGGGCATTTCCTACGACCGGTTCATCCGCACAACCGACGATTATCATGTAGCGTCGGTGCAGAAGATTTTCAAGGCGCTCCATGACAAGGGCTACATCTACAAAGGCGAGTACAAGGGCAAATACTGCAAGCCTTGCGAGAGCTTCTGGACGGAGACGCAGCTGAAGGACGGCAAATGCCCCGACTGCGGCAGAGACGTTATCGACGCGTCGGAGGAGGCGTATTTCTTCCGCATTTCGGATTTCTCCGAAAAGCTGGAAAAGCTGCTCACCGAGACGGATTTCCTCCAGCCTCAGACCCGCGTTAACGAAATGATCAACAATTTCATCAAGCCCGGTCTGGACGATCTCTGCGTTTCGCGCACCAGCTTTACATGGGGCGTTCCGGTGGATTTTGACGAGGGACATGTGGTCTATGTGTGGGTAGACGCGCTCTCCAACTATATCACGGCCCTCGGCTATCTCAATGACAAATATGACGATTTTGACAAATACTGGCCCGCGGATGTGCATGTGATGGCAAAGGAGATCGTGCGTTTTCATTCGCTCATCTGGCCTGCCATCCTCATGGCGCTCGATCTGCCGCTGCCCAAAAAGGTGTACGGCCACGGCTGGATTAACTTCGGCGGCAAGAAGATGGGCAAATCCACCGGTAATGTGGTGGACCCCTTTATTCTCGGCGAACGCTACGGCGTGGACGCGGTGAGATACCATATCCTGCGCGAAATGCCCTTTGGCGGCGACTGTGATTTCAGCAATGAGAACATGATCAAGCGCATCAATTCCGATCTTGCCAACGACCTTGGCAATCTTGTTTCGAGAAGCGTCGCGATGGTGCAGAAGTATTTCGGAGACACCATGACCCGTCAGTTTACGCCCAACCCCGAACAGGATGATGAATTTGTCGGCATTGTCAAGGCGCTGCCCAAGCAGGTGGAGGAAAACCTCGACAACCTGCAATTCTCCGTCGCGCTGACCGAAATCTTCAAGGCCGTTGCCGCGGCGAACAAATATATTGACGTAACAACGCCGTGGATTCTCGCGAAGGACGAGGCCAACAAGCCGCGTCTTTCTACCGTCATGTACAACCTGCTGGAATCCATCCGCATTATCAGCATCACGCTAGCGCCCTTTATGCCCACCACCATGCCCAAGGTGCAGGCGCAGCTCAATCTCACGCCGGAACAGACCGCGTGGGACAGCATTTATCAATTCGGTGTGCTGCCCGAAACCGTGACGGTCACCAAGGCGGCGGCGCTCTTCCCGCGCATCGACATCGACAAGGAAATCGCGGAGCTGGATGCGCTCACCGCTGAGAGTAAAGAGAAAGCGAGCGCGCCGCAGGAGGAAGCTAAGCCGGAAGCGAAATTCGAGCCTGCGCCGATCGAGGAGGAGATCGAGATTGACACGTTCTTCCGGTCTGATCTCCGCGTGGGCAAGGTGCTGGCATGCGAAGCGGTCAAGCGCTCCAAGAAGCTGCTGAAATTCACGCTCGATGACGGCAGCGGCACGCCCCGAACCATCGTCAGCGGTATTGCCAAGTGGTACAAGCCGGAAGAACTGGTGGGCAAAAGCATCGTCTTTGTGGCCAACCTCAAGCCTGTCAAGCTGTGCGGCGTGGAGAGCAACGGCATGATTCTCTCGGCCGATAACGGAACCGACGAGAACGGGGAAGAGAGCATCAAGATCATTCTCGTGGACGACAGCATTCACCCCGGTGCTAAACTGCGGTAATCTTTTCATTTTGTGTGCGGCGCGTGAAGAAACAGCGTGCCGCTAAATGAACACAAATCAAAACGGGCTGCCTTGACCTTTAGGCCGGGCAGCTCGTTTGTTATTTTGGACGATAGAGAAAGCCCCGGCATTTCCTTTCACAAGAAGGAGAAAATGCCGGGGCGGATAATTTTGTTGATTATAAAAAAACAGATCAAAGTTCACCGTAGAAATTGACGAGCAGCACCAGCGTGAGAATCGCCATGAACGCGATCAGCGCCACGCAGTAGGAGCGGCGGGTGGCCTTGCGTTTGAAAAAGGGTTTGGCGCTCACGATGACGATGGCCGCGCCCGCAACCAGCGCCGCCACATCCACGGCGGTGACAATCGACATAGCCGCCATTTCCGGTACGATGGATTTTAATTTGAGCATAAGCAGCAGCTTGCTGCCGACGATGTGTCCCAGCGGCACCAGGGCGATGGGCAAGATCGACTGACCAATGGCGCGGTAGCCGTGGCGTGTGCACATAAAGGAAGAAATCAGCACGATGATAATGATTGCAACGCATGCGGTTGTCATAATGATACCACTCCTGTTTCTATACAGTTTTCACGAATGTTTCCAGCATTACCTATCTATTATAAAAAAATCGGGGTGACTTGTCAAGACAAAAATGGATTTTCCTTTTTGTGAAGATGGTGAGGATGGAGAAAAAACGAGA
>CAMHAV010000206.1 GCA_946182865.1 uncultured Clostridia bacterium
CCGGAAAAGCCCATGCTCTGATACAGCAGCAGCAGTGCCGCTTCCGCCGCACCAACGACAAGCCCGACCAAAGGATAAAAACAGATCACGTACTGCGCATTTTTTTCTTCCCATTTCACCTGCGGCATCGGAATGCGGGAGTACATGAGAAAAGCCGAGAAAAGCGAGTGAATTACAGACATATGGGTTTCTCTCCTTTCAGCACAAGGGGAAGGCCGCAGACCGCCTCGATCACGCAGTCGGCCGACTGCGCCAGCGCGGCGTTGATGGCGCCGAGCGTGCGGATGTATCTCATCGTTTCCTGCGGATAGGTCACCCCGTCGGCTCCCACCTGATTGGTCACGATGATAAGCAGCTCGGTCTGCGCGTTCAACGCGGCAATGCCTTGGAGAATCTTTTCTTTCGGATGTTCCGCGTTGGCGGAGAACATTTCATTCGCGCAGAGATTTCCCATACATTCCAGCAGCGCCGCGCCGCGATCAGGCAGACGAAGGGTGTGGAGATCGGTGTACCGCTCCACGGTGACAAAGCCCTTATCCCTGCGCATGGCGCGGTGCCGTTCAATTGCCGCGAGAGATTCCTCGCCAAAGGGCATCATGGTGGCGATATAATAGTGCGGCCGTTCACAGGAAACGGCGATGGTTTCCGCCATGCGCGATTTGCCGCATTTACTGCCGCCTGTGACAAGAATCATCATTCCCATTCCACATACCTTTCCATCGGCAGATTGTCAAATGTGTGGGAGGAATGATAGACCGCCAGCGCCGCGTCGAGCAGCGGCAGCAGCAACACGCCTCCTGTCCCTTCGCCCAGACACAACTCTGCCGTGATCAGGGGGCGCAGTCCGAGGTAATCGAGCATCCATTGTCCCGCCGGTTCTTTTGAGACGTGGGAGCAGAGCATATAATCCCGCACGGCGGGACAGATTTCGCAGGCCAGCGCGGCCGCGACCGCCGAAATAAAGCCGTCGATCACCACCGGCACCTTGTACAGCGCGCCGCCGAGATACAGCCCGACCATGCCCGCGATGTCGTACCCGCCAAGTTTCGAGAGAAGCTCCACAGGACGGCTTTTGTCGGGATGATTCACCGCAATGGCGCGCCGGATGACGGCGATTTTTCTGCGAAGTCCCTCGCTGTCCAGACCCGCGCCGCGTCCCGTGACTTTTTCGGGGGGAAGTCCCAGCAGCACGGAGGCAATGGCGGCGGAGGTGGTGGTGTTGCCGATGCCCATTTCTCCCGTCACGATGATACGGCAGCCGTCCGCATGGCAGCTTTGCACCAGATGCATTCCCACTTCAATGGCGCGCTCCGCCTCCGAAAGAGTCATGGCCGCGCCTTGGGCGATATCGCCCGTTCCCTCCGCGATTTTGTGCCGGAGCATTCCCGGCAGGAGCAGCGTTTCCTTCATGCCGATGTCCACCGCCATGACCTGCGCGCGGCAGGTATGCGCCATCAGGTTGATGTTGGAGGTGCCCTCGGCGATCGCTTTGGCGACAATGGCGGTGACTTCGCTGTCCGACTGCGTCACGCCCTCGCACACCACGCCGTTGTCGGCGCACAGCACGACCACACAGCGTTTGTCAAGGGTTACGTCGGGGTCGGAGGTGATACCCGCGATTTTGACGACCGCCTGTTCGAGCAGACCGAGACTCCCCAGCGGCTTGGCAATGGCATTCCAGTTGTCCCGCGCCGTGCGCATGGCCTGTTCGTCGGGCGGCGTAATTTGGTTGATGAATTCGATCATGCGTTATGTTCCTTATGATAGATTTCGCATCGCCTGGCAAATCGCAGGGCGATGTCGGGATGGGCGTAAAAATAAAAATGCGGAAAGCCCGCGCAAAGGGTATCCGTCGCGTGGAGACAGGCATATTCCATGCCGCTGCTCGCTTTGCGCGCCGTGAAGCCGCTGCCGCAGCTGTCGCTGTCCCAGTAGTGGAACTCGTGCGCCGGGAGTGTGTCGCCGCCCCGGCAAATCAGATTGTCTTCTGCAGCGGTGACGTGAATATACCCGAAGCGGCGCAGCCTGTCGGTGGGGTAGCATTTTCCGTCAATCACGCCCGCCATCGGAAAAACCTCGCCGCTTTTGGTTTCCATTTCGCGGTGCAGATACATAAATCCGCCGCATTCCGCTAGTACAGGCAGCCCCGCGCTGATTTTCTCGCGAATGTCCCGCTGCATGGCGCTGTTTTGGGAAAGCGTCTCGGCGTACAGTTCCGGGTAGCCGCCGCCGAGCAGAAGCCCGCTCGCATGGCGGGGGAGAGCGGTGTCGGTCAGGGGAGAAAAGGGCAGGATTTCACAGCCGATTTCCCGCAGCAGGTCTAAATTTTCCTGATAATAAAAGCAAAACGCCTTGTCGCAGGCCACCGCGATTTTCACGCCCCGCTCGGTGAGAGAGCCAACGACAGGCGGTTGACAGGCCGGCAGCGACGGACATTCCGCTGCATCGAGCAACGCGTCAAGCCGCAAATGCTCCTCCGCCAGACGGGCAAGCGCCTGCATTTTTTTTTTGAGATCGGCAATCTCCGCCGCCGTCACCAGTCCGAGGTGGCGGCTTTCGATGCGGCAGTGGTCATTCACAGGCAGCCGCCCGAAATAGGTGACGTGCATCCGGTTACACAATTGCTGCGTGGTTTCTACCATGCTGTCCGGCAGTCGGTTGAAGATAAATCCGATAATGGGATTGGGTGTTTGATAATGAAGATACCCATACATGACCGCGCCGAGAGACTGCCCGATTCCCTTGCCGTCGATCACCAGTATCACCGGGGTGCGGGTGTCCTGCGCCAGTTCATACGAGGAAGCAGTACGACCCACGGCGTTTGGCACGGCGTGACCTACTCCGTCATAAAATCCCATCACGCCCTCGATGACCGCGATCTCCCGCGTGTACTTTTGCAGCAGATAACCCACCGTGTCGCGACTGCAAAAAAAGCCGTCAAGATGATAGGCAGGCGTGCCGATCACACTGCTGTGAAACATCGGGTCGATGTAGTCGGGCCCGCACTTAAAGGAAGTCACGTTGCAGCCGCGGTTGATGAGCGCCTGTAAAATCGCGCAGGTGACGGTGGTTTTGCCGCATCCGCTGCGGGTTCCCGCAATCATCACTCTTTTCATTCCTTCGACATCTTCCTTTGCATAATAAAAATCGGGTTTTCCGCTGAGAGCATGGTGTGCGTGCCGACCTTACGCGTCCTCGTCACGGCGATTTGCGTGATATCGGCGTCCCATCCGAGGCGCTGCGTGGCGTTGTTCCATTCCTGCAGCGTTTCCAGGGATATCGCCGTTGCAACCACCCTGACCTGCGGATTTTTAGCGGCGGCCGCGGTGAGAACTTCCTCCATATGACCGCCGGAACCTCCCACAAACACGCAGTCGGGGGAGGGGAGGTCGCCGCACTGCACCGCCGCGTCGGCAAGAATCGTCTCGATATTGTCGCAGCCGAATTGTCTGGCGTTGGCGGTTGTGAGGTCAATCGCGTCCTGCTTTTTGTCCATGGCTGTCACTTGACCGTCGGGGCAGCGCAGCGCCATTTCTACCGAAACCGACCCGGTGCCGCAGCCGATATCCCAGCAGCGGTCGCCGCTGCCGATGGACAGCTTGGCGACGCACACGCTCCGCACTTCGGCCTTGGTCATGGGCACCTTGCCGCGAACAAACTGCCCGTCGTCGATACCGCAGGGGAGAAAGGCTTCCCAGTCGGGATTTTCCGCGATGAGCGCGCAAAGACGGTCGGTTTCGATTTCCGTCAGCTTTGCCGCCTTTCCGCTGCGAATGCGTTCGTCAGGCAAGGCGAGGTTTTCCCCGATGTGAACCGTGATGTGTCCCCGTCCGTACTCCGTCAGACGGCGGCAGATGGCGGCAGGCGTGACGGAACCGCCCAGCAAAAAGAAGGTGAGGCGGTGGGCGCAGACCTGCCGCACAATGCTTGACTGCGCGCCGTGCAGACTGACGAAATGAAGATCTGACCACGGCATATGCAGCCGCGAACAAAAATAAACGGGGGTGGAAATCCCGCTGATGACGTCCACCTGCACATCCTTTATGGATGCCAGCAGGGGAGTCAGCGACGCCGCTAAGCTGTAGAATCCGCTGTCGCCCGAAACCAGAACGGCAAAACGGGTATAATCCTTTGTTTGGATAAACGCGGCAATCTCGTTGCTCTGGTAGGAAACCAGCGTCGGTTTGACATTGTAGGAAAACGGCTCGAGCATACGCGCCGCGCCGATCAGCACATCGGCGGATTCAATGGCGCGCACCGCCTCCACGGTAACGTTTTTCCAGCCGTCCATTCCGATGCCGATGATGGTGACATACTTAGTTGATGGCATCGCTTTTTCCTCCTTATTTTTCAATAATGACAGGCAATGGTAAAAAGAAGAAAGCGAAGCGTAACTAGCGAGCGTATGCGAGCGCGGGAGTCCAGCCGATGACGGCAAGCGTCATCTCGGACTGGTTCCCTGGCAGGGGCCTGGGGGCAGCGCCACCAGCGGGGAGTGGGGCA
>CAMHAV010000207.1 GCA_946182865.1 uncultured Clostridia bacterium
GAGCAAGTTCTTGACGGTATCGGTGGGCTGAGCGCCGTTAGCGATCCAAGCCTTTGCCTTATCCGCGTCGATCTTGACCTCGGAAGGATCGGTCATGGGGTTGTAGGTACCGATTTCTTCGATAAAGCGGCCGTCTCTGGGATATCTGGAGTCGGCAACTACCACACGGTAGAAGGGATTGCCCTTGGAACCGATGCGGCGAAGTCTGATTTTCACTGCCATTGTATTTTCACCTCCATGTCAGGATAATGCGTATTGCTGATGGTTATGGAATGCGCAGACGCATCCGTTATATAAAAACAAACCGTAAAAGTTTACCGCTTGTTTTTCGGCATTTTGCCAAAGCCGCCCATACCGGGCATACCGCCGGGCATGCCGCGCATCATGTTGCGCAGTCCCTTGCCCTTTTTGCCGCCGACCTGCTTGAACATCTTCTGCATCATTTCCACCTGTTTGACCAAACGGTTGACGTCCTCCACTTTCATACCGCAGCCCGCGGCAATGCGGCGTTTGCGGCTGGCGTTGAGCAGATCGGGCTTTTCGCGCTCACGAGGGGTCATGGAGTAGATGATCGCCTCGATGCGGTCGAGCATTCTGTCGTCGATATCAATCTCGCCCATGTGCTGTTCCATGCCGGGAATCATGGCGACCAGATTTTTAAGCGGCCCCATTTTCCGCATCTGCTGGAACTGACCGAGCAGATCGTTGAAATCAAAGGTGCTGGTTTTGAGCTTCTGCTGCAATTCGAGGGCGTTTTTCTCGTCGAGGTTTTGCTCCGCCTTTTCGATCAGGCTGAGCACGTCGCCCATACCGAGAATACGCGACGCCATGCGCGAGGGATGAAACTGCTCCAGATCCTCCTGCTTTTCGCCCGTACCCACAAATTTAATAGGCTTGCCGGTGACGGCTCTGACCGAGAGCGCCGCGCCGCCGCGCGTGTCGCCGTCCAACTTGGTGAGAATCACGCCGTCGATGCCGAGCGCCTCGTCAAAGGTCTTGGCCACGTTGACCGCGTCCTGACCGGTCATCGCGTCAACCACCAGCATGATTTCATGGGGTTTAACGGCGGCTTTGACCTCTTTCAGCTCATTCATCAAAGCTTCGTCAATATGCAGACGGCCGGCTGTGTCGATAATCACCGTGTCATTGCCGTGATCTTTGGCGAATTTGAGCGCCTCCTGCGTAATCTTGACGGGGTTGATCTGTCCCATCTCAAAGACCGGCACGCCCGCTTTTTCGCCCACCACTTTGAGCTGTTCGATAGCCGCCGGACGGTACACGTCGCAGGCCACCAGCAGAGGATGTTTGCCTTCTTTACGCATCATATAAGCAAGCTTGCCAGCGTGGGTGGTTTTACCGGAGCCTTGCAAACCGCAGAGCATGATAATGCAGGGGGGACGGTTGGGAACGGCAATTCTTGACGCGGCGCCGCCCATCAGTTCGGTCAGCTCGTCGTTGACCAGCTTAACCACCTGCTGTCCGGGGGTGAGACTTTCGAGAATCTCGGTGCCGACCGCCTTTTCCACCACGCGATTGGTAAAGTCCTTGGCGACCTTGAAATTGACGTCGGCTTCCAGCAAAGCCAGACGCACCTCGCGCATGGCCTCTTTGACGTCGGCCTCGGTAAGCTTGCCCTTGGAACGCAGCTTTTTAAACGCGTTGGTCAGTTTTTCGGTAAGACCTTCAAATGCCATGAATCCATCTCCCGTCTATCCAAAATAATCATAAAATAAAACTGTCATCATAAATATTCCTGCAGCTTTTCCGCCAAAGTGTCGATCTCGGACGCGGCCGTGATGATCTCCTTGGGGGCGCGCGCCTGATAAGCGCGTCTCGCCGCGATTTCAGCGTTTTTGCGGATATCCGCGATAATGTCCGACATTTCGCGGCTCTTGCGCACCAGCCCCAGCTTTTCCTCCATGGAAAGGAGCTTGGCCTCGGCCCGCTTGATGGTGTCCCGCACGCCCTGGCGCGAAATGGTATCGTTTTCACGGTAAGCCGGTTCCCCCGCCTCGCGGCGCTCGCGCCGGGCGATGTTTTCGTTATCGGAAATCTCCCGCAGCGACAGATCGTCATTGTAATAATAATCCATCATGTCGCGTTCCTTCTGGGTCAGGATACTGCCGTAAACGTCCATCAGAACCGTAAATTCGGGATTGACCGCCAATGAAACCGCCTCCGTTCTTCTTCCTATCCGAGCCGTTGTAAAGATTTTTTCTTTACACCCAGGTGAGCATTATTATACCTCTTTTTTTCGCCGCTGTCAAGTAAAATCTTTTACACCGGCGTATTTTTTTATCAAATCCACGCATTTCTGCTCTTTGCACAAAAAAACCGCTTTGTCTGTCAGAAAACAAGGCGGTTTTTTTGGGTTGTTTAAACAAAATGAATACTCAGCCAACGGCTTCGTCGCTTTCCTTTTGCTCTTGTTCCGGCTCTGCGTCGGCCGTCGTCTTTTCGGTCCGGGTCGGCGCTGCCGTTTCGGTGGGAACAGTCGCTTCCGTTTCCCGTGTTGCCTGCGATTCCTGCGATTCCTGTGTTTTTTCGGTTGGCGCCGCGGTTTCGGTCGTCGCTGTGGTTTCCGTGGTTTCCGCGGCGGCAGAAGTGGACGGAGTCTCCGTCGGGAGGATGGTTTGCGTGGTCTGTGTGGTCTTGGTCGTCTTCTCACTGCCCGGCACATCGAAATTCTGATAGCGCGTGCCGTCCACATCCAGCCGATAAGTGCTGTAGACATGGGCGAGAATGGCGGTCTTGTTCAGCGCAAAGTTGGGGCAGATGACCGACATCTTCCGGATGGTGGCGGACTGCCAGCTGTTTTTGATAGGAACATTGAGCGTCTCAATGTCGTTGTTGAGATAATTGACCGAATCCGCCATGAGGTTCAGAATCTGCATCTTGCTCATGTTGGTCTGAATCATGGGGAGAATGGTATTGAGCAGACTGTTCAGCTCCATAACATTGCAGTGCCTGATCTCGTTGACCGCCGCCAGAATCACTTTGCGCTGCCGTCCGGTGCGGTTGAAATCGCTGTCAATCTTGCGGCAGCGGGCATAAGACAACGCTTGCGCGCCATCCAAACGCTGCATGCCGGGTTCCACCGGATTGGTTTTGTATTTTTGGGAATATTTATTCATGTACCGCGCTTCGGCTTCGGTCAGCTCGATATTCACGCCGCCGACCTTGTCAATGATCTTGCGGAAATTGGCGAAATTGACACGGACATACATATCCACATCCACGTCAAAATTGCGTTCCAGCGTGTCAAAAAGCAGTTGCGGGCCGCCGTAGGCATAGGCGGCATTCAGACGCTGCCATTCGCGTCCCGGAATATCGACGTACATATCCCGCATAAACGAGGTGAGCTTGATATTTTTGTCGCGGGTGTTAACGGACAGCAGAATCATCGAGTCGGTGTTGCCCCTGTCCTCATAAGTACCGTTTCGCACATCGGTGCCGATCAGCAGGATATTGACCACATCCTCCTTGGGAATGTCAATCATGGAGGGGTCAAATCCGTCGATGGTGGTGCTTTCGTTGTAATTGGTGGGGTTGGAATATACATCCGCATTATCCGCGTGATAATCGGTATCGCTCAGATTGTAATATTGCTCGAAATCGTCCGCCGCTCGGTAGTCGATCAGATTAAGAAGCCCGTTAAAATACAGCATCGCGAACAGACAAACCAACAGCACTGCGGCACCGGCGCATTTTACGCCGAACGACACCCAGCCTCCCGCTGTCTTTCTTTTGCACCAATAATAGAACGCGCCGTGATTCTGCGGTTCCGGCAGATCGGATACGCGGTTATTGGCAATGGCAAACAAATCTACCATGTCTTCATCGGGCTCTTCCGCGTCGGCCGCAAGCCGGAATAAATCCACCGCGTTTTCTTCTTCTGTCCCCACAGTGCTTGCTTCCGGGTCTTCCTCATTTAACTCATCAGGATATACATAGCCTTCTACATCGGGGTATGCATCGCCCTCATTATTTTCGTCGGCGTATGTCTTGTCTCCGTCATATTCTTCATCAGCGTCGTCAAAAATACCTTTTGTCTCAGCCGCAAGCGCAAACAAATCCACCGCGTTTTCGTCCTCATAGGTTTCTTCCCCGGAGTCGTCCTCATAGGCTTCTTCCTCAGAGTCGTCCTCATAGGCTTCCTCCCCGGAGTCGTCCTCATAGGCTTCTTCCTCGGAGTCGTCCTCATAGGCTTCTTCCTTGGAGTCGTCCTCATAGACTTCTTCCTCAGAGTCGGCCTCATAGACTTCTTCCTCAGAGTCGTCCTCATAGACTTCTTCCCCGGAGTCGTCCTCATAGGCTTCTTCCTCGGAGTCGTCCTCATAGGCTTCTTCCTTGGAGTCGTCCTCATAGACTTCTTCCTCAGAGTCGGCCTCATAGACTTCTTCCTCAGAGTCGTCCTCATAGACTTCTTCCCCGGAGTCGTCCTCATAGGCTTCTTCCTCGGAGTCGTCCTCATAGGCTTCTT
>CAMHAV010000208.1 GCA_946182865.1 uncultured Clostridia bacterium
AAAGAAAGCATAAAATATCTTTTGAAGAGGCGCAGACAGTTTTCTATGACGACGAAGCTTTAGTGATCGACGACCCCGAACATTCCGGGCAGGAGGAAAGATTTATTATTTTGGGAATGAGTGCAAAAGCCAACTTGCTGGTAGTCTGTCATTGCTATCGTCAATCCGAAACCGTCATCCGGATTATCTCCGCAAGAAAAGCGACCAAAAACGAAGCCAGACAATATGACGAATGGAAATGAGGTGTATCCAATGAAGGCAGAGTATGACTTTTCAACCGCAAAGAAAAATCCCTACGCCCAAAAAATCAAACAGCAGGTAACCATCAATCTTGACAGCAGTGTAATCGACTATTTCAAGGAAATGGCAGCGTCATCCGGCGTTCCTTATCAGACGCTGATTAATCTTTATCTGTCCGATTGTGTGCAGAACCGCCGCCAGCTTCACATCTCGTGGCAATAAATCTTCCAGATAAACAGCACTTGAAACGGCAAAGTCCGAAATCAAGTGCTTTTTTATGTGGATAAAAATGCCTCAGAAATTTCATCCGCCCCGCTAACGGCTATCGGCTAATGGCTAACCGCTAACCGCTAATGGCTGACGGCTAAATTAACCATTTTCTCCCGTTCTCTTAACCTTTTCTAAACCTTTGGGGGGTATCATCATACACGAAAGGAACGGTGAAGAACGTGAGCAATATCATTCTGAAAACCGAAAACATCTCAAAGAAATACGGAAATACACAGGTGCTGCACGACGTCAGCATCACCCTCGAAAGCGGCAGAATCTACGGTCTGATCGGCGTGAACGGCGCGGGCAAGACCACCCTCATGCGGCAGATTTTAGGGCTGTCGGTTCCCACCTCGGGCGAAATCGAGCTTTTCGGCAAGCGCGGACGGGATATCCTCAAGGAACGCGCCCGCCTCGGCTGCCTCATCGAATCCCCCGGTCTGGTGCTGGGCATGACCGCCAAGCAGAATCTCCGCCTCCACCGCATTATGCACGGCATTGCCGACAAGGGCATTGAGGACGAACTTCTCGCCACCGTGGGGCTGGCGGGTACCGGCAAAAAGAAGGCGAAGGACTTCTCCCTCGGCATGAAGCAGCGCCTCGGCATTGCCATCGCCCTTCTCACCAATCCCGAACTGGTCATTCTCGACGAACCCATCAACGGACTTGACCCCATCGGCGTGGTAGAGATTCGCGAACTCATCAAAAAGCTCAGCGAGGAGCGCGGCATGACCATCCTGATTTCCAGCCACAATCTGCCGGAACTCTACCAGTGCGCCACCGATTACATCATCATCGACAAGGGCGAGGTCAAGCAGGAAATCAGCCTTGAGGAACTCGAGGAAAGATGCCGCCACTATCTCCAGATCGAAACCCCCGACAAGGAAAAGCTCGCTGCGGTGCTGGAGCAGCAGCTCGGCACCACCAATTTCAAGGTCATGCCGGACGGCAGCGTGCAGCTCTACGATTTCACCGACGAGCGCGACAAGGTGTCGGATGTGCTGTTTGAAAACGGCGTGAAAACCACCGGCTTCTCGCTCAAAGGAGAAACGCTGGAAAACTATTTCATTTCGGTCGTCGGGCAGCAATAAGCGGGAGGAGGAATTTTTATCATGTTCAATTTAATCAAAGCGGATTTTTACAAGATCAACCGGTCTATGATTTATAAAGTGCTGTTTCTCATTGCGGCGATCAGCGCCGTCACCACCACCCTCGTGTCCCATTTTGTAGGAACGGGCGATATGGAAATGTCCTCCGCCGGCACTGCGGCGCTGCTCACCGACGTGGTCATGCTCAACCTGCTCGGCTCCGTCGTCGCGGGGCAGCTGATCTGCGGCGACTTCGAGAACAAGCTCATTCAGTCGGCGGTAGCGGGATGCAGCAGCAGAGGCACGCTCGTTTGCGCCAAGATGATCACCTACACGCTGCTGATCGGGCTGATCACCCTGCCCTATGCGCTCTGCGCCGTTGTCGGCTATGCCACGGGCGCGGCGTTCGGCGCTCCCTATTCGGCTTCGGTCTATCTCAACATTCTCTTTGAAACCAATACCGTCGATTTTTCCGTCGGCATGCTGTTCAAATACATCGCCATCACCGCGATCATGGCGCTGGCGTACACCGCGCAGACGTCGTTTGTCTTTTTCCTCGCGTTCGTCCTCAAAAACAAGGCGCTGATCGTCACGGCGGCAGGTTTCCTCACCTGCACGCTGATCGGCATGACCTCTTCCCTGCTGAGCAGCAGCAGCGAAACGGTCGAAAAAGTCATTTCCTACACCCCTTTCAGCGCGGACGCTTACAACCTCAACCACGCCTCAGAGATCGGTACTATGCTGAAAGTCATCGCCGTGGCGGTTGTCTTTATCGCGGTCTTTACCGGGCTGTCCATCGCGGCATTCCGCAAGTCCGAAATCAAATAAGTGACTATGATTTCCTATCACCTCACCGTTGCCAAGCCTTGCACGTATCTCCTGTATGTCGGGGCTTGGCAACGGTTTTTTGGTTTATTTGCACGAATGATTTGACATCGGGCCATATTTCATATACAATAAAGACGGTGATGCCAATGAAATACACGATTATCATTCTTTGCCTGCTGCTCCTGCTGGTGACGGCGTGGGTGATTCATCTGAAAATGCAGATGCGCTCCCTCAGCCGGCAGCTCGAAAAACGCCTGTCGGACGGTTCGCGCAATTCCATCCATACCGCGCTGCTCGACCCCTCCGCCATCCGGCTGGCGGCGGATATCAACCGCTGCTTGGAGGAAGACGAGAAAAAACGGCAAACCCTCGAAAGGGAAGAAAAACAGTTCCGCGACACCATCGCCAATATCTCCCACGACCTGCGCACCCCCCTCACCTCCGTCAAGGGATATATGCAGCTTTTGGAGAAAACGCTCACCCAGCCGCAGCAGCTCGAACGCGTCGGCGTCATCAAAAAGCACACCGACGAACTCGGTGATCTGATCGAGCATTTCTTTGAATATTCCTGCCTGCTGAGCGACGACAGCGAACTTACGCCCGAAGTCTTTTGTCTGACCGACGAAACGGCGGAATGCCTTGCCGCGGCGGTGCCGCAACTGGAAGAAAAAGGGCTGGCGGTTCATCTGGGTGAATTCGGGCAGGTGTCGGTCTGCGCCGACCGCGAACGCACGGTGCGCATTATCCAGAATCTGGTGCGCAACTGCCTCCAGCACGCCGCCGGAGATATCACGGTGGAAGTCACGCAGCGCGACGGCTGGGCGGTGCTGTCGGTCGCCAATCCCGTGCGCGACCCCGACAAGATCGACACGCGGCGGCTCTTCGACCGTTTTTACACGGGCGACAGATCCCGCCGCAAATCCACCGGACTGGGACTTTCCATCGTCAAGATATTAGCCGCGCAACTGGGCGGCGACGTTTCGGCGGCGTTATCAGGCGACACCCTGACCTTCACCGTCCGCCTGCCGCAAAAATAATGTGAAGTGTGAAATGTGAAATGTGAAATGTGAAATTTCATTGGAACGAGCTTCACATGTTAAGACGATAATGTGCATGGGTGTCATTTTCACACTCATTATCTATTCTTTATTCTTTATTCTCTATTCTCTATTATCTTAGCGCAGCTCCGCTGCGCACTTATATTCACATTTTGAAAGGAGTTATCATTATGTCTAACACCCCCACCCCTCATCGTGCTGATGCCCGGCGACCCGCTGCGCGCGAAATTCATCGCGGAAACCTATCTGACCGACGCGGTGCTGGTCAACAACGTGCGCGGCATTCAGGGCTACACGGGAACCTACAAAGGCCAGCGCGTTTCTGTGATGGCTTCCGGCATGGGTATGCCCTCCATCGGCATCTACAGCTATGAGCTTTTCCATTTCTTCGGCGTGGAAAACATCATCCGCGTCGGCACGGCGGGCGCAATCAATGAGAACGTGCATGTGCGCGACGTCGTATTCGCCATGAGCGCCTGCACCAACTCCGCTTACGCTTCCCAGTACCGTCTCCCCGGCACTTTCGCGCCGACCGCCGATTATACCCTGATGAAAACCGCCATCGACTGCGCCGAACAAATCGGCGCGGCCTATCACGTCGGCAGCTGCCTTTCCTCCGACACCTTTTATTGCGACGACCCCACCGCCACCGCGCAGTGGAGCAAAATGGGCGTGCTCTGCATCGAAATGGAAGCCGCCGCGCTTTATATGAACGCGGCGCGCTGCGGCAAACGCGCCCTCGGCATTTTCACCGTCTCCGATCACATCCTCACAGGAGAGGAAACCACCGCCGAGGAACGCCAGACCACCTTCACCACCATGATGGAAATTGCCCTTGAAACGGCGCTTCGGATGGGAAGCAAATGAGAATTTGAGCGCTCACATTCGTTCGCTAAGATAGCAGCGCTCACATTCGTTCGCTAAGATAATAGAGAATAAAGAATAGATAATAGATAA
>CAMHAV010000209.1 GCA_946182865.1 uncultured Clostridia bacterium
TATCTATTATCTATTATCTTAGCGCAGCTCCGCTGCGCGCTTAAATTCTCATTTACCGTTTAGATTTCAGACGAAGGCGCCTGCATTGAGGTTCCCAACGAACCGCTCGGCGCGTATTGTCGGCAGAGCGCCTCGATTTTGCCGCTCTGCGAGAGCGTGACATATTTTTCGGCAATCAGCGCGCAGAGATCCGCATCCTCGGCGCGCGTCGCGATAACGAGCGAATGCTCCGCCAAAGGGGTGTCAATCCATCGGAATGCGCCGTCGTTCTGCGCGGCGGCATACAACGCCTGCGGTTCGTCCACCACTGCACAGTGGACTTCCCCGGAAGTGAGCGCGTCCATCACCTGTGTCATCGTGTCGTAGATTTTGATTTCTTTGAGACTGCTCTCCATCACGGAAGCGTTGTGAAGTTCGGTCTGCGCGTCGGAGCCGCTGACCACCGCCATTGTCTTGCCGCGCACGTCCACAAGCCGTGTGATGTCGCTTTCCGCCGCGGTCATGACAACCTGTCGGTAATAAATGCCGGTTTCGACTGTTCGCACGGAGGACACGTTTTCCTTGGCGGGGGAGGGAACATTCCAGAGGCAGTCCACGCTGCCGTTCAGCAGCGCTGCGTAGGCTTTCTCGGAAGACAGACGCACAAGGGAAATGTCGGTATCCATCCCTTGTGCGATCTCGGCCGCGGGTTCCGCGGTAATGCCGCTGCTGCCGCTGTCTCCGGCTATCACAAACGGCGCGTCCTCAGAGGGAGCGCAGGAGCAGTAGCCGACTTTCAGTCCGCCGTTTTGCCGGATGCGGCGGATGACGGGATCGGTGCCGCAGGAGGCGCATGTGATCAGCAGGGCGGCCGCCAGCAGCAGCGACAGAAACGGGCGGTTTTGATGGATTTGGGCGCATACGGTTGTGGATTTCATGGTCATATCGCTCCTGTCCGTGTGATGTTGTGATTATGAAAAACAATCAGATAATATAATCGTTGGAATAACTCTCGCGCTGTCGGTCAAGGATATCCTGGAGCGTGATGCCGTCGAGATATTCGGTGATGACCTTGTTAAGGCCTTCCCACACAAAGAGCGTGGCGCATTGGTCGGCGCGTTCGCAAGTGTTGGGATACTGTGTCAGACAGGCGACAGGGGCGAGGCTGCCCTCGGTGAGGCGGAGAATCATGCCGACCGTGTATTTTTCAGGGGACTGGGCGAGGCGATAGCCGCCCTGAAAACCCCGGTTAGTCTGGAGAATTTCGGGTGTGTTGAGCATGGGGATGATTTGTTCGAGATATTTTTTGGAGATATTCTGCCGCTCAGCGACGTCCTTGAGTGCCGTGAAGCCGTTGTCGCGATGTTCTGCCAGATCGAGCATCAGTCTCAGGGCATATCTGCCCTTGGTCGATATTTTCATGTACATTCTCTCCTTTTGTGATGGATTGGGGTCGATTTTCTTATCTATTATCATATCACATTTCCGCAGTGCTTTCAAGGAGAAAAAGAGAAGTTCGGATTGATTATTGCGGGAAGATGTGCTATAATTACATGGTAAAAGTAGATTCGATAATTACAGTTTTGTAATTCTATTGAAAAACAGCAAAATATTATTGACAAACGCCGATAAAGGGTGTATGCTGAAATTAAACGGAGGTTCAGTGAGAGACTATGAGCAATTATTTTGAAGCGGTGACAGGAAAATTTATTGAAAATCTCAGCGCGTTCCGCGTGGTATCGACCGACAGCGAGGGCGGTAATGAAAGTGTGGTGCTGACGGACGGTTCCGTCAATGCTAAAATCGTCTATTCGCCCGACGTCAAGCGTTTTTTCCTTTTCAAAGGAACGGCAGATTGCACGGAAGACGGTTATGAGCAGATGCAGAGTTATTTCTTTGAGCCGTCAGGCGATGAGAGTGCCGATCTGCGCGATGCCGTGTCGGTGGCGAACGAATTCTGCGAGACATTTGCGGGTGTGGACTCGCTCGCGCCCAACATTCCCGCAGCATCCCGCAAGCTCAGCAAGAAGGAACGCGAAAGCGACGAAAATTCCGCCGTCTACTTTGCCAACCGCATTCCCGCCGTGCTGCCGGAATGCCGTGAACCGCTGCTCCAGCACAAAGAGCATTACGGCATGCTGCTGCCCAACAAGTTCTGCGACGAGGTTGTCAACGCGGCAGTGGACAAGATGCTCGGCGACAAAACCCGCAAAAAAGATACGGAGGCGTTTTTCACGCTTCTCGACAAGATGTATGCGACAGGCGACATGGACGTCAAGAGCATCATCACCGTGACCATCCTCAACCATATCACCGGAGAGGAACGTATCGAATATGTGGAAAGTCTTCTTTCGGACGGCACCAGAAAGGCGTGGAAATCGGCGCGCCGCTTTATCGGCAAAAAGGTCAAGCCCGAAAAGGAGAGCAAATACCAGCAGTTGTCTCAGAAATACCGTTCTCAGCTGATGGACAGCGCCAATCAATAATGTTTTCACCCGGAGGCGCGCGATTGTTCGAAGGCTGAAAATCTGAACCTCACAGAAGGGAGCTATCGCCATGAACAACAATGTCAACGGTTATCCATCCAACGGGGCCAATGATCCCCGTATTCCATCTTATCCGACCCCGCCCAACACACAGGGCGGTCAGCCGCCGGTTTATACGCAGCAGCAGCCGGTTTACCAGCAGCCGCCCGTCTATCAGCCGCCCAACTATTACACGCAGTATGCGCCGGTCGGACAGCAGGGCGTTTCCGGCGGCGGCTATGTCATGCAAAAGCCGGATTACGCGGTGGCGGCGGAAAATACGCTTGGGTCGATGAATATCGGACTTTTGACCGTGTTCTCCATCCTTTTCGGGTGGTTCTGCGCCCGTTCGATTTGGATTCAGCATACCGGCGTCGGCATGACGGTGATGGGGGCGGCGTTTTATCTGATTTACCTGCCTTTCATTATGTTCAGACAAAAGAAGAAGGTGTCGCTGGGCGCGGCGCTGCTCTTCCTGCCGCAGATCGCGCTTCTGGGGTCGTTTGCGGTGTGGTCCAATCCTTTCCCGAAAGCCATCGGTCTGCTGCTTTCGCTCGCCATTGCCATGGTACAGACCACTTTGATCGCGGGCTGCACGGCGGGCAAGCCTTTTTCCTATGAACTGCTGGCCGACGCCTGTTCCACCTTTATCGCCTATCCGTTTATGAATCTGGTGACCACTTTTAAAACGGTGCTGGGGCTGAATAAGGACAAATCCGCCAAAAAAGGCGGCACGGGTTCCAAAATCGGCCTGGGTCTGGTGCTTTCCATCCCGGTGGTGCTGATTCTGATTATTCTGTTTGCCAATGCGGACAGCATGTTTGCCATGTGGATTGACATGATCGTCAAGGCGCTCAACATCAATCTGGGCCGCGTACTGCTTGACGTGATTCTCATCATGATCACCATGCTGTACGTCATGCCGCTGGTGGTCACGCTGCGCAGCGGTTACCATAAGGAATATGAGCATAAGGATTATAACCGCCCCATTGACGCTGTCATCATCACCACGGTGTTGTTTGCGGCCAGCGTGGTGTATCTGGTCTTTGTCGCGGTGCAGTTCCGTTATCTGTTCATCGGCGTGCCGAAAGAGCTGACCTATGCGGAATACTGCCGCAGAGGATTCGGTGAACTGGTGTTTGTCATCGTGTTGACAACCGCTGTGATCATTACCGTGTGTCTGCTCACCAAGCAGAACGAAAGCGGCCGTCTGCCGGCTTACACCAAAGCGGCGCTGCTGCTCATTTCCGCCTGCGACTGCGTGATGATCGTTTCGGCCGCCCGCCGTGTGGTGATTTACGTGGACGGCTACGGCATGACCGTGGCGCGTTTCAACGCCGCGGTGCTGATTCTCCTGATGGCGGCGTGTGTGGTGATTACCGCGCTCAAGATTCTCTTTGAAAAGCTGAAAGTCTCCGCGATGGCGGGAGCGGTTCTGATTGTAGTGCTGACCGGCTATGCCTGCTTCAATATGGACGGTTTTATCGCGCAGTACAACGTCAACCGTTATCTCAATCACCCCACAGAGAAAAAAATCGACATGCATTATCTCACTTATGACCTGTCAACGGGCGCCATTCCCGCACTTGAACAGCTCATGGAGGAAGCCCCCGACAGCAAAGTGAGACTACACGCCAAATATGCCATTGCGATGATTGCGGATGACAATGACCTTTTCGTAGGCGATGAATATCACATCGGCCGCTGGTCATGGGATCGTCAGCGCGCGGTGGATATTCTCGAAGCACGCAACATCACCGAAAAGACGGTGGACGAATACTATCGGTCGGATAGATATTACTACGACTATGACGATGAAGATGATTACGAGGAAGAAGATACCGTGTCGCAGCTGTAATCCATGATTAGCTGTTAGCCGTTAGCTGTTAGCTGTTAGCTGTTAGCCGTTAGCCGTTAGCTGTTAGCCGTTAGC
>CAMHAV010000210.1 GCA_946182865.1 uncultured Clostridia bacterium
TGGGCGTTCGCATTCGCTCACTGAGTTGGGCGTTCGCATTCGCTCACTGAGTTGGATAGTTATTAGTTGTTAAGTCATTGTTCTATTTAACTAATAACTCAGCGAAGCGCTCAACTCAGCGAAGCGCCTAACTCATCTCAGCGCCACGCCTTTGGATGCTGCCTCGCTGATAATGGCAGCGGCGAGCGCGTTGTTGCCGATACGGCGCGCCTCTGCCAGACGCGACACATAATCGGCGCCCTCCGAGCCGGTTCTCGGAAAATTTCCCGTGCGGCCGGTGCCGAATGAGGGGGACTGTCCCACGAGATAAGGCTTGGACTTGACCAGTTCCTCCAATGCCTCGCGAACCCCCGTCACGCTGCCGTCCTCTTTCACGGATACCCCGGATTTGTCCATCAGCAGAAACGCTGCCTGCGCGTCCACCAGACCGAGCTGCGCGCCGACCTCCCTGACCTCGGCTGTCATCAGCCGCTCGTCGGCCGCGCGCATACGCGCGTCAATCGTGCTTTGCACCTCATCGGGAATGACAGGCGGCTGTCGGCGGTTTCGTTCCTCCAGCAGTCTTGTCAGTTCTCCGACGCTCATGCCGTTCTGCTCGGCAAAGGAGCCGATCACCGAACGCTCCGCTCTCTGGCGGCGGTTTTCCAGCGCGGCCGCCAGCGCGTCCACGATCTCGGCGGTGCCGATCGCCGCCGCGTTCTCCGATGTGTTGTTCTGTCGATTGTCCATCAAAAAGACCTCCCGTTTATAGTTTCGCCCGTATGTACCACCCACCGCGCCGGAATCCAAGACCGTAAAAATCAGAAAAGGTGCCGTCAGATGATTCCGGCACAGCGGAATGTCAACGGAGCGAAGGCCCGTCGGCCGTCATTCCTCAGAGTTTAGTATGAATGCCATACAGAGTTTTGGGCATGAAAAAACCTCCTGTTTGTGTCAGGAGGCTTTTTGTCATAAATTGCCGTCCGCCGTCATGGACTGCTCCCGCAGAATCTGCCGCAGTTCCTCGTCCGCGTCGGGAGCGGTACCCCACTTGTTGATGTAGCTCTTTCGGCTGCGGACGCCGGCCGCCACTTCGCGGAGATCGTTGCTCATCTCGTCGAAATCGTCCTCCAGAATGGGGTACAAATGCTCCACTTCCACGGTGTACCGGGCAGGCATCTCGAATCCCGCGTAAGCCGCCTGCATTTTCAGCACCGTATGCGCCAGCCATTCGAGCGCCGGCTGCCACGAAGCCCATTTTTCCTCGCAGCGGGTAATCAGTTCCCAGTAAAGCGCCTTCATGCTCTTGCCGGACTGCATTAGTCCCTTGAGCTGTTCCAGACTGATGTTGGGAACGCTGAGCATATCATACATATCGTTTTTGGTGCGGTTGATGGCGGCTTCAAAACGGTCGGAATAACCGAAATTGGACTCCAGCTTTTGCAGCTTGGCCTGTCTGGAAACCGTATCCCCCATCACCACGGGGTCGGTCTGCAAATCCACCAGCGCGCCGGGCGACAGCCGCAGATTTTCCAGCGACTCGGCTTTCGCGTCGGTGGCCACCGTCTGAGGAAACATATTGAATTTGAGCGCGTCCGCGTCGTCGGAATTGAGATGATTGTAGGCGTTCTGCAAATCCACCAGTTCCGCCACATCGCTTTCGCCCATCATATCGCCTGTCAGACCGTCGTTGACGATGACGTAGCAGGGAATGAAATCCAGCCCCGTATCCACATCCACGCCGCCTTCGAGCAGATGGCCGAAGCCGTTGTAAATCCCCTCGTTCAGGAGGCACCGCCCGTCTTTCATCCAATATTTCTGCCGCCAGATGCGCTGATCTTCCCGTTCCGGCTCGTTGTTGACCTGATAAAAGAAGATGATTTTTTCCAGCGTGTCGCAGTCGTCCTCAGATGTGTCATAGACAAACTCAAAGGACGGACGAAAGGAGACGCGCGTTTCCTTGCCGCGTCCGCCGCTCACCTTCAGCGCCACGCGCTTGCCGATAAAGCAGTCCCTCGCCGCCTGAATCAGTTTGTTCTGAAAACCGGAGTGTTTCAGCACCCCGTCCAGCACCTCCTGCGCACGGGCGGCTCCGTCAGCGTCACCGCTGCGAAGATTGATTTCGGGCGTTCTGCCGAACATAAAACCCGCCTCGCGCTTAATCAGCTTTTTGACCAGATTCACGCGCTTCTTGGCGGGTCTGTAGTCAAGATCGGCGGCCACCGCCCAATCCTGCCCCTTCCCGTCGTAAAAATCGTACAGTCGAATGGTTTTTCCGATATCCTCCAGCACCGCCTGTCCGTAAAGACCCGACAGCTCCGCCAGAAGCATCCGCATAGGCTCCCTATTCATAAGAAATTCCCCCCAAATACAAAATAGAGAATAAAGAATAGATAATAAAGAAGGAAGGCGTTTCTCCGTTTTTCATTCTTCATTTTTCAATCTTAAGTTTTCAGTTAGCGCAGCGCTTTATCTCGCTCCCCGTCCGGAAACAGAGGGGCGTGCCGCCGCATTGTTCAGCGCGTCGAAGTAAACCCCGTAGCGCATCGCGTCGCAGCAATGGTCGTTCTCCTTGAGCGGACGGTCCTGCCCGCAGCTTTCGGCGTGCCGCACATCCCACACATACGAGGGAATCTCCCGCAGCGTGTTTCCGCAGTCGGGCGAAATCGTCAGCCGCCGCTGCGTCAGCTCGGCCGACACGGCGGATATACCCTTGCTCACGGCATTTTTGGCGGGACAGACATTGGTAAAGCCGTCGTGCCGCAGCCGCGTGATAAACGAACTGGCGGAGGGGTCAACGATGATGGGAATATCCTTCCTGCCGCCCGTAAAGACCAGCATATCCTGCGCATACTGCCCGTCGTCCTTGGGAATGCCGGCGCTGCCGCCCTCGCCTCTGCCGCTGTGGTAATACTCGCGGTCGATGTGATGCCGCACCCCGTCGCCCTTTCCGGCGGCGAGGATATGCAGGAACACGCAGGGATTAAACGTGCCGTAATCTACGGCAATCAACTCCCGTTCCGGCACAAAGCCGGCCTTGTCGGTAACGTGTTCCTCCGGGGAAAACATCGAAAAGATCACCCCGTCGGCAAAAGCCCACTTACCCTCAATAAACCGCTGCGCAAACACACCGGTGTACATATTCCTGTACCTTTCCAGCGTTCGCTCGGACAGGGTTTTGTTGTCGGTCATGACAAAATGGAGATAGAGCAGCCGCCGTTCCTCCGCGCGGTCGATCCACTCGCGTTTGAACCAGTGGAAGGGGCCTTCGGGGTTGCAGTTGAACCACCACTTGGCACCCTCGACGGAACATCGCGCCGTCGCCTGATTGACAAAGGACTCCGGCATCAGCGCCACCTCGTCAAAAAAAGCGCCCGCGAGGGTAATGCCCTGAATCAAGGCCTGCGACCCCTCATCCTTGCCGCCGAAGAGATAGAAGCTGTTGACATGCCGCCCCAGACGAACGGTAATCATACTTTCGGAATACTTCTCCTGAAACCGGCAGGACAGCGCGGGCAACATATTCAAAAGAGGCGTGATGACATTCCGCCGCAGGGAAGTCACGGTTTTGCCGCAGATAGCAAAATTCGCGCCGTTAAAGCGTTCGCACGCCCACAGCACAAAGGAGATGGACATACTCAGCGTTTTTCCCGAACGGATCGCGCCGTCCGCGATCACGCCGTCATAGTCAGCAAAGGGGGAACCTTCGCGCCACCATGTCATGACTTTCATCTGCTTCGGGGAAAAGGGGCGAAAGCGGAAGGTCGATTTTGGTTTTTTCTGATGATCGGATTGTTTCATGTTTCACCTTCTTTCCGATTTTCATTCGTCGTTCCACTCGGCGACTCCGTTGAGCGCGTCGATCAATTCCCGCCGGAGCTGATCGTCGCCGTCGCCGCCGTCATCCATCTTGTGCCGGATCTCCTCTGTCTGCGCCCTGATCTTATCGAGCTGCGCCAGATTGGTGCGCCTGTCGAGATCGGTTTCGTTGTCCCCGATAATATGCCGCAGCTCCTGCACAAATTTGATATCCCCCGCCGCCGCCTTTTGAAACACCGCCAGCGCGACCAGCATATAATTGTCGATTTCCTCGGGCGGCAGTCCCCACTCGCGCAGTCTATCATCCGACGCGGGCAGATCGAGCAGCCGTTTGAGGCTTTTTCTGAGCTTGCCCTGTCTGCTCGGCTTTTTGCACGCAGACGGTTTCGGCTCCGCCGCCGTTTCGTTTTCCGTCAAATCCGCTTCACCTCCCTCAAGAAAAAGGCAATAAAAAAAGAGCAGCCAAAGCCACTCTTTCCGTTTCGGCTTCACGCCGATTTCTCACAATGCCATTGTAGCACGCTTTTTACTGCAAATCAATGCAAACTTAACGGGATTTTTTTGCGGTAAATCCCGACTTGCAGGTGGGTCACAACAGAGTGGGAAGTGGCGTATTTACGTT
>CAMHAV010000211.1 GCA_946182865.1 uncultured Clostridia bacterium
CTGCAAGGAGGAATTATGGCAAAGAATATTACAGATTTCGTGCGGTCTTGCGTTGATGATTTCAAGCACTTTGTTGGTATAGATAGTTTTCCTGCATTTGATGTGAAGTCAAAGGAAATAACAATAGAAAAATCTTTGAAACAAGGATTTGATGCAACAGCAGCAGTGTTTTACGATATTCCTACAGGTAGACATACGCTTGAAATCTGGTCAAAATTATCCCTTCCTCAAATGAATGCCGAGTATCTGGTGTTTCACGAGCTTACCCACATTTGGGATGCAGAGATTTTTTCGCAGGGAGATAAGTTTAAGCACATGTCAAATAAAGGGTACACAGAATATCATGCAGCTCAAATTGACTTTATGAAATTGTTGGGAGCAAAGAACATTGCTGAGCCATTCTCATTTAGCATGAAGCAGACGGTCGAAACCTTTGGTGGTACAAAAACAGCAAAAGAATTTGTCGATATGCCGCGAAATCTTGCAATAGAATTGATTGGCAGGGATGATTTTCCAGCCAATATTGAAACTTTGGCAACTACAATGGGAGCAATCTTTAACTACTATGGTAGGCGTTCGATTTGCAAAATGTACGCAATTGATTACGTTGCAAATGAGGACATGAGCGTAATTGCAGGATTTATGGGAGAGGATACTGTTAAAGCGTTGGATGCATTTATGCTCGGCTGGCTTGATACAACAAGAGTAGCATTAATCGATGCTCTTTATGGAAAAATGATAGTCGCGTTAGCGCAGAGAAATAAACTTGCATAAAGAAATAGGCTCCCCATCACCGGATGCTGTCCAGTGGTGAGGAGCCTTTTTTGTATATTGGTCAGGCTTGGATTTCCTGTTCGTTCTTGAAGGTGAAGCGGATGTCGTCGATGCTGTAGACGGTGGCGAAGTCCACCATGCTGTGCCAGCTTTCAAGGGAGAACTCCGTCAGTGCATCCGGCATTTGTTCAAAGGCATTTAGGAAGGTTCCCATGTTGGCGCTGGCCGTCTGCTTTTCCTGAATCTCGGCGGTGACTTCTTCCAGTCGGGTTTTGACCCGGTCGAAGCGCTGTACCAAGCTGTCGTAGCGTTTCTGGTATTCGGTCTGGTTCAGGGCGATGCGGGCGTTCTCTTGAATGGCCTGCTGTACCATGTCGGAAACCACCTGCGTTTCTTCGAGTAGCTGCGCCTGTTCCTTTTCCGGCTCGGTGGTATCGAAGAGGAGTGCCTGCATCGATACCATGCTCACCGACGCGGGCTGGGTCGAGGGCAAAAACTGGCTGAATGAAGTTCCCGTGACCGGCATGACAGTCAATAAAACCGGCGCGGGCTATGTCGATTATGTGCTTTTCGGCGACGACGGCAGACCGCTCGCCCTGATCGAGGCAAAAAAGACCTGCGTTGACCCGGCAGCCGCCAGACAGCAGGCGAAGGAATACGCCGACTGTCTGCAAAAACAGTACGGCGTGCGCCCTGTCATCTTCCTCACCAACGGATTCGACACCCGCATCATTGACGGACAGTACCCCGAGCGGAGCGTTGCCGCGATTTACGCCAAGCGCGACCTTGAAAAACTTTTCAACCTCCGCGCCATGCGTCAGCCGCTCGACAGCATCACGGTCAACGAAGCCATCGCCGGACGCTACTATCAGATCAGAGCCGTCAAAGCCGTCTGCGAGAGTTTCGGGAAAGGCAACCGCCGCAAAGCGCTGCTCGTTATGGCGACCGGTTCGGGCAAGACCCGCACGGTGATCTCCCTCTGCGAAGTGCTGCTCCGCTGCGGCTGGGTGAGGAACATTCTGTTTTTAGCCGACCGCACCACGCTGGTCACGCAGGCAAAGCGCAGCTTTGTGAACCTGCTGGAAAATCTTTCGGTCACCAATCTCTGCGAGGACAAGGAAAATCCCACCGCGCACTGCGTTTTCTCCACCTATCAGACCATGATGAATTGCATCGACTCGGTGCAGGACGGGGAAAACGGCGGCAGGCTCTTTACCTGCGGGCATTTTGATCTAGTGATCTGCGACGAAGCCCACCGTTCCATCTACAACAAATACCGCGATATTTTCACTTATTTCGACGCGCCGCTTGTCGGACTCACCGCCACGCCCAAAGACGAGGTGGACAAGAATACCTATGAAATATTTGAGCTGCAAAACGGCAATCCCACCGACAATTACCCGCTGTCACAGGCGGTGGATGATCACTATCTGGTCTACTTCACCCAAGCGGATGTCAAGACGCACTTTCTGGAGGAAGGTCTGCATTACGACCAGCTTTCCGATGAGGAAAAGGCGCAGTATGAAGCGACCTTCGCCGACGAGGACGGCAACATTCCCGAAAGCATCGCCTCTTCCGCCTTCAACCAGTGGATTTTCAACCGCGACACCGTGGTGAAGGCGCTGGACACGCTGATGACGAAGGGACTCCGCATTGACTACGGCGAGAACCTCGGCAAGACAATTATCTTTGCGAGAAATCACCGTCACGCGGAGTTTATCTTGGAAGTGTTTAATCAGGAATATCCCTACCTGCCCGGCTACGCGATGGTGATCGACAACCGACTGAAATTCGCGCAGAAGGCGATTGATGATTTCGCCGACCCGAAGAAAAAGCCGCAGATTGCCATTTCCGTCGATATGCTGGACACCGGCGTGGACGTGCCGGAGATTCTCAACCTTGTGTTTTTCAAGAAGGTCATGAGCAAGGCGAAATTCTGGCAGATGATCGGACGCGGCACACGCCTTTGTCCCGGCTTGCTGGACGGCGCGGACAAGGACGGATTTTATATCTTCGATTTCTGCAATAATTTTGCCTTCTTCAATATGAGCGACGGCAAGCCGACCCCCATGATGATTGCGCTGCAAGGGGCTGTCTTCGGGCTGAAAGCCAATATCGTCTGGAAGCTGCAGGAATTGGAGTACCAGATCGACGAGCTTGTCGCCTTCCGCAAGGAACTGGTGGACGACCTGCTGCGCAAGGTGCAGGAGCTGCTGCGGGAGAATTTCGCCGTCCGGCAGCATCTGAAATATGTGGAGTATTATTCCAACCCGAAGGTATATGACGCGCTGACCTACGATGACATTCTGCTGATGGAGGGCGAGCTTGCCCACTTGATTCTGCCCGACGGCGACCACCCGAAAGCGGTGCGCTTTGACGCGCTGCTCTACGGCATGGAGCTTGCGCTGCTCACCGGCAAGAGCAACACCCGCCGCCGCACCGACCTCCGGAAAAAGGCGCAGGCGCTCTCAGAGATTGCTTCTATCCCTGAAATCGCCGCGCAAACGGAATTGCTGGATCAATTATTGCATACGGACTACGCGGAACGCGCCGACATTCACGACTTTGAAATCATCCGCAAAGCCCTGCGCGACCTGATAAAGTACATTCCGAACGACAAGGTTGTATTCATCACCAATTTCACCGACGACATCACCGGGATGGATTGGCACGAACCGGAAATGACTGACGACGAGCTTCCGAATTACCGTGCCAGAGCGGAGCATTACATCCGCGCCCATCAGGACAACCCCGCCATTGTCAAGCTGCGGGAGAACATTCCGCTTGACGAAAGCGATATGGGCTTACTTGAAAATATTCTCTGGAGCGAAGCCGGCAGCCGTGAGGATTACGAAACCGCCTGCGGGCAGAAGCCTCTCGGCGAATTTGTGCGCGAGATCGTCGGGCTGGATTCCCGCGCCGCAAAGGAGGCATTCTCCGCCTACCTCAACGACGTAAGCCTTGACAGCCGACAGATCTATTTCGTGGAGCAGATTATCGAATACATCGTCCGCAATGGCATAATGAAAGACCTCTCCGTCCTGCAGGATTCCCCCTTCACCGACTGCGGCAGCGTCTCGGAAGTATTCGGCAGCAACCCCGCCGTCTGGCAAGGCATCCGCAGCATTATAGGCAGCGTGAACGCCAACGCGCTGCGGGCTGGGGGATGAGGAATACATTTCATTTATCAAAACAGATCAAGCATCGGAGTGACAAGCTTTGTCACTCCAAGTGCTTGGTCTGTTTCTTTTTTCAGAGTGGAAAAAATGTGTCACATTAAGCAAAGAAGAAGGCATTGCTTCATTCAGCCATTGAGTGACGATGAGGACGATTAGGGCGATAAATACGACAGCGGTTTTTCTATGATCTGAATGCTCAAAATTTGCGTCGCATTAAACAAAGAAAAGGGCTATGCTTCATTCAGGCACCGAGTGACGATGTGGACGATCAGGACGATGATTTGATTACGCCTATACCTTTGAAGATTTCATTCCCAAGTGTAATCGGCACAGAAGAACGCCCCTGTTGGAGCCTGTGTGCCGATTTGTGAGCCTTTTCCAAAAAAAACGAAAAAGTACCCGCCTCAGGGTATTCAGGGCTTAAATCGAGGATTTAGGAACTATGCAGAAATAATTGATACATTTC
>CAMHAV010000212.1 GCA_946182865.1 uncultured Clostridia bacterium
GCTGTCAACCATCTTGGCAAAGCTGATCGGTTCGGATTGCCATAAGAAGCTCAATAATCTGGAAGGGCAGGTCGATTCAAAACTCCGCCAGCAAATCAACGAAAAGAAGGCCGCGCAGGGTTTGAAAATCAGCTACACGCCTGTTGAAGATGATGAAGAAGATGAGGATGAGGATGAGGAATTTGGTTTTATTCTTTGAAAAAACACTTGCTATGTTCGTCAATTCGTGATATTGTTGCTTGCTGAAAGGGGGCAAAAATTAAAATGCAGAAAAAATTACTGACAAGCGGAAATGTGTTTAAAAGGACAGACGGACGCTGGTGCGGGGTGGTTTGGTATCTCACTGAGCAGGGAGAGCGCAAAAGAAAGAGCTTCTCCGGCACGACCAAGCAGGAAGTCAGCAAGAAAATCAAAGACTACATCACAGCCTTTGAGGATGCAAATTCTGCGTCGCATGAATCAAAGAAAAGGCTTTCTGAGAGTATGCGGAATTGGCTGGAGCTGTTCAAGTTCCCCGCCGTGGAACGAAGCACCTACGACAGGCTCGAATGCACCGCCAAGCACCAGATCTACCCTGTTCTCGGTGACAAGGTGGTCGGAGATATAACCTCCGCCGACATCAGGGATTTGCTGAATCAGGAGATGAATGACGGTTACGCCTACACGACTGTTAAAAAAGTCCATGTCCTTCTGAACGAATATTTCCGATACTTAACGCAGCAGGAGCTGATTGTCAAGAATCCGATGGTCAGCACGTCTATGATCAAAAAGAGTAACTTCCTCGCGGCGCAGGACAAGGAAGATCTTCCCGAATACGACACGGTGACTGTGTTCACTCCGGAAGAAATCGAGCAATTCAAGACTGAAGCCTTCCGTTGTTACAGCAATGGAAAACGGGTATATCAACAGGCAGCAGCCTACATCCTCATGCTGAACACAGGCTTACGCACCGGCGAATTGCTTGGACTGCTGAACAGCGACATCGACTTGGAACACCGAGTAATGCACCTGAACCGCGGTGTAAAGGAAGTAGCCAAGCGTGACGGAGTGACCGCCGAACACGGCAGGGAAGTCAAGACGGGCAAGCTGAAAAGCGCGTCGAGCAAACGGGATGTTCCTCTGAATGACACTGCTGTGGCGATGATCCAAGACCTTCGGGCAGAGCGGTACATGGGAGAGGACACTCCGCTTGTGTGCGACGAGAACGGCGATTTCACCCGACCTGTGAATTTCCGAAAGCGGTACTACAGGGTTCTCCAAGCTGCCGGAATCGAAACCAAAGGGCTTCATAGCCTACGCCACACATTCGCCACAAACCTTGTGAACGGAATCAGGCAGCCGGACGGTTCCATCAAGGCACTTACGCCCCGACAGGTTGCCGACCTTCTCGGACACACCACGTCACAGATCACCGAAATGTACTACGTGAAGAAGGACACCGCCCGACTCAGCGGAATCACGGATGACTTCAACATCTGAAAGAAGCCTTTATAAGAATTATAGCAGGTGAATTGTCACCAAAGCAATCACCTGCTGTAAATTTTCTCTGAACTAATAATTTATTTGTCTTGACTTATGACATCTTCTGTGGTATTTGTTTGTTCCGAGAAAGGACAGGTGAACAACATGAATACCATACAAGATCTGTACTACGGACGCATATCGCCCTACGAAATGAGCATTTCAACTACGCCGGAATACCAGAAGATGAAAGCCCTCGCGGACAAGAACGAAGATTTACTGAGAGAAACGCTCTCCGACGAGCAAAAGAAACTGTTAGAGAAACTCACAGAGTGCATCACTGACATATCCTCGATCTCAGAACGGGATATGTTCATCGCCGGATTCCGACTTGGCATGAAGCTGATGATCGACGTCATGAAGGACGAGTAACCGCCACTGTTACCCCATGTAAGCCGATGTGAGCGATTGAATCCGCTCAGTCGGGAAAGTTACCGCCCTCCACCCAAAAAAGGCTTGAATCGGCGATTTGAGCCTTTTGAGATTTGGATGAATAGAAAGATTTTCAAGTTTAATGTAATGAATCAGAATTTTTATTGCATTTTTTATTGCATATCGACTTTTTCTAATATTCAGCATAATCCCGTACTTTCTCTATAACACCCAAATAGTCGTGAGCTGTACCGGTGAATTGTTCGGGGTTAATCGGATGATGAATGTTGTAAAGAATTCCCGTTTTGCCCGTTCTTCCCAAATCATTTTCATTCAGATGACGTTCATCAATATGCACATTGACAATTTCAAGACATATTAATACATAATCATCTCCCTCAGCAATTTCCCTTTCCCATTTGAACTTGCATTCAAGGTTCATAAAACATTCTTCTATCATCGGCGCATTTACCATATCAGCTTTTATAGCAGTCAAACCGGCTATAGCTATCTCATCATCGTCAAATTGATTATGCCGTATGGTGGACATACATTTATTGTAAATATCGGCTGACATAAAGTTAATAACGGCTTCTCCCGTTTCGTGAAGCGTTTGATATAAGTGACCGTATTTACTCACCGCTGATACAATTGCATAAAAACCGCTTTTACCACCTGTAAATGTAGTCCAAGACTGCATACAGGCATTTGTCAGCCCATTACTTTTGTATGAGGTAATGATATAAAGCGGTGATGGTATCTGCGTAACAAATTCCATCCAATGAAATCCGTACATTTCCATTTTACTCATAGATTCAGGCAATGCACCATACTTTCTTTTCAAGATTAACACCTCCGAAAAATCTGATATATTTTCCAAACTAAAGCTATCTGCATTTTATCACACCAATATCCCACAGTCAAGCAAATCAAAAATTTTAGCACACCAAGGTTGAACAAAAAAGATGCATTTCTTTTCCCCGCCAGTATCCATCCTCGGCACACGGTACAAGACCGTCCTTTTCCCGAAATTGGCTGATGCTTTTTTGATGATGTACCGGACGGCAGCAGTTGGAATATTCACGAATATTGGGGCGTTTGGAGGATTTTGCCACGGAAATCCGGTATCTTTAGAGCGTGTCCAATCGGGCGATTTTGGCATGGAAAAAGCCCGCAAACGCCCTGTTTGTCAGGTTTTCATAAGGATACCTTTGCATTTCGGCGGGATTTGAGGACAGACGGGCATTTCAGACGATTGCCCATCTGTCCTTTCTTCTTTACTCATCGGTTTCTGTGGCTATCTCATTCAGCTTTTGCTGCCTGTCAAGGCAGGTTGGGAAATCGATGTACCTGAAATAGATGTCGATTTGCTGCGGTGAGTTTCTGCCCCACTTCTTTTCTCTCTCGTGAATAACGATTTTACTGATGAAAGTATGCAGGATTTCCGTTGTCAGTTCCTCTATTACAACATACTTTTTCGCGAGATCAGTGAAGTGCTGCACGTTAGAAGTGCTTTCCTTAAGTCGTTCAACTTCTTGCTCCAGATCAGGAATGGTGGCATCCAGTTCTCTCTTTTCAGTAGTATATGCTTCTGAGAGTATCTTGTACTGATCCTCACTGATTCTGCCAAGCACACTGTCTTCGTACAATCTTGTGAACAGAGTTGCCAGTTCAGAGGAGCGATGTTTTGCTTTCGCCAACTCTTTCGTCTTGGCGTTAAGCTCCTTACGAGACTGTGCAGAGGTTTTTTGATTGATGTACTCGGCAAACTCATCCGTCCTTGTACGTGCGAAGTACAGCGCCTTGTTGATTTCCTCAAGAACGATTTGGTCAAGTTGAGTTTCCTTAATACGGTGAGGTGTGCATATTGAGCAGCCGGACTGGTTGCGATAAGAGTGGTTGCGATAATTACTGCACTGGAATCCAATTCTACCACCCTTACTTTTCTTGCACAGGAGGGAAAGAGATGAACCGCAATCAGAACAATACAGGAGACCGCTGTACTTGTTGACCTCTCCCAGTAGAGTATGCCTTCGTTTATTGGCTCTAATGGATTGAACGATATCCCATGTGGTCTGATCAATGATAGCTTCATGCGTGTTTTCGATGCGTATCTGTCCTTCCTTAGGAACCTTAACTTTTCGCTTGTCCTTGTAGGATATCACTCTGGTACGGCAATTAACGGTATGACCAAGATAGACTTCATTTTCAAGAATCAGACCAATAGTTCTTTGATTCCAGCCATATGGCTCATTGACATCTGTGGGCGTTCCGTAGTTGCCTGTCGTCTGGTAGCGATAGCTCGCTGGTTTCAGAATTTTATCGTGCCTTAATGCGGAGGCAATCGCAGCCGGACCGAGACCCTGAGCGCACATTTGGAAGATGCGTCTGACGACCGGAGCGGTTTCTTCATCGATTACCAAGTGCGGTTCGCCCTCCTTGCCACGCTTGTAACCGTAGGGCGCGTTGTTGGTAAGCGACTTTCCGCTTGTGGCTTTGGACTTCAAGACTGCCCGAAT
>CAMHAV010000213.1 GCA_946182865.1 uncultured Clostridia bacterium
AATCAGTGTTACTACCCTTATGCCGTTTGAGGGGTCTATCAAAGAGAAAGGATATACCGAAGGATTTATTCACTATGGAAGACAAAAAACAGGAATTGAAAGACAAAAAGCAAAAATATGCCTATTGGATGCGACCGTCACTGGTCGATGAGATGACCGAAATGCTGGAGTCAGCCAACGCTACCTCCAAGAGTGACTTCGTTTGTCAGGCGGTGGAGTTCTATATTGGCTACCTCCGGCAGCAGAAAAACATCGACTACCTCTCCCCTATCCTTGCCGGTGTCATACGGGATGAAGTCGAAAGTGTCGAGAAAAATGTCTGTGAAATGCTGTTCCGGCTGGCAGTTGAACAAGCAAAACTCTGTCATGCAGTGGCTGCCAACAGCCATTATTCAGAGGAAACCATGCAGTTGCTTCACGATGAATGCGCCCATGAGGTAAGCAATTGCAATGGCATTATCACCTTTGAAGAAGCCTATCGGTATCAAAAAAGCTAAGATGGCTAAGATTATTTTTACCAGTCGGTACATCAGGAACGCCTCCAAAGCGGGAAACTTGGTGAAGTACATGGGCACTCGTGAGGGAGTGGAGAGGCTTCCAAACGGCATAGACCACTCCCCATCTACCAAAAAGCAACAGGACTTGATCGCCAGTATCGTCAAGAAATATCCTACCGCTACTGACTATCCGGAGTACGTTGAGTACCTGCAGAAAAAAGAAAAAGCCTCCGCGACAGAGTTCATTGACGCTTTTGTCGAGAGAAATTCTGACCGGATAGGCATTTTTAAAAAGTTGGTTTCATACATTGCGGAACGTCCGAGTGTGGAAAAACTGGGGCGGCATGGGCTGTTCAGTCAGTCCGATGACAAGATTGATCTCGATGCCGTGGCGGAAGAAGTCGCTTCTCATCAGGGGATTCTCTGGACGCACGTCATCAGTTTACGCCGTGAGGATGCGGAACGCCTCGGCTACAACAACGCCGAGGCATGGAAGAAAGCCATCCGACGCAATGTTATTTCGATAGCCGAAGCTCATAAGATCAAGGTATCAGACCTGCGGTGGTACGCAGCCTTCCATAATACTACCCACCATCCTCATGTTCATTTGCTCGTGTACTCACACGATCCGAGAACAGGTTACCTCACCAACAAGGGCATTGAATCCATGCGGAGTGTGTTTGCCCGTGACCTGTTCCGCAATGAGCAATACAAACTTTTCAGGTTGGAAACACAGCAGCGCGATCTGTTAAAGCAGAAGGTCAACAAGCTTTTGGATAATATGGATGTCTCCCGTGAGGCTTCTCCGGAATTGGTTGGGTTGTTTCAAACGCTCTGAATATGCCGGAGTAAATTGAACAGTTAGACCGGCGAAAATGAACAGCCTGACCGCTGAAAATGAACACCTCGACCGCACTAAAATGAACATAGCGTCCGCAGAGAATGTACAGGAGAAAGTTCACGTTTTGTCAAAATATTAAGGCTAATCCTAAACATGGAGCCTTCGGCTCATCGGGCTCTGCCCGAACCCGAGGTTTATCGCTTTGTAATTTTCCGCAGAGAGTGATAATTCGAACATAAAATACTCTATGCATGAGTAAATCGTGCTTTCGTATACACGCCATTTAGCTGGGATGCTTTAAAATATCATCTCTTGTTCAACCCTCTGCTCAGGTCAAAAACTCGATCCCTATTTGGCAGTGTACACTCTTCGCGGTCGCCCTGTTCAATTTCGCCGGAACGCCTGTTCAATTTCGCCGGTCAAGGTGTTCAGCATCAAACGGTCAGGGTGTTCAACGTCGCCGGAATATTCACGCTCGTCACGCAGCTTGAAAGCTATCGGGGCAAGCGCGTCTACGGTTATTTGCCGAAGCCGATGAAAGAAACTGTCGATAAAATCGTGGACGAACTGGCGAAGGAGCCGACTGTTTCCCAGATGTACGACGTATGGTGCAAGATCAATCGGGCGAAGTTGTCTGTCTATTCAGAGAAGGAAAAGCCACCTGTTCCTCTGTCGGAGAACGATGTGTTCAGGAGCATCAAGAACACTATTCTCAATAAATCTGTGTATCTATTGCAACTGTCCCACATTGAAGGACTTACAAAAGAAAACTTTCAGCATTCGGTGGGTAGCTTTTACAAAGGGCTGTCAACCATCTTGGCAAAGCTGATCGGTTTGGATTGCCATAAGAAGCTCGATAATCTGGAAGGGCAGGTCGATTCAAAGCTCCGTGAACAGATCAACGAGAAAAAGGTCGCGCAGGGTTTGAAAACCAGCTACACACCTGTTGAGGATGACGAAGATGAGGATCAGGACGAGGATGAGGATTTTGGTTTTATTCTTTGAAAAAACACTTGCTATGTTCGTCAATTCATGGTATTGTTGCTTGCTGAAAGGGGACATGATAATCCATGCAGAAGAAATTACTCACAAACGGAAATGTATTCAAGCGCACAGACGGACGCTGGGGAGGCACAATATGGTACGCGGACTCGCAGGGAGAGCGCAAGCGAAAGAGCTTCTCCGGCACAACCAAGCAGGAAGTCAACAGGAAGATCAAGGACTATATCGCAGCCTTTGAGGACGCAAATTCTGCGTCGCATGAATCAAAGAAAAGGCTTTCTGAGAGTATGCGGAATTGGCTGGAATTGTTCAAGTTTCCTGCCGTGGAGCGAAGCACCTATGATCGCCTTGAATGCACTGCCAAGCACCAGATTTACCCTGTTCTCGGTGACAAGGTTGTCGGAGATATAACTTCCGCCGACATCAGAGATTTGCTGAATCAGGAAATGGTTGACGGTTACGCCTACACGACTGTTAAGAAAGTCCATGTCCTTCTGAACGAATATTTCCGGTATCTGACACAGCAGGAGCTGATTGTTAAAAATCCAATGGTCAGTACGCCGATGATCAAGAAAAGCAATTTCCTCGCGGCGCAGGACAAGGAAGATCTGCCGGAATATGACACTGTGACAGTGTTCACGCCGGAAGAAATTGAAAAATTTAAGACAGAAGCATTCCGCTGTTACAGCAACGGAAAGCGGGTATATCAACAGGCGGCAGCCTACATTCTCATGCTGAACACAGGCTTACGCACCGGCGAATTGCTGGGATTGCTCAACAGCGACATTGACTTGGAACACCGAGTTATGCATCTGAATCGGGGTGTGAAGGAGGTTGCCAAACGCGACGGAGTGACCGCCGAACACGGCAGGGAAGTCAAGACAGGCAAGCTGAAAAGCGCATCAAGCAAGCGTGATGTTCCTCTGAATGACACCGCCGTTGCAATGATCCAAGACCTTCGGTCAGAACGGTACATGGGAGAGGACACTCCGCTTGTATGCGATGAAAACGGGGATTATACCCGACCTGTGAATTTCCGAAAGCGGTACTACAGGGTTCTGCAAGCCGCCGGAACCCCAACCAAAGGGCTACATTCGCTCCGGCACACGTATGCGACTGTCCTCGTAAACGGCATCAGGCAGCCGGACGGTTCCATCAAGGCACTCACGCCCCGACAAGTTGCCGATCTTCTCGGACACACCACCTCGCAGATCACCGAAATGTACTACGTCAAAAAGGACACCGCCCGACTCAGCGGGATTACGGATGACTTCAATATCTGAAATTAGCTTATGACAAAATTATAGCAGGTGAATTGTCACGAAAGCAATCACCTGCTGTAAATTTTCTTTGAACTAAAATATTAATTTGTCTTGACTTATGACAACTTCTGTGGTATTTGTTTGTTCCGAAAAAGGACAGGTGAAACAAATGAGTACCATACAAAATTTGTACTACGGACGGATATCGCCCTACGAAATGAGCATTTCAACTACGCCCGAATACCAGAAGCTGAAAGCCCTCGCGTACAAGAACGAAGATTTACTGAGGGAAACGCTCTCAGATGAGCAGAAAGAACTGTTAGACAAGCTCACCGAGTGCATCACCGACATATCCTCCATCTCAGAGCGGGATATGTTCATCGCAGGCTTCCGGCTTGGCATGAAGCTGATGATCGACGTAATGAAGGACGAGTAACCACCCCTGTTGCCCAACGTAAGTTGTCGTGAGCGATTGACTCCGCTCAGGCGGGAAAATACACCCTTCTGAAATACACCCTTCTGCCCCCAAAAGGCTTGAATCAGGTGATTTGAGCCTTTTAGAGGTTGATAGGTATATGATAGTCATTTAAAATGTTCAATAAGTAAAAAACAATTGATACTTCACCACGCAAATAATCTATTGATCGTATAGAAAAAGGGCCAATTTTGTCAATTTGAAACTCTAATACCAGATTACAGACTCAATTCAAAAGAGCCAGTACTCCATGAGTGTTCTTGGTTATCATCCGCTTTTTGGCCTTTTGAATTTAAAATTTTTATTGTATCTTTTTTTACAA
>CAMHAV010000214.1 GCA_946182865.1 uncultured Clostridia bacterium
CTACTTCCGTGACTGCAAGAACAAGCTGGCTCTCGACAAATATCAGATTCGCTCTCAAAACGGCATTAAGCGTTTCTGGTTGATTTCATCACTTGCCTATCTGTTGGCTTGTCTGGAGTCTTCTTCTTTCAGTGTTTCGGAAGGCTATGCTTTACTTTCCCAGACGATTCTCGTTGAAAGGGTTTCATATATTTTTGACTTTGCGCTTAATGGCGGGGAGAAGTCTACCCTTTTGGCTATGGTCGCTTAATCATCATTTGTGTATTTTCACCAATATGCCCCTTTTATGCTCATTTATAGTTTTAATAAAAAAACACATTCGGCTTTGGAAGAAGGTTATCCGTTTCATCATAACCAATCTTTTTAAAGCTGAATGCGTTTGTGTATTTTAAAAGTATGCCGTTTTAAACTCAACTCAAAGGAAATCTTGCAAAATCCAGTCGGCTTACCGTTTCAGGAGAAAGAAATGTTCTGTCCTCAATGATAATATCCTGTAAATCCAGATAGCGCAGATCAGGCAGTCCGGCGAGAAATGTGTCGGACTGCATTTTCATCTTGCGGCTGTCGTATGCAGCCTGATACCGGCATATGCCGAGCATTTTCAGAGATTTGATCTGTCCTATAGGTGAGTAATCGCTCAGCTTCATGGCTTCACCAATGATCAGCACTTCAAGCGCATTCAGAGAGGCAAGCGAAGAGATGTCCGTTAGCGAGGGCGCACGCTCGATAAAAAGCGTTTTCAGGTGCTTCAAGTCTGCAATTGATTTGATTTCGGCACACTTCAGCCATTTGATCCGCAGAGATTTGATGTCCGTTTGGGTGCATAGGGCGTCAAATATTTTCTGCGTAGTAAGGGTGCAAAGCTGCACTTCTCTGAGCGGAAGCTGATTTCCTCTGAGATAATCCACCCACTCTTCCGTGATTTTCTTTTGCCTTGTATCGGTCATTCTGTCGGTATTTGTTTCCCAGTCCATATCTGTATGCTGCGTGCAGCATAGTTTTACAACCTCTTGTCCGTCATAGTCTGACGGATATTTTATGTAAGGCACATCGTCGGACTCGCGCAAGTCACGCACAAAGTCGGTGTAGATAAACTTCTCGGCGGATGGGTTGTGGCAGTAGTATTTCATTTTGATTCACCTCGTCAGATATCTCTCACAAATCCCTCGCGCCAGTGGCATTCCCCGACGGTCAGGCGGTCAATGTTCCACTCGGAACGTGCAGATGTTTCTTTCATCATCTTCAATTCTGCTTTGGCACGTTCTTCTGTCAAAAAGCATTCGCTTTCAAGAATGTCAATCTCGTCAAAATTATCATTAACATTCCACCCCTGCACGATCCAGACTGAAACAGGCATAGCGTTGTCAGAGTTGTCTACGACCTCTTTTTCTTCAATGCGATAGGTGCAAGAATAGTCACAAAATCCCGGCAAATTGCCAAGGTAATAGCAGGCAGTTTCCTCTGCCTTCTGTCTGGTTGCAAAAATGCCGATAAAGAAATCTTCGGAATGATTTTCGTATGACAATTCCGGGTCAGTCAGTATCAGAGAGTATAACATAATGTAACGCCTGCCTTTTTCTATATCTTGTACGCAAAAAATGATGGAGAGAAATCGAAGTTCTTTGTATATTATTTTCGTTCATTATCAATTCTCACTTCTCCACCTTAATCCCATGTTCCTTCATCAAAGAAGTCAATTCTTCTTCATAGCTGAGTGAATCATCCAAGTCGAAGAGATTGATTTCCCTGCCGCTGCTGTGAACGATGACATAAGACGCGGAATACTGCTTCTGATCTTCTGGCTTGAAATACACCCTCTCGATCTCAGCATAGCTGTAATGGGTGCCTTGCAAGGAGAATAGCTGCGAGTTATCCCAGAAGCCGCCGCCTGTGAATTTCAGATTTTGCATGGGAAGCAAAACGCAGGCGACAATACTTGCCGACACAATCATTCCCAGAATCACTCTCATAAATTTGTCCGCTCCTGCTCCGTTGACGACATGATCCATTTCCTCATAAGCGTCATATTGCTCTTTGTTGAGCAGCCGGTAAACAAACAGCCTTGTAAAATAGCTGGTTGCAATTCCGGTTAGATATGAGAATACAAAAGTGTTTATCCATGAGTAAGGATCGGACAAAACATATTCAGCACCGCGGTTTTCAAAGAACTGCACCGCAAAATACAGCAACAGGTAAACCGGTTCTATACACAATGTAAAAACAATCGATGATAGAAACAGTGCCAAAATATCCCTGAAATTCGGCTTTTGCACGCCGTTGCTGTCGTAGAGTTGCAAGCCGTCGAATATGGCGGACAGATCGGGGATTTCGTATGGCTGGCCTGACTGCCAAATCCGCGCCATTCGCTTTTCATAACCGAATGATTTTTTGCTTTCGGTTATCTTTTTCAGTTGCCTTGGAGAAATCTTCTCGCCCTTCATGTACTGAAAAAACGCGCCTGATGTGAGCCTGTCTGTGATCAGATCGAAATAAAAGCGTTTTTCAAGCTGCATGATCTCGTAGGGAGTAAGCTCGTCCTCGCCGATTTCTTTCTCCTGCTCTAATTCTAACTCCATATCAAACGCGGTATTGAGTTCCTTGCGGTAAAATTCGGTCAAGGCTTCCTTTTTTTCGCTGTCCGTTGACAGTTCCACAAGCTGCGGCATCAGTTGGGCAATGACCGAGCCAATGCAGCATACTGCCTGTTTCATGCCGGCAGCGTTGGATATGCAGGGGATGCACATCGGTGCGGTGACGTCCCTGTCGAGAAAATCCGTGACCAGCGGCAGCGGAACGCCGATTGTGTCCTCGGATTTGTCCGCATACACAACGCAGCCGAGAATGCTGTTGATCAAGCTCAACGTACCGTGAGCCGTATAGACCAGTTCGCAGAGGAAGGAGCTGTAATAAATCTTTGCGAAGCGATATTTCAGTTCCCTTTCCTCTTCCTCGCCCTTGTATTCCGATGTAATTTCACACAATATGCCGCCCGTATCATCGCAAAGCCCCTGCGCAGCGGCGTCAAATTCACTGTAAATCGCTTCCAGTCTTTCGTTTCGTTCCATAGTTTCACCTTTGTTATAATAGGATTATTGACCTAAGAATTTTTATATTTTTTTGATGATCATTTAATGATAAACCTATTCAGTTTTACTTTTGCGTCAATTCAGCCCATTTTATACCCAACACGCCTCGGTGATGGATGACCGTCAATCTGTCACCTTCTTCGTAAAAATCGAAGTCATAAGGCTCATACAAATCCAGAATCGAGCCGTCCGCATATCGCACCGTCAGATAATTCTCATAATGCGCACCGATGCTTTTTAGCCTTTTTTCCAAATGGTTGTTAGTCACAGTGACATCATATTTCTCAGCAGGAGCAGTATCACATTCCACATTCACCACCCACACAAAAGCAAAGCCGTTGGCAAGAGCCATCATCATGGCAAGGGCGGCGAGGATTTTGTGAGAACGGTATTCCTTGGAAAGTACCAGAAACACAGCCGACAGTACCGCCGCGATTCCTATGGACAGCATAAGCCATTTTGTTCTGTTGAGCAGGGTAACGCCTCTTTGATAATCGTATACGATCAGCCATTGTATCCAGACTCCCACCGCAAACGCAAAGTGAAAGATCAGACACACCTTCTCACGCCCGAATATTCTCCCAAAACCGCAGTTCGTAAAACTGTTTTCCGGTTCGATGATGGCAGCGCGGGTTCCGCTGGTGAGATAAAGCGCCAACGTCAGCATCGGAAGTATGCAGCAAAGCAGCGAAGAAACCCTTCCGGTAATGCCTCCGAGTGTCAGTGAAAGAAATCCCGCCGCGATCTCAGCGAGAAGCAGTCCCAGCGAAGCCGCCTTATATTTTTGCATTGTGCCCTGTTTGGCAACCATCCCGGCTTCATATGGTGCAAGCGGTCTGTCTGCTTCCGGCTTGGTTTTCAGCCACGGATTTGTGTGCCTTTCATCATAATAATCTTTGACTGCCAGCAGCGCGAAGGCAATCGCGGCAATTCCAAGGCAGACAGCAAACATTGCGCCTGTCCCAAAAAATGGAGTGACAGCCCAAAGTGCGACGGGTGGAAGTATCAGATAGATTGAATTGCTGCTGTTCATAAATTCTTTCAACGTTTTCATATCCATTGCAATATACTCCTATAATAGGCAAACGATACTGGTTATAAATGCCGTCCCTACAGGGCGGCGGGAAAGTTTGAGCACTTGCTCGTTTTGTGATTATTGCACACTGAAATGCCTATAAACTAAATTGTTCTTTTCTGCAATACTTGTCATACAATCATCAAGCTTCTTTTGAGGGTGTTCTATCGTAATAAATCTTCCATGGTGGATTTTTCTGCGAAATACACTCATGTTATCA
>CAMHAV010000215.1 GCA_946182865.1 uncultured Clostridia bacterium
ACTTCAATATTTCAAGGCTTTCTGCTTGATATTGTTCAGTCTTTTTGAAATGTTCTCCCAATGGTGTTTCCTCAAATGGAGGGGGATGAATTTCACTTACATAATCATCAATATGATTTATTGTCGTTGCAAGTTCATCCAACCTTGGATTAAATGTAGCGATATTCTCAAAAAAATTTGTTCCCATTTTCTAATCTCCATTCATCGATCTTTTGAAATTATTTATTCTCCGCAGCAAATAATATCTTCACATTATGAAAGTGCTTCCAATTCCTTTTTCAATCTTTTCAATTCTGCGTTCATTTCCACCTGTTTGTTGAATTGCTTTTCGCGGCGAATTTTCTTTTCCAGCGCGGCGATCTGCTTTTCAAGCTGCTGCCGCTTCTGGTCAAGAGCAATGTTTTCCGAAACCGATAACTCAACTCTCCACACTTCACTCTCAACACTGTTCCTGATCTGACGGACGAAATTCTCATACACCGTGTCGAGGTTCAAGCCGTCGAGTTGCAGCGGAAGTCGGGCTTCATCCAGCCATTCGGTGTGATAATACTGACTGACCTTGAATGCCTGATTGCCGGACGCCGCCGCTTCCTTGTACCCGATCCACGCCTGATACTGGTTTTCATACGACAGCAGAAAGAGAATGTGATAGGGTATTTCTCGGTCGATCTGCCGAAGGACTGCTTCATCTATCGCACGTGCGTTTAGCTGTATTTCAAACACTTCTATCTCCGTAACGCTGCTCCCCGCCGCAAGGTTCAGCGTCGTAGCCGCCAGCTTGTTGCGCCAGTAGATACCCCTGACGTCATCAATAAAGCTGCGTCTGAGTGCGGGCGTGATGGAGAGATTTTCATAGAATTTCTGCTTGGGAATACGGCGGTTGAATTCTGTGGATTTTGGTAGACCTATCAACTATAATCCCCCTTATCACTTTACCACAAGGAAACATATCAATTCAAAATCGTCAATTCCGGACACTTCGGAAAGCAGCGCCGTTGTACCGCCGCTTCTGAACAAGCTGTCAATATCGCTGTCGGCTTTGACATTGATGATGGATTCAATCGCGTCGTTGAGCAGCTTTGACATGAATGACATATCCCTGCCGTCGTCCGTTTCCTGATTGAACGGCTGATATACTTCACGGATAGGCTCGTCCATGCCCTTGCAGAGCAGACGCATACTGTCGAGAAGCTTCTTGGGATTGAGGTAATCGCAGACAATTTCCCCGTTGAAGCGTATGTAGACCATGTAGAACGGGTGAATGCGGTTCAGATTGTCGATATTAACACCGTCGTTGCGATTCTTCAATACAAAAATGACGCCGGGGTCAAGCCCTTCACACACCGGAACAACTGCGTGCATTCCATGCGGCTTATTGGCAAGATCGTCATGCCTTTTGACATAATCCAGTAGATCAAGCCGGAATTCGTTCAGCCCCAAATCCATGATGGAAATACCTTCGGACATATCCTCAATGTCAACCACTTCGTCCTGCAAGCGTTTTAGCTGCTGGCGGCGGTATTCCAGATCGCCCTTTTCCTCTGCATTGATCAGATCATCGTCGCCGGTGGAGGTCATGACCGAGATTTTCATGCGCGTTTCCACACGGGCTTTCAGATTGATATAATCGTCCAGCGTCAGATCCGGCCAGAAATTGACAAGCTGAATCTGCGCGTTCCGGCTGCCGATACGGTCGATTCGTCCGAAACGCTGGATAATGCGGACGGGGTTCCAGTGAATGTCGTAATTGATGAGATAATCGCAGTCCTGCAGGTTCTGACCTTCGGAGATACAGTCGGTGGCAATCAGAATGTCGATTTCGTCGGTACTTCCCGGAAACAGCACGTCACGCCCTTTGGACACCGGCGAGAAACAGGTCAGAATGTCATTCATGCTACGGTTGAGCCGCTTGATAGTCGATCTGCCTTCCACCGAACCGGTGATCATAGCAGTATGCAGTCCGTGACGTTCCATGACGTACTTGCTGACGTTTTCATACAGGTATTCCGCTGTGTCGGAGAACGCCGAGAACACCAGCACCTTGCGATTGCCAGGGTTAATGGGGTGTTCGATCTTATCCGAGATGATTCTGAGCAGTTCTTTGAGCTTGGAATCGTGGTCGGGAGCGATGTCCGATACAAGGGCGATCAGCACCATTAAGGTATCCCTGTCCTTGCGCAACAGTTCACGCCACGTCAGGAAATCCATGTCGGCGAGGTCGATTTTGACCTTTTTGCCGACGGAAAACACCGTGCTGTTCTGCTCGTCCATGTCGAGATCATCTTCCTCGTCCACTTCAAACATGGAGAAGTTGACATATCCGGCTTTTTCATATTTCTTTATCGCGTCGAGCGTGTCATTGATGAGTTGCATAATGCGCGACAGCGTGAGTTGGAAGGAATGGACGGAGCTTTCCAGACGCTTGAGAAGATTGACGGTCATCAGGTGACGGATACCTTCTTCACGTCCCATCTGCGTCAGGTTTTCGCCCTTGTTGTGCGTCAGGTCAGCATATTTTGAGAGCTTGCTCGGAAAGATAAACGCCGAGGGCGTATATATCTTCAGATTCAGCAATTCAAGCTGTTCGTATATTTCATTGTAATTGATCGCGCCGATTTTGTCGGTCAGCGGAGGACTGAAGGAAAGTGGCTTGAGCCTTTCGGGGAATTTGCCGATGCGGTCAATGCTGTAATATCTCTGGATATGCTTGCGGGAACGCGCGATAGTCACGCTGTCCAGCACTTCAAAGAAATCGAAGTCCAGCCGCCGAAGCAGCACGTCGGTGGTTCTGTCCTCCACGGACAGCTTGCTCCATGCGTTGAAAGCAGTCTGCGCCTGACGGAATATTTCGTCGATGGACTTGGTGGTATTGAGCTTGCTGTCAATCTCCTGCGGGTCATTGCCGTAAGCGAGAGCCAATTGGTTTTTAAGGTCGAGAAAACGGTTGTTGACCGGCGTCGCCGAGAGCATAAGGACTTTGGTGTTCACGCCGGCAAGAATGACCCTGTTGAGAAGCTGCAAGTAGCGGTTTTCATGCTGATCTTCTCCCGAAAGCTCGCCGCCGTTGCGGAAGTTGTGGGATTCATCAATCACCACAAGGTCGTAATTGCCCCAATTGAGCCTGTCCAGATCAAGACCGTTGGACGTTCCGCGGGTGCGCGACAAGTCGGTGTGGAACAGAACATCGTAATTCAGACGGTCGGAGGCGATGGGGTTATTGACATAGTTATCCTTGTAGGTATTCCAGTTCTGCGCCAGCTTTTTCGGACACAGAACAAGCACAGACTTATTGCGGTTTTCATAGTATTTGATAACAGCCAGCGCGGTGAAGGTCTTGCCCAGACCGACGCTGTCGGCAAGAATACAGCCGTTATATTTTTCGAGCTTGTTGATGATGGCAAGCACCGCGTCACGCTGGAAGTCATAGAGCATACTCCAGATTTTGCTCTGCTTAAAGCCGGTTGCCTCGTTGGGCAGCACATCTTCCGAAATGTCCTCCAGAAATTCATTGAACACATTGAACAGCGTAATGAAGTAAATCAGTTCCGGCGAGTTTTCATTGTAGGCTGCGGAGATGTTATCAATCACAACATCGGTCACGTCCTCCAAGAGACTCCTGTCACGCCACATCGCTTCAAACAGTTTGAGAAACTCCAACGTATTTTCAAAACCGTCCAGACGGGTGATCATGTTATAGCTGTTGTTTCCGCGCTCACAGCCGATATCCACAGTCGTAAAGCCGTTGAAGGGTTGATACACATACTGCTGCTTCTGGTGGTAAATGGTAATGAAGCCATACGGCATCGTATCTCCCGTTGCGTTGGATTTGAAGCGCGCTTTCCGCCTGATCCAGTCGGCACACTCTTTGGCAACGGCTTTCTGCGTCATCTCATTCCGCAGCTTGATTTCAAATTCCGTTCCGTAAATATTTCTCTCACGGGTCAGGCGTGGAATGTAAAACTCCCGTTTCTGCTTGCTTTGCTTTTCGGTGACAAAAGTCGGTGAAGTAAAGATAAACCGGAATTCATCGACTTCTTCCAACTGTGCTTTCAGTTCATGGTAGGCATACATGGAAAAACAAGCCGCCGCAACCGATACCTGACTGCCTTCCCGTATCGTTTTGATCAGATCATCCCGCACCTTATTGGTGACATTGTTAAAGATAGCCACTCTTTCACCTTCCTCAACCATCGGAATCTGTTATTTCGACACACACATACACTAATTATATCACATCTTTGGACAAGTACAAGGTGAATTTTGTAATTTTTAGGATAATTAAAAGAATCCCAATTAATTGAACTATAGTTCGCATATGAATCTATATATTGTACAGCTATGAATTTAAATATGTTATTTGACA
>CAMHAV010000216.1 GCA_946182865.1 uncultured Clostridia bacterium
GCAGGGGCCTGGGGGCAGCGCCACCAGCGGGGGATGGGGCAGCGCCCCATAAGCGCCGCAAACGGCGCGAGCAAGACGCGCCAAGACCCAAGACGGGGTTGGGCGAATACGGAAGTAGCTCAATAGCAAGATTTGCCTTGTTCCAAACGGAGAAAAAACGTCCCTCTTTCCATTGACCAAACCCCGTATTTACGCCATATTTTTAACTTTTACAATCGGCTAAATTATAAAACAAAAGGAGGACGGTGAGCGGGGTTATGGCAACAGGAATCAAACAGCAATGTTCACGTCGGTACGCTACTTTGCTCAGGGTATATCTGGGAATGCTGGCGTTTGTCTCACTTTGCGCGGCGGTCATATTGGGCGTGGAAGGCGTAAAGGCAGGGGCGTTTGTACTGCTGGGGGTATTTGCGCTGCTGTGTGCAATGGCGGTGGCGGTTCCTCTGCGCAGCGGACGGATCAGCTACACGCGGGTCGGGGGCTGCCTGCAAATTGAGAAAGGGCTTTTTCTTCGGCGGACGCTGGTGGTCAATCGCTCGGACATCCGGTATTCGGAACTGACAAACGGGCCTGTGGAACGCAGGCTGGGCGTCTGTACCCTGACATTCTTTACAGGCGGCGGCAAGGTGCGGCTTCACGGTCTGGGGCTGGAGGACGCAAGAAGACTGCATTATTTGTTCGGCGGAGGAGCGGCGGAATAGATGGAACAGCAACAGCCTGGCGCGGTGATGGAAGGCAGACCGCACGCGGCGGAGTTTTTCAGGCCGATTGACCTGTTTTTGGGGGTGTGCGTCGCATGCGCGACAGCTACCCTGTTTTTTAAAGGCGCACCGGACGCATGGCGAATGACGGTGACAGGCATCGTTGTACTCATACCGATCGGTCTATGGCTGGCGCTTGCATTGAAACGGCGCGCCGTCTGCCGCTGGCGTTGGGACAACGGCGTGTTTTTTTTCGTTCGCGGCGCATTGGCAAGGCGGGAGCTGGCGTTTCGCACAGACAGACTGCTGTATGCCGAAACGCTGCGTTCTCCGCTGCTGTCACTGTTGGGCGGTGTTCGTGTCAAGCTGTATGCCGGGGCTGCCGACCGTGTGGTATTTTCCGCTATACTGCCCCGACAACAGGCGGACGCGCTGCCGAAGCGGTTGATGTGTTCCCAAGAAAGCGGGGATGCGCCGCAGAACCGGAGCATTGCTTCCGGACGATATGCGGCACTGCCGTCTGCCATGACCGATGGCATTGTGCTGACGTTGTTGGGCAGTGCGGCGATATTCGCGCTGGTGGGAGCGGGACGTTTTTTTATGAATGTGACAGCCGTGGTTCTTTGGCTGGGAGCGCTTGTACGGCTGGTCGGACGGCTGATTTCCGAGGGAAGACTGTCCGTCAACCGAACGCACGGCGGCTGGGTAATCGTGAAAGGCATAGGTGGCGGCAGGCGGTTGTATATTCCCGATAAGTCGGTCATAGGCATTCGGGAGAGCAGTACGCTTCCGGCGCTGCTGTGTGGAGCCAGACGTGTGGAACTGCTGTGCGGCGGCCGGAGAATTCCCTGTATGCGGTGGTATATATCGTCCCATTCGTCCGCCGCTTCCGATGAGAATGCGTCATCCCTTGCCTGCGGCCTGCTTGGATGTGACGGAAATGCGTTTGTTGCCCTGAAAAATCCGCGTGCCGTGCGGCAAAGATATTTCCTCATGGGGGTAATATTGCTGTGTGGTGCGGCGCTGGCGGGCTTTGTCAATCTGTCATCGACGCGCAACGACGGAGAAATCGGAGCCATTACAGCGGCACTGGGAATTTGTGGGGTAACAGGGGGATTGCTTCAATGCGCAGCAGGGGTGAGTATCGGCAGGACATGGGGGATCTCCGTATCGCCGTCCTCTGTGCGTGCAGCAGGAATGGGGCTGCTGACATCGGAAGTCTGGACACTGCGGCGGGGATGTCTGGCGGAAGTACGTGTCGGCAGGACGCCGGTTGACCGTGTGAACGGATTCTGCACTGTGGAGCTGATTCCCAAAGGCTGTCGGAGCGGCGTCAATTGCCGCTGCATGCCATATGACAGAGTACAGGCGCTGCTGGAACGCTTTGGTTAGAGCAGGATAAGTGTGCATCCTTGTGATTTCGCTGCTTGCTATGAAAAGTTTACAAAAATATCATCAAAACTGTTTGAAAAATATGATATAATTATAATAAACAAGGCGATAAAGGAGGCATTTTTGCATTGAAAACGATTACCATAGACAGAACTTTCGGCAGCGGCGGACGCGAGGTTGCCAAGCGCATCTCTGAAATGACCGGTAAGCCGTATTTTGACAATGACATCATTCTCACGGCGGCGGAGCAATTCGGTGTGGATGTAGGTGTACTGAAAAATTATGACGAGAACTATGTCGGCAGCCTGATTTATAATCTGTCCATGTTTTCCGCGAACAACGATTACGAGCAGACCGCGATTTACCGCACCTATTTTGCCGTCTCCGAAACGGTGCGCAAGCTGTGTCGCGAGAATGACGGCGGCATCTTCATGGGGCGCTGCGCGGATGTGATTCTCGGTGAAGTGGCGCCGTTGGTGCGTACTTTTATCTATTCCTCCTCGATGGAAAAACGTATCGAGCGCACGCTTCAATTGGAGGATGTGTCGCGGGGCAAGGCGGAGACATTTATCCAGCGCAAGGATAAGCAGCGCCGCAACTATTACCAGTTTTTCACCGACAACAAATGGGGCGCACCTACCAATTACGACATTATGCTCAACACGGCCTCCATTGATTACGATACATGTGCGCAGATTCTCATTGATCTGGCGAATATGTGATGTGTTTTTTCAATCCACCGGAATGATCTGCGGATGTTCCGGTGGATTTTTATTTTTTCTAAAACGAAAGAGCGTCCTTTGGTACTGTATTTTTCAAATGGCGATGCATGAATCAAAAAATCCTCACGTATATTGTAGCAGTACATTATCAACGGGAGGAATTATTGTGTTTATCAAAACTTTCAAGACTTCCAAAGCGGAATTGATCGTGCTGCTTATCGGACTGATTTGCTTTATTGCCACGCTGTGGTATATCTGCACTCCCAAAAGCGGTGCGGCCAAGACTTCATCGGAGGCATCGTCTGTCAATCAGTTTTTGGTCAACGCGCGAACCGCATCCGACCGGGAGCAGTTTTTGTCGCAGTTCGGATGGGAGATCGACAGTGACCCCATTGAGGCGAGGGAAATCACTATTCCGGCCGATTTTGGAGAGGTGTATGCCCAGTACAACGAAATCCAGAAGACGCTGGGCTTTGACCTGACCGAATACAAGGGCTGCCGTGTGAAAAAATGGGTGTATGCCGTGAACAATTACCCCGGCATTCCCCACAACGTAAACGCCACCCTGCTGATTCGCGACGGTCAGGTGATCGGCGGGGACATCTCTTCCACCGGCGGACAGAAATTTACCCATTCGCTTCTCATGCCCTCCGACAGGACGCAGCAGGAGAAAAAGCAGGTATCGGCGGGGGATAAATGATATTTTCTCTTGCAATATGGCTGTCATTGCGGTATAATAATAACAGAGGATAAGGATGTGATACCGATGAACACAGAGCAGTCGATGATAAAATTAAAGCTGGACGTGATTTTCAAGAGGGTATTCGGCAACTCCAATAATGAAGATATCATCGCCTCTATGATATCGGCCTTGCTGGAGATCCCCCGCAAGGATATCCGGAAGATCGAGATACAAAATGTGGAACTGCCGCCGGAAGAAATAGACGCGAAGTTCAGCCGCTTGGATTTAAAAATGAATGTAGACGGCAAGATTGTCAATGTGGAAATGCAGGTCAATTATGAAAATGATTTCCGTGAAAGAACCTTGTTCTACTGGTCAAAAATGTACAGCGGGGAATTAAAAGCCGGCGACGATTACGGAATGTTGAAAAAGACATTTTGCGTAAATATAATAAATTTCAATTTGTTTGACTGCGAGGACTATCATTCCCATTTTATGGTGATGGAAAAGGATCGCGGTGATGTGTTGTCGGATAAGTTTGGCATTCATTTTTTTGAACTGAAAAAACTCGACAATGTCAGGACAAATCAAGCGATGGAGGATTGGCTTCATCTGATTAATGCGGAAACGGAGGAAGATCTCCCAGCAGGAGCTTGCAGACAGACTTTTTGTAACAAGATCAGCTGTAAACGCCTGGGAAATGGGCAACTCCATGCCAAGTATCGATAATCTTATCGTTCTTGCCAGGTTTTTTCATGTTTCTACAGATTATCTTCTCGGATTACAAAATGAAGAAACCATAGATGTCACCCAGCTAGGCACCAACGA
>CAMHAV010000217.1 GCA_946182865.1 uncultured Clostridia bacterium
CCACTACGCGGTTCATTACCACGGGCTTCACCACGAAACCCACGACAAAAGCGACCACAGGGACTACCACCAGAACAACTACTGTTCCCACGACTACCAGAACCACCACAAGGACAACGACCACCACTACCAGAGCGACCACGGCAAGCGGACAGTTCGACATCAATTACTGGGTGTCGTATGCCAAAAGCTATGCGCAAAGCGTCGGGCTGAAGCTCGACAGTACAGCGGTTTACTGCTATGACAGCCCCATCACGGCAGGTCCCAACTCGCCCTACACCGAGCGCGACATCAAAGATTGCATGAACCATTACGCTTCCGACAGCCGCGTCACGTCCGTGTGGGTATGGTACAAAAAACAGAGCAGCACGCTCTGGCACATCTATGTTGGCTACGCTTAAAAACCACTCACAACTCCATTATACAGCATGAAAAGGCGCACTGTTATTCCGCAAAAATGCGGTTGAAACGGTGCGCCTTTTTTCATTTCCAAAACAAAAAAAAGGAGAAAATGCCATTATGACAAAAAGTATTTTCAAACGCTCCATTGCCGGAATGCTGGCGTTTGCCTTCCTGCTCACCACCATGCTGAGCGTCGGCGGCACCACGGCATTCGCGGCGGGAACGCAGGAGAAGGTCTACATCGTGTCCTTCCCCCGTTCCGGCGACGTCAGCAGCAATACCGGCTGGGGACACACAGCGCAAAGCTATCTGAACGGCTGGTCAACCACCGCCAACAGCTACACCATTACCCGCGCCATCGGCGGCTACGAGGGTCAGGCTTGCTATTGTATCGAGCCGGGCGTTTCGCAGCAGACCGGCGATTCACTCACGAAAAAGGACGAGAATTTCTGGGATAATTACCCGGACGATTACAACGATGCTATCTCGCCCTACACAATAAAACTGTTCATCGGCAGAATCATGCAGTACGGCTATACAGGAAATATTTCCACGAGCTGGCGTTCCAACAACTCCGGTGCGGATAATCTCTGCAACCTGATTGCCACGCAGATTCTCATCTGGGAATCGGTGATCGGTGAGCGTGATGACAATTTCAACAAGCTGAGTACGGGCAGCAAGAACGCGGCGCTCGACCAGATTGCCACTCATCCGCTGAAATCGAAAATCATGTCCCACTACAACCGCATTGCGGAGAGCGTGAGGACGCATTCCACCATTCCCAGCTTTATGAAGATGTCGGAGGGTTCTGCATCAAGCTATGAAATGTCGTGGAACGGTTCGCAGTACGTTCTGGAACTGACCGACACGAACAATGTTCTGTCCGGATGTTCTTTTTCGTCCAGCGACAGCAGCATGAAATTTTCTGTCAGCGGAAATAAGCTGAAAATCACTTCCACCACCGCACCCAGCGGCCCCGTGACCATTACGGCAAGCAAGAAGAACGCACAACGCATGGGCGTTATCACTTGGTCGGATGGCAACGTCGGACCAAGAGGCGGCAAACAGGACATCGTTTCCTACTCTCAGCCTGTGTCTGATCAGGTCTACGGCTTTGCCAAGATCAAAGTCAGCTTTGGCTCTGCCAAAATCGTAAAAACCAGCGAGGACGGCGACGTAAAGGGCGTGACCTTCTCCATCGAGGGCAACGGCGTCAGCAAGACTGTCACCACCAGCGCAAACGGTGAAGTCCAGATCGACAATCTCAGCCCCGGCGTCTACACCGTTACCGAGCAGACCGGCGACAAGTATATTCCGCAGGAAACCCGCCGCGTGACCGTTGTCAGCGGTCAGACCGCCACCGTCACCTTCAGCAATAAGCTGAAAAGAGGAACACTCAAAGTCACCAAAACCTCCGAGGACGGGCTGAATGCGGGCATTAAATTCCGCTTGTACGGCACGTCCATGAGCGGTCAGGAAGTGGACGCTTATGTTGTTACCGACAAGAACGGCGTTGCGACGTTCAATGATGTGCTGGTCGGCACAGGCTACACCTTGCAGGAAGTCGATACCGATATCCGCTATGTTGTGCCCGAAAATCAGACCGCTTCCGTCGAATGGAACAAGGTGACACAGAAAACCTTCTCCAATACGCTCAAGAAATTCAAGGTGACCGTCACCAAGAGCGACAGCGAAACCGGCGCTCCGCAGGGCGACGCTTCCCTTGCGGGCGCGAAATACGGCATTTACAAGGGTAAGCAGTTGGTCGATGAATATGTCACCGACCAGAACGGCCAGTTCACTACCAAAGATTACATCTGCGGCGATGACTGGACGATCAGGGAGATTCAGCCGAGCGAAGGCTACACGCTCAACGGCCAGTCCTATTCCGTCGGCGCACAGGCTAAGAAATACACGGTCGAATATAACAAGACCGCTGTGGACGTTCTGGAAACCGTCGCCAAAGGCAAAATCGCCATCATCAAGCATTCCGACGATGGCTCCACAAAAATCGAAACACCGGAAGTCGGTGCGGAATTTGAAGTGTTCCTTAAATCCGCCGGCAGTTATGAGGACGCTAATGACACCGAGCGCGACCTGCTGGTCTGCGATGAAAACGGCTTCGCACAGAGCCAAGACCTTCCCTATGGCGTTTACACTGTTCACCAGACAAAAGGCTGGGAAGGACGCGAACTCATGCCCGCTTTCGACGTGTTCGTCTCTGAGGACGGTCAGACCTACCGGTATCTCATCAATAACGCGGAGTTCGAGGCATTGATCGAGATTGTCAAAAAGGACGTTGAAACCGGTAACGTCATTCCCGCCGCCGGTATCAGCTTCAAAATCAAAAACAGCAAAACCGGAGAATATGTGAAACAGCACATTAATTACCCCACGCCTGTGGATATTGATGTGTACAGCACCGATTCCACCGGTAGACTGATGATGCCCGAAGCCCTGAAATTCGGCGATTATGAATTGATTGAAGTGCAGACCGCTTACGGCTATGTGCTTGACAGCAAACCTGTGAAATTCAAGGTTGACGGCACAAATGCTGTTGTCACCGTTGAAAAGCACAATGTCGCCCAGAAAGGCGTCATTACCGTGAGCAAAACGGGCGAAGTGTTTTCTACCGTCAGAGAGGCGAAAAGCACCTATCAGCCCGTGTACGAAATGAGAGGTCTTGCGGGCGCGGTTTACGAAGTCACCGCGGAAGAAGATATCGTCACGCTGGACGGCACCGTTCGTGCCATCGAGGGTGAAGTGGTTGCCACCATCACCACCGATGAAAACGGCATTGCCAAAACAGGCGAACTGTATCTCGGCAGATATTCCGTCAAGGAAATCACCGCTCCCGAAGGCATGGTTCTCAGCGACGAGGTTCACGAAGTCGAGCTTGTTTACGCCGGACAGGAAGTCGAGATCACCGAGGCTTCCGCTTCCGTGGTCAATCAGCGCCAGAAAGCTTCACTCGATCTGAAAAAGGGAGTGGAAGTGGACGATGTGTTTGACATCGGCACGCACTGCGAAATCACCGCAGCTTCGTTTGGTCTGTTCGCAGCCGAAAAGCTGACCGCCGCAGACGGCAAAGCCATTCCCAAAGACGGAATGCTGGAAATCGTCTCCTGCGACGAGAACGGCAAAGCTGTGTTTACAACCGATATTCCCGTGGGAGCCAAGCTGTATGTCAAAGAGGTTTCCGCCGATTCGCACTATGTTGTGAGCGACGAAAAATACCCCGTTTTGTTTGATTATGCCGGACAGGAAACCGCTTCCGTAAAACTGTCTGTCAACGAGGGCAAGACCATCGGCAACAAGCTCCTCCGCGGCAAAGTGGAAGGCAAAAAGGTCGATGAGGACGGCTATGCCGTCGAGGGCGCGGTCTTTGGTCTGTTCAGATCGGATGAAACCGAGTTCAATCAGGACACCGCCATTCTGGTAACTGTTTCCGACGAAACCGGCTTGTTTGTCTTTAAGGACATTCCTTATGGCGAATGGGTGGTTCGAGAAATCGAACCTGCCGACGGTTATGTGCTGAACGAAACCGTCTTCCCTGCCACAATTGAAAAAGACGCGCAAACTATCGAGATTGAAGTGTTGAACCGCTTCATCAAGGGCAGCGTCACCACCACAAAGGTGGACGAGGAATATCCCGACCACAAGCTCACCGGCGCGGTGTTCATTGTGTACCGCGATACCAACGGCGACGGGGAATTTGTCTCTGATAGCGACCTTGCTGTTGGTGAAATGAAGGAAACCGAAACCGGCGTGTATGTGCTGAACGACCTGAAATACGGCGGCTACTTCCTGCATGAAAAGACCGCGCCCAGCGGCTTTGTCAAGGACGAAGGCTACTATTATTTCAAGATCACCGATGATGGAGAAACCGTGAC
>CAMHAV010000218.1 GCA_946182865.1 uncultured Clostridia bacterium
TAACTAGCGAGCGTATGCGAGCGCGGGAGTCCAGCCGATGACGGCAAGCGTCATCGGCTGGACTAGTTCCTCCTGGCAGGTCAAGGGCAGCGCATGTCAGCGAAGCTGACAGGGAGTGGGGCAGCGCCCCACGAGTGAGGCGTAGCCGAACGAGCGGAATGAGCCTGGATTTAAATCGCAGTCGGGCGAATACGGATAGGTAAATTCCCTGTATTCGCCCGACCCCGTCTTGGGTCTTGGCACGTCTTGCTCGCGCCGTTTACGGCGCTTGTGGGGCTTTGCCCCACTCCTCACAAGGGCGCTGCCCTTGACCCGCCAGGAGGGCCTACCCCCCTGGACTCCCACGCTCGCATTCGCTCGCTAGTTATGCGCTGCGCTATGCTCTTTTCTTTTTTATTTCTCTAACTTCTCATTTCTGCGCCGTGATACACAGCCAGTCGCTTTGCTCATGTACGGCAAGAATGTGGAAGCCTGCCGCCTCGATGGTCGCTTTGACTTCCTCGCCTCTGGGGCCGATGATGCCGGATGTGATGAAAATGCCGCCATCTCTGGCCTGTCCGTATGCCGCCCCGCTCATGGCGATAATCACATCCGCCACGATATTGGCCACCACCACGTCATAGGAACCGCCGATTTCCTGCCGCAGCGCTTCATCGTCAATCACATTGCCCACCAGCACGCGGTAACGGTCGGGAGAAAGCGCGTTCATGGCCAGATTTTCCATCGCAGTTGCGGGAGCCGCCGGGTCGATATCCACCGCCGTGGCGTTGTCCGCGCCGAGCAGCAGCGAAAGGATGGACAAAATGCCGCTGCCGCAGCCGAGATCCAGCACTTTATCTCCCGGCTTGACATATTTCTCCAGCTCCACCATGCAGAGCTGCGTCGAATGATGGGTGCCTGTGCCGAACAGATGTCCCGGATTCATGCTCAGCACCACGCGTCCTTCGCTCTCCTCCGGACGAAGTTCTTCCCATTCGGGTTTGATGAGTAATTTTTCACCTAAAGTAAACGGTTTGTAATATTTCTTCCAGTTGTTCGCCCAATCTTCCTCGTTGATGCCGCTGAGTTCGATTGCCAGCCGACCGAACTTCCCCTCGCTGTCGAGCGTCTTGAGTTCCGCCACGGTGCCGCGGATGTGGGAGAGCAGTTCCCGTCCGTCCGCGTCGTCGGTCAGATACACCGTCACGCAGGTTTCGCAGGTCTTGAGCGCTTCCAGCGATTCGTCAATATAATCCCAATACTGCGTTTCATTTTCAATAAAGTCGTTAAAATCCGCCGCGTCCTGAATCTGCACGCCGTTTAAGCCCACCGCATAGAGGCGGCCGCAAAGCGGTTCGATGCCGTCGGTGGTGGTGTAAATATGGGTTTCTATCCATTGCATGTGTCATTACCGTCCTTAAATCTCAAAATAATGGATTGATTCGGCTTGTCAATATTCCAAACCGTATATATTTTATAAAAAATTACAAAAACGCGCAGAATCCCAGCGACAGAATGCCGATGTAAATCAGCAAGATCGGCATGCCCCGAAACGCCTGCGGCACAGCAGGATTGTCGAGAAGATCCATCCCGTTCCGCAGCAGCAGCACCGCAAGCGCCAGTCCCGGCCCCACGCCCAATCCGTAGCCCAGCGCGGCGTACCAATGGGGAATCGTGGAGGACAGCGCCGAAATCGGCGCGCCGATCACAATGCTGTTGATCATGGCGTGCGGCAGAACGCCGCTCCACACATCATGCGCCTCCGGGCTGAGCTTCAGCAGGATCCGGTCGCTCCAGAAATACAGCACCGCACAGAGCAGCGAGTGCAGCAGCGCAAAAATCAGATAGGTGTTGAAATTGCCCACGAACCGCGACAGCAGCCACATCGCCATCACACCGACTGCCGAAAACACGCCCGTCACCGCCACCAGCCGCCACAAAAAGGATTTCTCCCGCGACGCGGTGACAATCTCGCCCACACCGACCGCCTTGCCCAATACGATATTCTGCCCGAACACCGCAATAAGCACATACGACAAAAATTCTCCAAGATACCGCAAAGCCTGTCCCCTGCCTTTCTTTTTATAGTATATCACATTCCCGCCCGGACTGTCAACTTGAATCGAGATACCGTTGGCGCATCCAAACCAAAAGGCGCATACACGCTCCTTTTGGTCAAAGAAGAATGCATGCGCCTGATTTGTTTTTTTACGGTTTGTATTTTAAAACATTAAATATACTATTCGTTTACCGTCACATAAAATCCGGTGGATTTGCCGCCGCAGGTGACGACAATTTTCTGCTGTCCGGCGGTGGTGAGTTTGCCTGTAGGCGTGCAGGTGAAGCCGCCTGTCACTTCCTCGGTGGTGCTGTCGGCGTAGGTGATTTTTAAAATCATCCCGGCTGATTCAAAAGATTCTCCGACCGTGTAGGTCTGCTTGGTGGGCTTTTTCTTGATTGTCACAGAGGACACCGCTTTGTTGACAGTCACATAGAAGCCTGTCGCTTTGCCGCCGTAACTCACGACGATTTTCTGCTGTCCCTCGGTCGTCAGCTTGCCGCTCGGCGTATAGGTGAAGCCACTGGTCACTTCTTCGGTGGTGTCGTCGGCATAGGTGATTTTTAAAATCATCCCGGCTGATTCAAAAGATTCGCCGACCATGTAGGTCTGTTTGGTGGGCTTTTTCTTGATTGTCACAGAGGACACCGCCTTGGTCACGGTCACATAAAATCCGGTGGACTTGCCGCCGTAGGTCACAACAATCTTCTGTTGGCCGGCAGTGGTGAGCTTGCCGTTCGGCGTATAGGTAAAGCCCTCAGTCACTTCTTCGGTGGTGTCATCGGCATTGGTGACTTTCAGTTTCAGACCGTCGGCTTGAAAAGCTTCGCCCTCGCCGTAAGTGCGCTTGGTGGGCATCGCCTTAATCGCCACCGCCTTGACTTCCTTTTTGACAGTGACATAAAAGCCCGTCGCCCTGCCGCCGAAGGTCACCACCACTTTCTGCTGACCGTCCTCGGTGAATTTGCCGCTCGGCGTATAGGTGAATCCGCCGGTCACTTCTTCGGTCGTTCCGTCGGCATAGGTCACTTTCAGCTTCATGCCGGAGGGGTCAAACTTCTCGCCCGCGAAGTAAACCTGCTTGGTTGGTTTTTTCTTGATGGCTGCCGACTTGACTTCCTTGTGGACATTGACATAGAATCCGGTGGAGCGTCCCTTGTAGGACACGACCACTTTCTGCTGCCCCAGTTGGCTGAACTGCACGGGCGAACAGGTGAAACCGCTCTTGATATAGCTCACGTATCCGTCGCTGTAGGTGGCTTTCAGCACCATACCGGCTGTCTTGAGCTTTGCGTCGGAGTTGAGATAATAGTCGGTCTGTTTGGGCAGGGATTTGATGGAAAGGGATGTGAGCGTGGTGTTATTGTAATCCCATTCGCAGATAAAGCCGAAGTCATCGAGGCCGAACCACGGTTCGGTGCCATAGGTGCCGCCCGGTTCGAGATCGTTCCACTGGTACGAATCATCGCCGCTGGTGTTGGGATTGTCGTAGGTGTACATCATCAAAGAAGTTTCATGGGCGTGATCGGGCTGACTTGGCCCCCAGTTGGTAAAGGAAAAATCCTCGCCTGTGACCCACGCCATCTGCCCGTTTACTTTTTCGGCGCCCATCCAATAATTGATGCCGCCGTGAATGGAGAGCAGATCCTCGATGAGGTTTTCTTCTTTCTGATTGGTAATGGCGACCAGATGACCGCCGATCGACTCGCAGTAGGCCTTGGCTTCTTCCCAGCGCAAGCCTTGGTTGAACACCTGATAATAGTGTCCGTCCATTTCGACGCGTTCATCCGCGCCGTAACTGGGGTCGACGTTGCCCAACGCGGATACCTTGGCGGGATGCAGCGCCGCCGCGGTCAGCGTCACGGCAAAAGCGCCTGTCAGGACGGCGGCATAAAGACCGATACGCCGCCAGACGGAATGAAATTGTTTCATGGTAAAATCGCGCTCCTTTTCAATTGAAATGTTGCTGGCAGAATGAATAAATGAGAATTTAGAGCGCTCGCAAGCTCGCTAAGATAATAGATAATAAAGAATAGATAATAGAAAAGGAGCGCTTGCGCGCTGAATATATAATTCAAGGCGCTCTGCGCCTTCCTTCTATCTATTCGTTATTATTTCTTATCTATTATCTATTATCTTAGCGCAGCTCCGCTGCGCGCTTAAATTCTCATTTGCCTTAACTGTTTACCGTCACATAAAATCCG
>CAMHAV010000219.1 GCA_946182865.1 uncultured Clostridia bacterium
GGCTTTTTTCTTTTTCTGACGGTTCTTGTCCTTGAAAATATTCTACATCAGACGTGAATATTTGTCAACCCCACCTGTCACCATGACCGTCAATAGATAATCTACCTCGACCAGTAGAGAGTATTGCCCCATCCTCTTGAAAATTTTCATGCGGGATATTATCATATTATCAGAGAGTTAATGACCGGTTTTAATTTTCTGATTTTCTTATTCAAATAACTTGAAAAAAGGGGAAGGACTCGACAACATTATTTTTTGATAAACATCACAACCAATCACAAATCAATGAAAGGAAACAGAGAAACATTTGAAAAAATCCACCTACAAAAGCTATGACGAACTGCCTTTGTTCCTCAACGCGGAGATGGTTGCGAACGTCCTCGGCGTGTCGTCCACCGTCTGTTATGAGATGATGCACTCAGGCAAGCTCCCTGTTATCAGGATCGGCAGCCGATTGATTGTGCCGAAAGAAAAGTTTCTGGAATGGATCGAGAAGAATACTTCGGGAGGAACCGCTTGAATTACCATCACTACTACAAGCGCGACCCCATCAAAAATTATTTTCCTCTGCCGAATGAAATCTTTTCTCTCGGATTGTCCTTCGGTGAAATCGCTGTCTACGCCTACCTGATGCACTGCGAAGATCGGAAAACCTTCCAGTGCTATCCAAGCTACAGCACCATCGGTCGGGCTATTGGCATGAGCAGGAACACCGTTGCCAAGTACGTTAAAGATCTTGAGGGAAAGCAGTTCATCACCATCGAGCCGACCAGAATCCACACTAAAGATGGACGAACCCACAATGGGAATCTGCGTTACACCATCCGCCCCATACAAGACGCAATTGATTATTTTCACGAGCGTCAAGGGCTTAATTTTTAAAGCGTTTTTTCACGTTTGAGATAAGGGTACGGTTCATCAATTTTTCTCTCCTTTGGGGAGAGAGCAAGCTACGCATCCGGCAGGTCATCGGCTGGTCGCCTTTGCCCGTCGGATGCATTACGCGGGCGGAAGCCCACACCCACTTCAAATTTACCAACATCTTTAAGCCAAAAGGAGGCTGTTATTTTATGAAAAACAAGAAATTATCCATCAGAATATCCGAAGCCGATCTGATCAAAATCCACGCGAAGGCGGCTAAATCCAAGCTGAATTTCACTGAATACGTCACGAAAGCCTGCCTTGGCAGACAGATTTTTGTGGTCGACGGACTCGATGAAGTCCTCCGTCAGCAGAAGGCAATCGGCAGAAATCTCAATCAGCTTACTACGCTTGCCAACATGGGGAGAGTCAAATGTATCAATCTGACTGAGCTTACCGAAGCGGTTGTAGGCGTCAATCAGCGCCTTTCCTCACTGCTCGAAAGGAAAAGATGGTCGGATGGCAACGCTTAAGTTCCTTCCCGAAAGCAAAATGCAGAGCCGCGCGGGACTGTCCTCCATCCTGAATTACTGTCAGAAAGAGAAAAAGACAAGGCATGGTGACCGGCAGTTGGTCACGGGAATCAACTGCTTACCCGCCTCCGCCTACAGAGAATTCGTCAGCACGAAGCTGTTTTACAGGAAGGACAGCGGCAGAATGTTCTACCATCTGCTGCAATCCTTCTCCCCTGACGAAGCCATCACGCCCGAAACGGCTCATGAAATTGCTGTTAAATTCGCCTCGGAACAGTTCCAAGGGTACGAAGTTCTGGTGGCTACTCACGTTGACAGGGAGCATATTCACTCCCACTTCATCATCAACTCTGTGAATTCGGACATGGGAAACAAGTACCACGCGGACAAGGATGCCATCCAAAAGCTCCGTGATGCCTCAGATAAGTTGTGTCTTGAATATGGATTGACGGTTGTTGTGCCTACTGAAAAAGCTGTCAAGCCCATGTCGGCAGCGGAGTATCGGTCGGCTGACAAGTGCCAGAGCTGGAAGGTTGCCCTCGCCATTGCCATAGATGACGCGATGCAATACGCCAAATCCAAGCAGAATTTCATTGAGATCATGGAGGAAAACGGCTATCATGTCCGGTGGTTAGACGATAGAAAATGCATCACCTACACCACTCCGGACGGCAAAAAGTGCAGGGATTTCAAACTGCACGAAACAAAATATTTGAAAGGAAATATGGAATTTGAATTCAGAATACGGAAAGAAATCGCCGCAGGACTTGAAGGATCAGGCGCGGCGGCAGATGTTAATGGCGGAGAAAGCCGAGCCTTGCGTCACAGTGACGGAGAGCAACTGGAAAGCTCTGGTAGCCGCCCAGCATACGCAGATCGAGATGCTCAAGGACATTCTGGACGCGTTCGGACTGTTAGCGACAGAGGAAGAACTGATCAATCACATGAACGATCAGATGACACTTCTGGAGCAGTACAGCAAGGAGTCGGAGAGGGATACGAGAGACTTTCAGCGGGAGATGAGTGTAGCCTCAACCGATATGCAGAAGGATTTGAAGAGAGCGGCACAGGATTCGGAACTGACGATGAGTACGGCGGCGAAGGATATTGTCTCACAGGCTGGGAGAATGAGAGAAGAATTTTCGAGGCATTTATCCTCGGAGAAGGAATCTCTTACTACCGCGACGAAACGCCTGATGTTGATCTCATTGACACCGGCAGCCATACAGATAATTATGATGCTGCTCTCGGCTATCTGGTCGCTGATCTCACGGGCATCATAGACGAGGACAGACCCATCGAGGACTGCACGACCATCCACTACCCGAAAGAGCGCAAAAAACATCAGCAGGGCGGCGGTCCGGTGATGGGAGGAATGTGAGATTTTTTATTAATTTTTTTACGATTTCACTTGCTATGTTTGTCAATTCATGGTATTGTTGCTTGCTGAAAGGAGGCATGATAAACCATGCAAAAGCAACTTCTAACAAGCGGAAACGTCTTCAAGCGCACCGACGGTCGCTGGTGCGGGGTTGTGTGGTATCGTGATTCGCAAGGCGAACGCAAGCGAAAGAGCTTCTCCGGCACGACCAAGCAGGAAGTCAGCCGGAAGATCAAGGACTATATCGCAGCCTTTGAGGATGCAAATTCTGCGTCGCATGAATCAAAGAAAAGGCTTCGGGAAAGTATGCAGAATTGGCTGGAACTGTTCAAGTTTCCCGCCGTGGAGCGAAGCACCTATGACCGACTGGAATGCACAGCCAAGCACCAGATCTACCCTGTTCTTGGTGACAAGGTTGTCGGAGATATATCCTCCGCTGATATCAGGGATTTGCTGAATCAGGAGATGAACGACGGCTACGCCTACACGACTGTTAAGAAAGTCCATGTGCTTCTGAACGAATATTTCCGGTATCTGACACAGCAGGAGTTAATTGTTAAGAATCCGATGGTCAGCACACCGATGATCAAGAAAAGCAACTTCATGGCTGCACAGGACAAGGAATATCTGCCGGAATACGACACGGTAACGGTGTTCACACCGGAGGAAATTGAGAAATTCAAGACTGAAGCCTTCCGCTGCTACAGTAACGGAAAACGGGTATATCAACAGGCAGCAGCCTACATTCTCATGCTGAACACGGGGTTACGCACCGGAGAATTGCTGGGCTTGCTCAACAGTGACTTTGACCTCGAACATCGGGTAATGCACCTGAATCGCGGAGTGAAGGAGGTTGCCAAGCGCGACGGAGTGACCGCTGAACACGGCAGGGAAGTCAAGACCGGCAAGCTGAAAAGCGCGTCGAGCAAACGTGATGTTCCTCTGAATGACACCGCTGTGGCAATGATTCAAGACCTTCGGGCAGAACGCTACATGGGCGAGGACACTCCGCTTGTGTGTGACGAAAACGGCGATTTCACCCGACCTGTGAATTTCAGAAAGAGATATTACAGGGTTCTCCAAGCCGCCGGAATCGAAACCAAAGGGCTGCATAGCCTACGCCATACATTCGCCACTAATCTGGTGAACGGAATCAGGCAGCCAGACGGTTCCATCAAGGCACTTACGCCCCGACAGGTTGCCGACCTTCTCGGACACACCACGTCACAGATCACCGAAATGTACTACGTGAAGAAGGACACCGCCCGACTCAGCGGAATCACGGATGACTTCAACATCTGAAAGAAGCCTTTATAAGAATTATAGCAGGTGAATTGTCACCAAAGCAATCACCTGCTGTAAATTTTCTCTGAATTTAAAAAATTATTTGTCTTGACTTATGACAACTTCTGTGGTATTTGTTTGTTCCGAGAAAGGACAGGTGAA
>CAMHAV010000220.1 GCA_946182865.1 uncultured Clostridia bacterium
GTCTTTTCATGCTCCAATCCCATTTTTTAGGAAGTGGCACGGAAAAACGGCATTTTTGGCACGAATTTTGGAAAAGTGGCACGAAAACAGGTGGTTTTTGGCACAGAGTCCTTTTTGCGTGCCAAAACAAGCGATTTTTGGCACAACTCCGTGCCAAATCAGCCCAATTTTGGCACGCTCAGAAATTATCAAGGAAATCCTCTACAATTGCTTCGTTTTCTTCTGATTCTTGATTTGCCGATGGAGATTCTGAGGCGAGAGACTGAAACAACTGGGAAAGTGAAAAGGCAGGCGTTTGACGCTGCTCCTTCCGAACCGCCGTCACAATGCGCTCGATTAGTGCGTCGTCACTGTCGGCTTTCTCCTGTGCGGCGAAATGCTCCAACAGGATTTCTATCAATGTTCGGTTTAACGAGCTTTCGCGCTGGTCAGTCTGACTTCGCAAGTATTCCCATGCTTGGCAATCGTCCGTCCGATTCAGATTGAAGCGGAGATTTACGCGCTGTTCCATCAGAGAATTCCTCCCGTCTTTCGTAAAGCTCGCTCCGCCATATATTCGTAGCCTTTGGCGGTGGCGCAGATGTCCTCGTTGATGAAGACGCGGTTCCTGTCGTACTTCCCGAAATTGCGGATGAGGCAGCCACCGCCGCCGACAACGAACAGTTTCATGATTTTCGGGTCATATTCATGTTCCCGCAGTCGGCGGAAAATGCCCGCCGTGTATTCCCTTGCCGTTTTGAGAGCGGTTTCGAGGTATTGACCGTCCATTTCCGCTGTTCCGTGACGGAGAATGTCTGTGATGGCTGCGTCGTCCAGTGTGGCGTGATGAATCTTCATCATCTGCTCCCGAATGAGCAGGGCGCATTGGTGCGTTCCGTATTTCTCCGTGAACATCTGCGATGCGTCGGGCTTTTTGTTGACGATTTTCAGAAAATTCATGGTGCCGTTGCCGATGTCGCAGAGCAGATTGACGCCCCGGAAATCTCCCAGACATTCCGCGACTGCCGCAAAGCCCTGCGGATAAATCTCCGCGCCCACAATCCGAATGTGATATTCCGTTCCGCGAAACGTGAAATAGACTTCTTCATTCTGGAGCAGGTATTTTTTGAACGCGGTCTTCTGGCTGCTTACCCATGTCAGCGGAAGTCCTGCGGCAATGAAAACGGAGGCTTCCGTGATTCTATCCCGGCGCAGCTCTTTGGCGATGGATGCCAGCGTCAGTACATAATAATCCTCGTCGCGGAACTTGTCCGCCGCAAATTCCTTGTGACCTGCGCCGATGGAATAATACCTGTCGTTCCAGATCAGCAGATCGCTTGCAAAGGTCGGTTCGGTGTCGCTCACCGACACGCCCGTCGGAAAACAGCAGTTTGCCGTTTTCATGTTTCCGTAACCGTGGTCGATTCCGATGATGCAGAGGTTGTTGATTTTTTTCATAAGTTCATCTCTCCTTCTGGTTTGAATCTGCGAGGGTTTCGCCCCCTCAATAGAGTTAATACGCGCAAAATTCGATTCTTAGAGAAAATACATAACAAATGTAAAATTAAATGCGTAACACGAAAAAGCCTTGCAATCACCGCATTTTTATGATATGATGATTTTGAAAGATGATTTCAAAACAGAAAATCGATAATTTTTTCTCAAAAAAATCTGAAAAATTTTCTGTGTTTTTTCAATAGCAGAATCATGTCATTTGCGTGATGAATATTTAGATAGACTATGAACAATCGGACGAAAAGGAGACGTCAAAGTATGGGAAAGGTGAGTTTTTTCAGAGTGGATTACCGTGACGGCAGAGTTTCTATCGGTGATAAAACCTATCCAGCGGGAACATTCGCCGTGCATTTGCTCAATCAATATTATCTGAATGATACCGCCGCGCGTATCAGCGTGTATGCGGGAGGAAGCCGGTTTCTTGAAAACAGGCTCCGTCTGGGATATATCAAGCCGAGAGAATTTGCTGAGGTTGGAGAAAAAATTGCCCATATTTTTGACACGCTGCCCTCACTCAAGCCATTTGATATGCTGGACGTGGAATCGGAACGGAAGAAAGTTACGCTCATTTTTACGCAGGAGAACGGTGAACGGATTGATGAATACTTCCGTTCAAAGGCAAAAGTAATGGATATGGACGCAGGACAGATCGCACTGGATATTCTTCCGCCGGAGTATGAGGAAGTTTTTTTCAAGGATGCGGAGAGATTCTTGCAGGAAGTGTTTTCTATTATTCGGTTTTATGATGCACTGGGCGAGGACATGCGGATTGCGTTTGGACGGCTGCAACAGTTTGTCAGGCGTGTCGATGAAGCGGAACGCTTTGACGAGGCGCATTTGCTCCCGATTGCGCTGGAAATCTTTCATGCGCTGCCCATTCCGACAAAGACGGAATATATCTCTGTCAAAAAAACAAGCCGCAGTTCGGCAGGAACGCTCACACGGCGGCTCTACTTTGAGAATTATTACAGCTTCATTATCACCGATTTTTTTGAGGGACTGCACTACGGGCATTACCCCAGACGGTGTGAGATTTGCGGAAAGTATTTCCTGATGACCTCTGCGGTCAGGCAGAAATACTGCACGGGTTACGCACCGGAAAAGGTAAAAGGCAAGGCGATTTCCTGCCGGAAGTATGCGGCGCGGCTCAATCGCAAGGAGTTGGCGGAAGGAAATCCTGTGCTGCGTATCTATAAGAATCGCTGCTCTGCCATACGGGTGGAGCGACAGCGCGGCAAGATTCTGCCGGAATTTGCGTCCGCAGCATTGGCTTTGGCAAAGGAGCATATGCAGGTTGCCAAAAATGATGTGGAATATGCCAATGGTCAATATGAGGCGGATATGAGCCGTGACAAGCTCTATGCTGACACGGAGAAATCGATGAACTGACAGGAGGGAATGCTGTGGCAGCGGAGTTTTTTGCGCCGGAAGAATGGCATATGTATCAGATGAATCCGACACCGGAGAAAAGAGATTTGCAGGAGTACATCAGCGACTATTGCCGGTCACATGATGACAAATTCCTCGGGGCGTTCCTGCATTACTACGAAGATACACTCAATCAGAACGTGCTGAGTTATATGCGCCGATTCTTTATGATGGAGCATTTCGCGGATATGAAGCAGGCGTATGTGCTAGGCTTGCTCAAGGCGTTGAAGCATTACGATATTGAACAGGGCGCAAAGTTTACCTCTTTCAAAGAGCGTTATGTGGAGCGTGAAATCCTGAATTATGTCCGTTCCACTCGCACCGGATTTACCGCCCAGAGCCTTGCGGAGTATGCCAAGCTGCGCAAGGCAATGGCAATCTGGGATAAATTCGATCGGGATTATTCCGACAAAACGCTTTCCGCTGTTGCGAATGAGCTGGGAGAGAACGTAACAGCTACGCAGGAGATTCTTCTTGGCGGGTTGCTCAACGAACGTCAGGCGGAGATGTACCGGCAGTACCTCGACAGCGACGGTGTGGACGGACTGGAAGAAACCCTTGCGGACGGTACCTCCAATCCCTACATACTGTATGAAAAATCCGAGTTATATGACTGGCTCTGGGAAGCATTCGACAACCTGGAATACGAGGAACGGAAGATGCTCTCGCAGCGATACGGATTCTGTCTGGACTGCCACAGCGTTTATTTCCTTGACACAGGTGACCTTGATGAACATGGTGAGCCGAAAAAGAAGCTCATTCCCCTGATGATGTATACCGATATTGCGACCGACCATGAATACAGCTCCGCAAATACCGCAAAGAAGAAATGCCAAAAGGCATTGGAGAAGATGAAAAGAGAAATCGAGGAAATATAGCAAATGCCAGATTAAAAATAGGTTTGTAAAATGTATTGTTGAGAATTAATGATGTTTTATCTCTAATGTAGATTTACAATTAGTTATTACTCCGGCAATTAGATGTTGATAATTCAAAATTCGGAATTAGCGGCATTTAGCAGAGATTAGTTTATAGGTATTCTGGATTAATAAGTATGAATCTTGTAAATAGTGCATAAAAATTGGAATACTGTTTTAGTTAATACTCTAAAATATATTTTACATAGGTAAAATATATTGACATACGCAAAAAAATCGTGTATAATGTTTGGTGAAAGGAGGAATTTTATGGAAATAGATTTTTTTGTTGAGCGACGTCAGAAAATGGTTAGTACAATGCAATTATCATTAAAACAGATCAGACAGGTGCTGAACTT
>CAMHAV010000221.1 GCA_946182865.1 uncultured Clostridia bacterium
GCCGCTTTGTGAGATATTTTCCCGTTATCCATTAATATCTTATACTTTCTGAAAGATAGAAATTCATTAATACTTGCTTCAAACTCCTCCATAGTAAATGTGTTTTCTCGTTCAATAAGATCTTCAATATAATCAAAATAGCCTGTTACAGTTCTTTCCAGTTGTCTAATTTCTTTTTCATTCAGATAGTTTTTTGCGATTACAGCGTCGGTTTTTAATATTCTACCATCCGGTGCATTTTTCCATGTAGAAAGTCCCATATTTTCCTTTTCGTGATCCGCATTAGAAAATACAATTTCCGCTGCGGTTTGTCCCGTTATTGCGTAATGAAATTTATTCTGTACCGTCGCATAAAATCTTTTTGTTATTTCTGAATTTCTATCATAATCAATGCTGCATTCTGCAAAAATATCTGTAATTTGCTGCCAAATTCTTCTTTCACTTGCGCGAATAGAGCGTACCCTTTCAAGCAATTCTCGGAAATAATCCTTACCAAAAATTGCTTCTCCCTGCTTTAAACGCTCATCATCCATCACAAAACCTTTTATCATATATTCTTTCAAAATATTAGTAGCCCAAATGCGAAATTTTGTTGCTTTTCGAGAGTTAATTCTATATCCCACAGAGATAATTGCATCCAAATTGTAGTAATTGGTTATTTGGGTTTGTGTTTTATTCTCTATAGCACCATGTTTAGTGGTTGTTGCAATTTCTGCAACAACCACTTCTCTGTCAAGCTCTCCATCTTCAAAAATGTTTTTGAGATGTCGGCTAACAGAGGATTTATCAACATCAAACAACTCAGACATTGCTTTTTGAGTTATCCATATGGTATCATCTTTTATAATCGCATTTACTATAACATCGTTTTCATCCGAATGATATAATACCATTCTCATTTCCTTGTTCATATCATCCATTATTGTCCCCTCCAAACAACCGTTTCAGCGACTCCGAAATATCGCTTTCCAATCCGATGATTCTTTCCAGAATCGCGTCGGACGCTTCCGGCTGCTGGTATTCATAAAAATAGCGCGTCATGGGTATCTCGTAGCCCACCTTGGTCTTTTTCTCGTCAATCCACGCATCCGGCGCGTAGGGCAGCACCTCGCGGACAAAATAGGCGTCGATGTCCTGTGTCAGCGGCACATTTTCCGTATCACGCAGGGCAGGATCCGCCACAGGCTTGCCTTTTTTGAGAATGATCTCTCCGTTCTCGTCGCGCTGCGGTCTTTCCACCACAATCTTGTGATAACCGAACTCCACCGAGTCAAATATCTTGCTCTCGCAGTAAATGCCGCTCTTGCTCCCGTCCGCGCTGTAAACCCTGTTTTCAAACTCGCCGTAAGCCGTCACGATCAACTCCCGGCAGGCATCCGTAATATCATTGCGCTTGGTGCCGATGGATTTGCGGCGCGGTTCATAGCAGTGCGAAGCGTCGATCAACTGGACTTTTCCCACGCGGTAGGAGGGCTTGTTTTTATTCAGCACCCAGATATAGGTCGTGATGCCGGTATTCATAAACTGGTCGGTGGAAAGCTGTATAATCGCCTCCAGCCAGTCATTTTCCAGAATATACTGCCGGATATTGGAGGGTCCGGAGCCTGCGTCGCCCGAAAACAGCGGCGAACCATTCTGCACAATCGCCATTCTGCCGTCCTCCGCGAGCTTGGCAAGACCGTTGAGGACAAACAACTGCTGACCGTCGGATATTTTGGGCAGACCGGCGCAGAAACGCCCCTTTTCACCGAGTGCGGCTTCCTTCTCGACAGCCTTCTGTTCGCGTTTCCAGTCGATGCCGAAGGGAGGATTGCTGATAATACGGTCAAATTTGAAGCCGGGGAATTTGTCGTCCGACAGGGTATCGCCGAACCGCATATTGTCGGGATTGCCGCCGCGAATCATCATATCCGCCTTAGCAATGGCAAAGGTGGAAGGGTTGAACTCCTGCCCGAAGCAGGTGACTTCCGCCTCGCTGTCAAGCGCGTGAATCCGTTCCTCCATGCAGGAGAGCATCTGCGATGTTCCCATCGCCATATCATACACCGTGATGGCCTGTCCATTGAACCGCGTATCGCAGAGCAGCAAGTCTGTCATCAGGTATATCAAATCACGTTGGGTAAAATGCGCTCCGGCTTCTTCTCCGTAGGATTCATTGAAACGGCGCACCAATTCTTCAAAGATACAGCCACAGTCCACCGCGCTGATCTTGTCGGGTCCGAGATAGCCCTTGGGCGTGGCAAATTCCTTGACCACCAGATACAGCGTGTTGCTCTCCACCATGCGCCTGATGATGCTGTCAAAATCGAATTTCGACAGCACGTCCTGCACATTCTCCGAGAATCCGGCGAGGTAATCCCGGAAATTGCTCTCGATATTGTCCGGATCGGCAATCAGCTTATCAAAGGTAAAGGGGGAAATATTGTAGAATTGGTAGCCGGACGCCCGAACCAGAAAACCGTCGTACACTTCGAGCGTTCTGACCTTTTCGTAAGTCTCCAGCACCTTGTCATGCGTCGGCAAGAGGCAGTCGTGAAAACGCTTTACCACCGTCATCGGCAGGATCACAAGCCCGTATTCATGCGGCTTGAATGGTCCTCGCAGCATATCCGCCACATGCCAGATCACGGTTGATTTATCTGATATATTCACGCCAATATTGGTGATTTCTTTCATCAGGCATCATTCTCCTTGGGATTCGCTGTTGTCTTTTTTATGCATTTTATATATTATAGCATATTATTTCCACATAGAAAAGAGGTTTCAAGGAAAATTTTGTAATAAATTGTGAGCGGTACCAATATTTGGACAGCGGTTATGCGTAGAAAAGAAAAAGCCTCCACGACAGAATTCATTGACGCTTTTGTACAGCTCCATTCTGTTCGCTTTGGCAATTTCAAAAAAACAATTTTAGCGTGCAGCGGTTAAAGGCGCCATAAGCACCTTGCCGGTTCCTCTGTACACGTTTACAAGACCTTCGCCATTCACAGCGGAACCAAGCAAAGAACTGGATGAACGTTCAACCGTGAACTGCAAGGATCCGCTCCAGCAGATCGCATAGCTGCCGTCAATTTTGACAACATCATTCATCAGTTCTATTTCAACCAGTTCATCACGGGGAACGTTGCTTTCAAGGACAGCTACACCGTTACCAACAAGACCGAGATTGAACATGCCTTCATTACCGCCGAGAGCAGAAGAAACATTGCTTCTTGCGACAACCCGTTGCTGGAGCGTACCGTCGCAAGCCAGAAACATGCCGTCTTCAAGAACGATACCTGCCGGTCCCCATGTTCCCACGTCCTCCAGAATCAAATGCTTGTATGTAGGCTCAAGAACCAGAATACCCTGACCAAAATACTCAGGCTTAATGGCGCTTTCTCCGGTCACCTTTCCCGCAAAGGCCTTTTTGAACAAATCGCCTGCGCCTTTGATGCCGGTATTAGAATTGACATTGCCTGCCATCCATTGCATAGCGCCTGCCTGAATGACAACCGTATTCTGTCCGTTGAGATTGCATTGCACCTGTCTGCGCCTTACGTTCATTTTGGACATAAAATACTCTGTCTGAGCATCGCTGCTACTCACCGACGGATCACGGGTATACTCAATGATCTTGAAATTGCCCATTTGAGCCGTTACAATCTGACAATTGCTGTTTGTTTTAATATTAAAAGCCATAAAAACACTCCTTACTGATTTTTGAAATTTTCAACTATACTATATCGTAATTTGGTACTGATTTCAAGAGTAATTTGTAAATTTTTTCACACCAGAATCAAATCAACACAGGTTTGCAAAGAAATGTCTGTATGCTCAAAATTTGCGTCACAATAAACAAAGAAAAGGGCGTTGCTTCATTTAGACATCGAGTGACGATGATGACGATCAGGACGATGATTTGATCTCACCCATAGCTTTTCACGATTGCTGCGCCCAAATACAATCACCACATACGATACCACTGTTGAAGCCTGTGTGCCGATTTGTGCGATTCTTTGCGAGAAGTAGGAAAAGTACCCGCCTCAGGATATTCAAGGCTTAAATCGAGGATTTCGGAGAGAAAGTTTTTTCAATCTAATAACGTATTTCAATGCACAAAATTTGCGTCGCATTAAACAAAGAAAAGGGCATTACTTCATTTAGGCATCCAGTGACGATATGGACGATGAGGACGATGTCAAGACGTC
>CAMHAV010000222.1 GCA_946182865.1 uncultured Clostridia bacterium
CTTGCGAAAAAAATACGGTTCGTTAACTTTGCTAAGTGGAATTGAGTTTTCGGAAAGGCTTGTTATTAAAATCCTCCAGTGCTGCTGCAACATCAGTTTTCAGATCATGCATAGAGATATACTCGTTCTTACGCAGACGGGCAATGATGGCAGTAGCAATCTTTCCGACAGTACCCTCAACAGAAGCCTTCTGCTTCGGCTTTTTCACGCCTGCGGGCATGATCGCCGTGCAGTAGTGATTCGAGAAATCCTCATAGCACTGATTCAGAACGATGTCACCCTCACGAGGGTGTGTCACTACACCGGTTTTGAGATTGTCGCAGACGATGCGCAGGGTAACACCTCCGAAGTACTCAAACATGTGGACGTTGCAGTTAATCCAGCTCTGTTCGTTCATGCTCAGGCAAGGCTCAACATATGCAAGCTGACTATACGGGAGGGCATATCCGATTGTAAAACATTGAGTTTTTTGTCTTTTGGTATAGGCATATAGTCCGATTATTGCGTGTTTGGACTATGCATCGTTAAATTAAGAAATGCCGTAAATCCCGTGTTGATGCGGTTTCATCGAAATTTACATGCATATAGTCCGATAAAATGAGAAACTTTTACTGAATTTGATTATCAGAATATTTACTCCCCGAAAAAGCCGCATTGATATAACCGCACTGAAAAGAATCAATCTACGGCAGCTTGAGATGTATCAATATAGCGCGTTTGTTCAAATATAAAATAAACTATATGGAGCGACGTCTGATGATAAACCCATCATGCGTCGCTCTCCGTGATAGTAGCAGGAATTATATGAATGATAATCTTGAATTTTTCCTTACTGGGTATTGAATGCTGCGTTGTGTTATGGTATAGTTTAAAGAAAGCGCAACAGATGAATTGAATATGCCGGAGTAGATTGAACAGTTAGACCGGCGAAAATGAACAGCCTGACCGCTGAAAATGAACACCTCGACCGCACTAAAATGAACATAGCGTCCGCAGAGAATGTACAGGAGAAAGTTCACGTTTTGTCAAAATATTAAGGCTAATCCTAAACATGGAGCCTTCGGCTCATCGGGCTCTGCCCGAACCCGAGGTTTATCGCTTTGTGATTTTCCGCAGAGAGTTGATAATTCGACCATAAAATACTCTATGCATGAGTAAATAGCGCTCTCGTATACACGCCGTTTAGCTGGGATGCTTTAAAATATCCTCTCGTGGTTCTATCCTCTGCTCTGGTCAAAAACTCAACTCCTATTTGACAGTGTACACTCTTCGCGGTCGCCCTGTTCAGTTTCGCCGGAACGCCTGTTCAATTTCGCCGGTCAGGGTGTTCAGTATCAAACGGTCAGGGTGTTCAACCTCGCCGGAATATTCAGATGAATGGAGGGTATTATGAGAGACAAAAACATTGAGATGCTGCAAGATACCTTGCAAATACTGAATGACGGAAGTTATACCGTCAACGGAAAAAAAGTATCATTGAAGCTCACAAACGAACAGATGCAAACCACTCATGTCCTTTTGCCGGAGAATGTGAAGGATATTGGTCAGCGAACCGATTTTGATCAAGTGTTTGTGCTTGGTCGGTGCGGATACGGCTGTGTCAATATGGATTCTTTTTCTGTGGCGATTCGTCAGTACCAACATTATGGTTATACTTTCAATAAGGATTCAAAACCGGTATTGGTGCTGAACTTTGCCAATCCCGTCAATCCGGGCGGCGGCGTCAGACGCGGTGCCAGAGCGCAGGAAGAAGATTTATGCCGTAAGAGTTCCTTGCTTCTCTCGCTGGAAAGCGAACACGCAGAGCAATATTATCAGTACAACCGAGGACTTCATACCTATATGGGTTCGGATGCAATGATATTCACGCCGCAAGTGGAAATAATCCGTGACGAACAGGGCAATCTTCTTGATGAAACTTTTGTGGTGGCTGTGCTTACCTGTGCCGCGCCGATGATTCAGCGGGGAACGGAGGGCATGACACAAAACGAATACAAAAAGCTACTCTACAACAGAATTACAGGAATGCTGAAATGCGCAGCCTATTTTGGTTACGACCATCTTGTCCTCGGCGCGTGGGGATGCGGCGCGTTTGGCAATGACGCGGCAGTCATGTCCGATCTGTTTTATCAGGCACTCAAAGAACTTCGATTTAACGGCATGAGTCATAAAGACCTGTTCAGAAGAATTGATTTTGCCGTGCTTGACAAATCACCGACGCAGTATAACTATCAGGAGTTTTATCGTAATTTTTCCTTTGAAAGTTTTTATAGAGAAGAAAATCAGAAAGCCAATGACGCCGCTTTGCAGAGAATCAAGGAAAGCGAAATGTATCTCGATAAAATTAGGGGAAGTCTTATCGGCGGCGCAGTGGGTGACGCGCTTGGCTATGCGATAGAGTTTTGGCATGAGTCGGAGATTTTTGCCCATTACGGTTCCGAAGGCATTCAGGATTATGAGCTTGACCGCAGGACAGGCAAAGCGTTGATTTCCGACGATACACAAATGACGCTTTTCACTGCCAACGGGATTCTGGTGGGCGATACACAGCTTTCTATGCGTGGAATTGGCGGTAAGCCGAGCATCTATGTACCTATGTCCTATCAGGATTGGCTGAGAACGCAGGAAATGTCATTTGAGGAAAGCCGCAAGGCAAGAGAGAATGGCGCAAGATGTGAATCTTGGCTCTCTGATGTGCCGGAACTTTACGACCTCAGAGCGCCGGGGAACACCTGTCTGTCCGCATTGACGCAGCAAAAAAACGGAAGGCACTTCGAGGGCAGTTACATCGACCACCCACTCAATCAAAGCAAAGGCTGCGGAGGAATCATGCGCGTTGCGCCAATGGGATTGAAACACTATCCGCACACGGACATCAAAAGCATTGACCGTGAAGGAGCGGAACTTGCGGCGATTACACACGGACACTCTCTCGGTTATATGCCTGCCGCCGTTCTGACACATATCATCAGCAGAATTGTCTATCCTCAAAAGCAATTGTCGCTGAAAGAAATTGTACTGGAGGCGAGAGATACCGTAGCCGAGTTATTCGCCGATGACCAAAATATGGTTTCACTCACCAATGTGATTAATACCGCTGTTGCGCTTTCAGAAAACACTGAAAAAGATCTTCACAATATCCACCAACTCGGAGAAGGCTGGGTAGCGGAGGAAACGCTTGGTATTGCCATTTATTGCGCACTCCGTCATCAGAACGACTTTTCTGCCGGTGTGATCGCCGCTGTAAATCACAATGGTGACAGCGATTCTACCGGAGCCGTGACGGGAAATATTCTTGGCGCATGGCTGGGCTTTGACGCTATCGAAGAAAAATGGAAGAAAAATCTGGAACTGTATGAAGTCATATTGGAGATGGCTGACGATCTCTGTCACGGTTGCCAGATGGGTGATTATAGTTCCTATTCCGATCCGGATTGGGAGAGAAAGTATATTTATATGCAATGGAAGGAACAGCCGCCCAAAGAAAAATGCGAAACAAAAATCATGCTGGTGAAAGGCGATATTACCAAAGACCACGACGTACAGGCTATCGTGAATGCTGCCAATTGCAGCTTATTGGGAGGCGGAGGTGTAGACGGAGCCATCCATCGGGCTGCCGGACCGGAACTGCTGGCGGAATGCCGTACACTGTATGGCTGCGAAACGGGACAGGCAAAAATCACAAAAGCCTATCGCCTCCCCTGTGAATATGTGATTCATACGCCGGGACCGATCTGGAAAGGCGGCAGTCACAATGAACGCAATTTGCTTGCGTCCTGTTATCGCTCCTGTTTGAAACTGGCGGTTGAGAATCATATCCGAAGCCTTGCGTTCCCGTCTATTTCTACCGGTGTATATGCCTTTCCGGTAGAGGAAGCTGCCAGAATAGCAATAGACACCGTAAAGCAATTTGTCAAAGAATATCCCAGCGCATTTGACGTGATCAAATGGGTGTTGTACGATAACAACACATTGACCGTATATGATAAAGCCTTGTCTCTGTCTGATGCAGCAGATATTGTTCATTCACCTGTTTTTGACGCCATCAACAGAATGCTGCGAAACGGTGGACAATGATCTGCTTGACTGGAAATATATAGTTGAATTTATTGAAACGGTGACGTAAGAGTTTTCATCAAGCGTCACCGTT
>CAMHAV010000223.1 GCA_946182865.1 uncultured Clostridia bacterium
ATTTAGTGATATTCCAAAAAGGAATAGTATGATATTCATTATAACCATTAGCAAAACAAAAATCAAGATGATATAATAAAATCAGAATTGAAAACAAATCATAACCATTAAGAAAGGCGGCATTGATCATGATGAAAACAGAAGAACTGAAACTGACAACCGAGTGGGATAAGGTATTTCCCAAAAGCGACAAGGTAAACCACCGGAAGGTGACCTTCGTCAACCATTTCGGCATCACCCTCGCGGCGGATATGTATGTTCCCAAGGACGTAGAAGGCAAACTGCCGGCGATTGCGGTCAGCGGTCCGTTCGGAGCCTGCAAGGAACAGTCCTCCGGTCTGTATGCGCAGACAATGGCAGAACGCGGATTTCTCACCATTGCCTTCGATCCGTCGTTTACGGGAGAATCCGGCGGTTTTCCCAGAGCCATGCATTCGCCCGACATCGATGTGGAGGATTTTCAGGCGGCGGTGGATTTCCTGTCCGTACAGGATAATGTCAATCCTGAACGCATCGGTATCATAGGCATTTGCGGTTGGGGCGGCATGGCATTGCAGACTGCCTGTATTGATACGAGAATCAAAGCGACGGTCACTTCGACCATGTACGATATGTCGCGCGTAGCGGGCAACGGTTATTTTGACGGCGAGGACAATGAGGAATCGCGCCACCGTGTACGGGTAGCGGTCAACGCCCAGAGAACAAAGGATTATCAGAGCGGAGAATACGCAAGAGCCGGCGGCGTTATCGACCCGCTGCCGGAGGACGCTCCCTATTTTGTCAAGGACTATTACGACTACTACAAGACGTCTCGCGGCTATCATCCGCGTTCCCTCAATTCCAATAACGGCTGGACGGTTACGACCGGAACTTCGCTTATGAATACGCGGCTGTTCACTTATTCCAAAGAAATCCGTTCCGCCGTTCTGATGATTCACGGTGAAAAGGCGCATTCCTGCTATATGAGCCGTGACGCTTACGCGGATATGGTCAGAGACAGCCGCTATGCCGACAACAAAGAACTGCTGATCATTCCTGAGGCATCCCACACAGACCTGTACGACGGCGGCGGCAAGGACGCGATTCCGTTCGACAAAATCACTGCGTTTATGGAGGAACATCTGAAATAATGGCTACCAGTTCGGCAAAAATCTGGAATAAGTCAATCACACTGGTCTTCATTTGTCTGTTTGCGCTGCTTGCGTTAAGTGCCTGCGGTTCAGAAACACCGACCGGAAAGGAAATCAATTCTGACGTACAGGAAAGCGTCAGTTCCGAGTCCGCTGATCCGGTTCAATCGTCTGCGGAGGAAAACAAAATGAAATCTGAATTGACAATGAAAATCAACGGCGAAACCGTCACTGTTGAATGGGAAGACAATGAATCTGTTTCCGCTTTGAGAGAACTTGCATCTGAATCCCCGATTACAATTCAGACGTCCCTATACGGAGGGTTCGAGCAGGTCGGTTCCATCGGTCGCAGTTTGCCGAGAAATGACGAGCGAATCACGACAGAGGCGGGAGACATTGTCCTTTACTCCGGCAATCAGTTTGTGGTATTCTACGGTTCCAACACTTGGAGCTATACGAAGCTGGGACACATTACGGACAAAACGCCCTCTGAATTGACCGCTCTTCTGGGAAACGGCAATGTAACGATTTCGATTTGTATGGAATCATCCAATAGATGAGCCTTATATCTCTGACTTAAAGCAACCACCTCTGTGGTCAACGAACAATGATCGTTTCCACAAAGGTGGTTTGTTTTTTTATCAAGTATCGTATTTCCGTACCGAACTTTTTATCTTCTCAATATCTTCTTCATCACCTTCGCCATCTCAATCACAGCCTGCAATTCGTCGGGCGAGCAGTCTGACAGCAGCTCGTTGAGCTGGCGAACGGCGATGTGTTCACTCTTGACCAAACTGCCACAGACAAGCTCATCGAGCGACACTTCCAGCGTGTTGGCAATATTCATCAACGTCGGCAGGCTCACCTTGGTGGCGGCGCGTTCAATATGTGACAAGTTAGACGGCTCTATTCCGGCAAGTTCGGATAGAGCCGCTTGTGTCATATGTTTGGACTCACGGAATTCCCGAATGCGCTTTCCCATATCTTTGTAATCAACAGACATAACAACAACCTCATTTTTATTTTTTGATATTATTGTATGTCCTATTCGGATATGCTAAAATAACGTATAGAGCCTATTAGGATATACACGTTATTGCCTATCAAAAAAATGGGGTGCTTTTGATGATCTGTACTTTCTTTGGTCACAGCGACACACCGGAAACGGTCAAGCCCGCCTTGAAAACCGCAATCATTGAGCTGATAGAGAAGGAACACGTTACCGGATTTTATGTCGGTAACCACGGCAATTTTGACCGCATGGCTATCTCCATTCTCTCAGAACTGGCGAAAATTCGCTGTATTCGCTTTTACGTCGTGCTTGCCTATCAGCCGACCGAAAAAGATGCCGATTACCTTGCACATACCGTTCTGCCCGATGGCATTGAAACGGTTCCACCGAGATTTGCTATCAATTACCGCAACAGATTTATGATTGAAAATGCAGATTTCGTAATCACCTACGTCACGCATTCATGGGGCGGCGCGGCAAAATTCAAGCAAATGGTTGAAAAAAAACATAAGCGGATTATTGAGCTGGCTGAGTAAGATCATCTTTTACTTTCTTTAATCCTCTAATCCTGTATTTTTTGCGAGGCTTTGGAGTGGTCTGGTGTGAATAGGAATACCGCCATTCGTCGTAATCCTGCTTTGTACGCTTACCGGAAGAAAGAAGCTGCGTTTCATAAGCCCATTCCATGAGCATGATATACAGTAAATTGCTCTGCTTTTCATCGGAGGGCTTAAAAGACAGAAATACTTCTCCCTTGCGGGTGCAGCTTATCTTCAGTCCAAATTCGTCTTCCAACATAAACAGAAGGTGCATCAGTTCATCAAGATTGCTGATATTGGGAACGGTCAGTGCCAATGGTGAAATATGCAAGGCTTCCGCAAAATCATTAAGTCTTTCATTTTTGGGTGAACGTGAATTACATTCATACTGTCCGATACGAATATTGGCATTACTGTCAGGAAATCCCAGCATAAGACCAAGCTGCATCTGGGACATTCCTCTGCGTAAGCGAAAATAACGAATTCTTTTTCCAAGAGTCATAAACAATCTCTCCAGTCTTTCAAAACAATTGACAGCCACACATCATTTTTGCTATAAATGTGTGTGGCTGTCGGTTTTAATCTTTTACTTCTCCTTAATACATCGGACAGCCGTAGCCGAAAATTTTCCTGCTGCCCACGGCGTAATGCTGCCGCTTGCAGGCGTTACCGGAATTGCCCTCGATGGTGTAGACCACGCCGTCCTCGCATTTTTCAACGATGCCGACGTGGTTGCAGCGACCGTCGCCTTCCCAATCGAAGAAGATCAGGTCGCCGGCTTGCGGAACGTAGTTCCTGTCTTGCCATTGCCCGTTTTTCTTGAACCATGCCACACCGTCCGAACACAGCGAAAACTTCGGAATAATGCCCGCGTCGATATAACCGCACTGGTCGGCGCACCACGACACATAACAGGCACACCACGCAATGCGCGATTTGAAACCGTACCATGACCAATAGGGCTGTCCGCCCTTGTTGCCGACCTGCGCGGAGGCAATTTCCACAATGACCTGATTGCCGCCAGCGGTGAAGGCACGTCCGATGGGGTAATAGCGCAACACGTTGAGAACGTAATTGCTGTCGCCGTAGCTGCTCCAGCCCTTCTTCTTTGCCATCAAATCGGAAAATTCCAGCGCGTTGGCGGTCGAATATCCTTTATAATGCTCCTGCGCCCACGCGATATACCCGTTGCCGTAATTGTAACCTTGCAAAGCGAGCTTGATGTTGTCCATGTCAATTGGACTTTGTACGTTGGCAGCTTTCAGACAAGCCGCGAGATTCTGGATTCCGACATTGATGGAATACTCAGGGTCTACAATACTGCCCGCATGATGGAGGTATCGCGTATTGTAGGAACATTCGGAAGCCTGCATGGGGTCGAGTCCCTGCCCGCCGGATTCCTGCATCATGACTGCCATAATCAGATCGACATATTCGGGAATACCGT
>CAMHAV010000224.1 GCA_946182865.1 uncultured Clostridia bacterium
CATTAAAATCATATCTTAGGGATAGAGAATGGAGCGTTCCCTATAGTGTGTTTTACAAAGACGGTCGTGCAGCGTCTAAAAGATTAGCGACACTATTAGGAGATAAGGTGTTTGAAAATCCCAAAGACGAAGAAATAATACAAAGATTGATTGAATTTTGTGGAACAGATGACGGTGATATTGTGTTGGATTTCTTCTCTGGTTCGGCAACAACCGCTCACGCTGTGTTTTTAGCTAATGCTTCACAAGGGAAAAAGAGAAGATTTATCCTTGTTCAGCTTCAGGAAGAAATTGATCCAAATAGAGTTGCTTCTGAAAAAAGCAAAAAGGTTGCGCAAAATGCAATCAAACTTTTGGATTCGTTAAATGTACCACATAATATCTGCGAAATCGGAAAAGAGCGTATCCGCCGCGCCGGTCAGAAAATCAAGGACGAAAGCCCGCTGACCACACAGGATTTGGATACCGGTTTCCGTGTGCTGAAGCTCGACGAGAGCAACATGAACGACGTCTATTTCAGCGCGGGCGAGTACACACAGGATATGCTTACCATGATGGAGTCCAATATCAAGAGCGACCGCACCGACCTCGACCTTCTTTTCGGCTGTCTGATTGATTGGGGGCTTCCGCTCTCCATGCCCTATACGTCCGAGAACATTGACGGCTGCACCGTTCACACCTACAACGACGGCGACCTGATCGCCTGTTTTGATGAGAACGTCCCCGAATCCGTCATTAAATCCATTGCCAAGCGCAAGCCGCTCCGCGCCGTCTTCCGTGACAGCAGCTTTGCCGACAGCCCCGCCAAAATCAACGCTATTGAGCTTTTCAAAATGCTTGCACCGGAAATGAATCCTGAAAAAAATGTTAGAATACTTTGAATTGGGGAAACAGTATTTCCCAAATTCAAAGTAAGTAACTCACAATGCAGTTCGTCTTGCAATAATTCCGCATTACGCATTACGAATTCCGAATTAAGTAAAAGGTGTTGTGTAATGAAAATCAAGTATAAATATCAAAAGTTTCAGGCGGACGCGGCTAGGGCGGTTGTCGATGTGTTTGCGGGACAGCCGTACATGACCAATTCTTATCTGATAGACCGCGGAGATCAGTCGGCGCAGACTTCTCTCCGAAATATGGAATTCACCGGCTGGAGCAATACCCCTATTATTCCTGAACTGTCCGATGCAAAGATTCTGAGACAGTTGCAGGAGATTCAGCGTGCCAACGGTTTGAAGCCGTCCGATAAACTGGAAAAGACCGGACGGAGCTACAATCTCACCATCGAAATGGAAACCGGCGTCGGCAAGACCTACACCTATATCAAGACCATTTTTGAACTGAACAAACATTACGGCTGGACGAAATTCATTGTGGTTGTGCCAAGCGTGGCAATCCGTGAAGGCGTGTATAAATCCTTTATGATGACGCAGGAGCATTTTGCTGAGGAATACGGCAAGAAGATCACCGCATTCATCTATAATTCCTCTCAGCTTTCCGAAATTGACCACTTTGCGTCGGACAGTGCTATCCGCGTTATGATTATCAATTCTCAGGCATTCAACGCCAAAGGCAAGGACGCGCGAAGGATTTATATGAAGCTCGACGAATTCCGTTCCCGCCGTCCCATCGACGTGATTGCCAAGACCAATCCGGTGTTGATTATCGACGAGCCGCAGTCGGTCGAGGGCAAGCAGACCAAAGAGCGATTGAAGGAATTCTGCCCGCTGTTGACGCTGCGCTATTCCGCAACCCACAAAGCCGACAGCGTTTACAACATGGTCTATCGCCTTGACGCAATGGAAGCCTACAACAAACGGCTTGTCAAGAAGATCGCCGTCAAGGGCATTACCGAAACCGGCAGCACCGCCACAGACAGCTACATTTATCTGGAAAGCATCAATCTTTCCGCCAGTGATCCGACAGCGACATTGCAGTTTGAGGTCAAAATGGCAAACGGCACAACCAAGAAAAAGAGCCGTATTTGCAAAATCGGCGACAATCTCTATGTGTATTCCAATGAATTGGAGGAATACAAGCAGGGCTTTGTCATCAAACAGATTGACGGGCGCGACAGTTCGGTGGAGTTCCTCAACGGCATCAGAATCTGTGCCGGAGATGTGATCGGCGCGGTAGACGAAGATCAGCTTCGCCGCATTCAGATACGCGAAACGATTTTGTCCCACATCGAGCGTGAACGTCAACTTTTCCGCAGAGGAATCAAGGTACTCAGCCTTTTCTTTATTGACGAAGTGGCGAAATACCGTGAATACGACGAAGCCGGACAGCCGGTCAACGGCAGATACGCCCAGATGTTCGAGGAAGAATACGAGGATATTCTCAGCCAATGGCAATTCGGCATAGGCGAGGAAGAATATGAAAAATACCTGCGCAGCATTGACACGGGCAAGACACACGCGGGATATTTCTCCGTGGACGGCAAGGGCAAAGTGACCGACAGCAAAATCACCAACAAGAAGGAAGCAACGTCGGACGATGTGAGCGCCTACGAACTGATTATGAAGAACAAGGAACTGCTGCTCGACCGTGATTCGCGGCGTTCCCCTGTGCGCTTTATTTTCTCCCATTCGGCGCTGCGCGAGGGCTGGGACAATCCGAATGTGTTCCAGATATGCACCCTGAAGCAGAGCAGCAGCGAAGTCCGCAAACGTCAGGAAGTCGGACGCGGCTTGCGCCTCTGCGTCAATCAGGACGGTGACCGCATGGATGCAGCCGTTCTGGGCAACGACGTACATCATGTCAATGTGCTGACCGTTATCGCCAGCGAGAGCTACGACACCTTCGCCAAAGGCTTGCAGAGCGAAATTGCGGAGGCTGTGGCAGACCGTCCGAGAAAGGTGACAGCGGAACTGTTTGTCGGTCACAAAATCACCGATACCAGCGGCAACACGCAGATCATCGACAGCGACACCGCAGCGGCGATTCACTTTGACTTGATTGTCAACGGATACATTGACAAAAAGGGAACGCTCACCGACAAGTATTATTCGGACAAGGCAAACGGTGAAGTCAAAGTGGCGGAGGAAGTAGCGGATTCCGCTCAATCGGTCATTGAGATCATTGATTCTATCTACGATCCGCGCAAGACACAGCCCGAAGATGCCCGCAAGAATGATATTCAGCTTCAGCTTGACGAGGAAAAGAAGAACAGCCGCGAATTCCAAGCCCTTTGGTCAAGAATCAATGCCAGATCGGTGTATGTGGTGGACTTTGATACGGACGAGTTGATTCGCAAAGCGGTAGAAGCCATCGACAGCAAGCTCCGCGTGTCGAAGATATATTTCAGTATCGAAAAAGGTTCTATGAACACCATTGAATCAAAGGACGCGCTGCAACAGGGAACCGCATTCAGGAAGGAACAAACCGACAGACGGAAGATAGAAATCTCCGCCAACGCCAATGTCAAATATGACCTGATCGGCAAGCTGGTAGAAGAAACCGGATTGACCCGCAAGGCGGTTGTGGCGATTCTGCAAGGAATCCAGCCCGCTGTGTTCAGTCAGTTCAAAGATAATCCGGAGGAATTCATCGTGAAAGCCGCCGCCATTATCAATGACGAAAAGGCAACGGCAATCATTCAGCATATCACCTATCACGTTCTGGACGAGCGATACGACGCGGATGCGATATTCGCCGATTCGTCCGCCAAAGGCAGACTCGGCGTCAACGCTGTCAAAGCCGGCAAACACCTCTATGACCATGTGATTTACGATTCCACCAACGAATTGAATTTTGTGTCTGCATTGGACACCAGCAGCGATGTAGCGGTGTATGTCAAACTCCCCGGCGGATTCTACATTTCCACGCCCGTAGGCAAATACAATCCCGACTGGGCAATCGCCTTTTATGAGGGCAACGTCAAGCACATCTACTTCGTCGCCGAAACCAAAGGCTCGCTTGACACATTGCATTTCAACCATATCACACCGATAGAAGATGCCAAGATTAGGTGTGCAGAAGCTCACTTTAAGGCTATTTCCGGCGATAACGTCGTCTATGATGTAGTGGATAATTTCCAGTCGCTCATGAATAAGGTGATGAAGTGAGCCAAGCCATTACAGCATCAAGAAAATAGAATAACAAAAAGGCTGTTGCCAAGAGCATAT
>CAMHAV010000225.1 GCA_946182865.1 uncultured Clostridia bacterium
TGAGGCAGAATATTGGAAAGAAAAAGGCTGGCTTGATGGGAAAAAGCCGTGGAACACAAAATAGGCTCAAATCGCCTGATTCAAGCCTTTTAGGTGTGGAAGGGTGGTTCTTCCGACTGAGCAAATTCAATCGCTCACATGGGCTTACACGGGGCAACAGGGGCGGTTACTCGTCTTTCATTACGTCGATCATCAGCTTCACGCCGAGTTGGAAGCCTGTTATGAACATATCCCGCTCTGAGATCGAGGATATGTCAGTGATGCACTCGATGAGCTTTTCTAATAGTTCCTTCTGCTCATCGGAGAGCGTTTCCCTTAACAAATCCTCGTTCTTGCCTGCGAGGGCTTTCAGCTTCTGGTATTCCGGCGTAGTTGAAATGCTCATTTCGTAGGGCGATATCCGTCCGTAGTACAGATCTTGTATGGTATTCATTTGTTTCACCTGTCCTTTCTCGGAACAAACAAATACCACAGAAGATGTCATAAGTCAAGACAAATAAATTATTAGTTCAGAGAAAATTTACAGCAGGTGATTGCTTTCGTGACAATTCACCTGCTATAATTTTTTCATAAGCGAATTTCAGATGTTGAAGTCATCGGTAATTCCGCTGAGTCGGGCGGTGTCTTTCTTGACGTAATACATCTCGGTGATCTGCGAGGTAGTGTGTCCGAGAAGGTCGGCAACCTGTCGGGGTGTGAGTGCCTTTATCGTTCCGTCAGGCTGCCTGATTCCGTTTACCAAATTTGTGGCGAATGTATGCCTTAATGCGTGTAGCCCTTTTGTTGGAATTCCGGCGGCTTGCAGTACCCTGTAGTACCGCTTTCGAAAATTCACAGGTCGGGTGAAATCTCCGTTTTCGTCGCACACAAGCGGAGTGTCCTCGCCCATGTACCGTTCCGCCCGAAGGTCTTGGATCATTGCCACGGCGGTGTCATTCAGAGGAACATCACGCTTGCTTGATGCGCTTTTCAGCTTGCCGGTCTTGACTTCCCTGCCATGTTCGGCGGTCACTCCGTCGCGCTTGGCAACCTCCTTCACTCCACGGTTCAGGTGCATCACTCGGTGTTCGAGGTCTATGTCGCTGTTGAGCAGTCCGAGCAATTCTCCGGTGCGTAATCCCGTGTTCAACATGAGAATGTAGGCTGCCGCCTGTTGATACACTCGCTTTCCGTTGCTGTAACAGCCGAAGGCTTCGGTCTTGAATCGCTCGATTTCTTCTGGCGTGAACACAGTCACCGTGTCGTATTCGGGCAGATCTTCCTTGTCCTGAGCAGCCATGAAGTTGCTTTTCTTGATCATCGGCGTGCTGACCATCGGATTTTTGACAATCAGCTCCTGCTGTGTCAGATACCGGAAATATTCGTTGAGCAGGACATGGACTTTCTTAACAGTCGTGTAGGCGTAACCGTCAACCATCTCTTGATTCAGCAGGTCACGAATGTCAGCGGAGGTTATATCTCCCACAATTTTGTCACCGAGAACAGGGTAGATCTGGTGCTTGGCAGTGCATTCCAGTCGGTCATAGGTGCTTCGCTCCACGGCTGGGAACTTGAACAATTCCAGCCAATTCTGCATACTTTCCTGAAGCCTTTTCTTTGATTCATGCGACGCAGAATTTGCATCCTCAAAGGCTGTGATGTAGTCCTTGATTTTCTTGTTGACTTCCTGCTTGGTCGTGCCGGAGAAGCTCTTTCGCTTGCGTTCTCCTTGCGCGTCTGAGAACCATATTGTACCTCCCCAGCGTCCGTCTGTGCGCTTGAAGACGTTTCCGTTCGTGAGTAGTTTTTTCTGCATGGTTTATCATGCCCTCCTTTCGACAAGCAACAATACCATGAATTGACGAACATAGCAAGTGTTTTTTTATAAAAAATCTCACATTCCTCCCATCACCGGACCGCCGCCCTGCTGATGTTTTTTGCGCTCTTTCGGGTAGTGGATGGTCGTGCAGTCCTCGATGGGTCTGTCCTCGTCTATGATGCCCGTGAGATCAGCGACCAGATAGCCGAGAGCAGCATCATAATTATCTGTATGGCTGACGGTGTCAGCGAAATCAACATCAGTCGCTTCGTCGCTGTAGTAAGCGATTCCTTCTCCGAGGATAAATGCCTCGAAAATTCCTCTGTCATTCTCCCAACCTGTGAGATAATATCCTTCGCTGCCGTATTCATCAACAGTTCCGAATCCTGTGCCGCTCTCTTTAAATCCTTCTGCATATCGTTTGAGGCTACACTCATCTCCCGCTGAAAATCTCTGGTATTCCGCTCGGACTCTTTGCTGTACTGCTCCAGAAGCGTCATCTGCTCGTTCATGTGATTCACCAGTTCTTCCTCCGTCGCTAACAGTCCGAGCGCGTCCAGAATGTCCTTGAGCATCTCGATCTGCGTGTGCTGTGCGGCTACCAAAGCCTTCCAGTTGCTCTCCGTCACCGTGACGCAAGGCTCGGCTTTTTCTGCCATCAGCATCTGCCGCCGCGCCTGATCCTTCAAGTCCTGCGGCGATTTCTTTCCGTATTCTGAATTCAATTTCCATGTTTCCTTTCAAATATTTTGGTTCGTGCAGCTTGAAGTCCCTGCACTTTTTGCCGTTCGGCGTGGTGTAGGTGATGGCTTTTCGCTCATCTGACCACCGGACATGATAGCCGCTTTCCTCCATGATCTCAATGAAATTCTGCTTGGACTTGGCGTATTGCATCGCGTCGTCTATGGCAATGGCGAGGGCAACTTTCCAGCTCTGGCACTTGTCAGCCGAGCGATATTCCGCTGCCGACATCGGTTTTATCTCTCTGCGAACAGGCACAATGACGGTCAATCCATATTCAAGACACAACTTATCCGAGGCATTACGGAGCTTTTGAATCTCATCTTTGTCCGCATGGTACTTGTTTCCTGTCTCCGAATTCACAGAATTGATGATTAAGTGCGAGTGGATATGCTCCTTGTCAACGTGAGTTGCCACCAGAACTTCGTACCCTTGGAACTGTTCCGAGGCGAATTTCACGGCAATTTCGTGGGCCGTTTCGGGTGAAATGTTCTCGTCAGGGGAGAAGGATTGCAGCAGATGATAGAACATTCTGCCGCTGTCCTTCCTGTAAAACAGTTTCGTGCTGACGAATTCCTTATAGGCGGAGGCGGGTAAGCAGTTGATTCCTGTGACCAACTGCCTGTCACCGTGCTGTGTCTTTTTCTCTTTCTGACAGTAATTCAGGATGGAGGACAGCCCCGCACGGCTCTGCATTTTGCTTTCAGGAAGGAATTTAACCGTTGCCATCCGACCATCTTTTCCTTTCGAGCAGGGAGGAAAGGCTTTGGTTGACACCGGCAACCGCCTCGGTAAGCTCAGTCAGATTCACACAAGTCACTCTGCCCATGTTGGCAAGTGTGGTAAGCTGGTTGAGATTTCTGCCGATAGCCTTCTGCTGACGGAGGACTTCATCGAGTCCGTCAACCACAAAAATCTGTCTGCCGAGGCAGGATTTCGTGACGTACTCGGTGAAATTCAGCTTGGATTTCGCCGCCTTATCATGGATTTTTATCAGATCAGCTTCGGATATTCTGATGGATAATTTCTTGTCTTTCATAAAAATAACAGCTTCCTTTTTGAGAAAATGTGGGGTGAAAATAAAAGTGGGTGTGGGCTTCTGCCCGCGTAATGCATCCGACGGGCAAAGGCGACCAGCCGATGACCTGCCGGATGCGTAGCTTGCTCTCTCCCCAAAGGAGAGAAAAAATTGATGAACCGTACCCTTATTTCAAATGTGAAAAAACGCTTTAACGATTCAGACCCTGACGCTCGTGAAAAAAAATCAATTGCGTCCTGAATCGGGCGGATGGTGTAACGCAGATTTCCATTGTGGGTGCGACCGTCTTTTGTATGGATTCTGGTCGGTTCGGTGATGATGAATTGCTTTCCCTCAAGGTCTTTAATGTATTTGGCGACCGTGTTTCTGCTCATGCCAATCGCCTGTCCGATGGTGTTGTAGCTCGGATAGCACTGGAAGGTTTTCCGATCTTCACAGTGCATCAGATAGGCGTAGACAGCGATTTCCCCGAAGGACAATCCGAGAGAAAAGATTTCATTCGGCAGAGGAAAATAATTTTTGA
>CAMHAV010000226.1 GCA_946182865.1 uncultured Clostridia bacterium
AGCGCTCCTTTTCTATTATCTATTATCTATTCTTTATTCTCTATTATCTTAGCGAACGAATGTGAGCGCTCTAAATTCTCACTTAAAGGAGGCAATTCACATGAGCAATTCCACCCCCACCGGACGCTGTACCTGCTGCGGCCAACGTATCGCCTACAGCGACAAATTCTGCCCGAAATGCGGCCAAAAAAATGACAGCTGGCACATTCCGGGAAAAAACCAATGCGGCAACTGTCACGCTTATCTGCACGATGGCGCCAAGTATTGCACCATCTGCGGCACCAAGGCGGGCGAAGGCGCTTACAAGCCCTATCAGGAAATGATGCAGTGCATCTACGGCCCCATGCCGCTGGAACGCACCCATGTCTGCGAAAACTGCGGCTACAGCTGGACGACCTGCCTCATGATCGACAATCAGAAGTATTGCCCCCAATGCGGCGGCCCTGCCCCTGTGAAACCGGCCGAACGGGACGGCACGCCCCTTGGCAGCATCGTGTTTTCCTTTGGCAAGGATAACGCGCCCGACACGTCGGACGGTTCCGATTCGTCAAACTATAGCAGTCCAAATAAATAGCGGGGCAAAAGGAGGCAGCGGCGGTTGGCGCAGGACGAGGCGGAGGACGCAGGCTTGCTGGCGCAAGTCAAGGACGACAACGAAGTCATGCGCCAACCGCCGCGCCGAACCTGTTTTGCTATTTGTTTGGTCTGCTATAAATCAGTTCGACGGATCAGGTGACTGTCTCTGTTTCCGTCTGGAAATTTTTTTGAGATGGCGCATAATGTCCGCCACCTCGATGGCGGAGGGACACACCGCGCTGCACGCGCCGCAGCCTGTGCAGTGCAGCGCGCCGTAACTGGCAGCCTTGTCGATCTCGCCGCGTTCGTGGCGGCGGATGGCTTCATACACCGGCAAATCCATCGGACACACCGTCACGCATTTGCCGCAGCGGATGCACGGCGTTTTTTCCCGGCGGGGGATGGTGTGCATCACCGTAATGGCGCGCATACCCGCCGTCACAGGCGTTTTGATGTCGGTGACGGTGATGCCCGTCATAGTATCGCCCAATATCGCATAGCGCGGCAGCTTGTTCACCCCCACAAACCGCAGCACGTCCTCTATGGTCGTACCGTTGACCACCACCGCGTTGCAGGGATGCTTGACGCATTCGCCCGATACGGTGATGATGGAATTGGTCTGCGGCAGTCCCCTCACCAACGCCTGCGCGGCGCTCCGAAGCGCCTGCACGCCGATGGGCAGAAAATTCCCCTTGGGGTAATACTGGCGCTTGAATTTGGAAATCAGCGGAAAGCCGCCCCGCATCCGGATCGGCTCCACAAAGCCGAAATGGTCGATATCCGGCTTCACGGAAATCTCGTCGCAGTCGTAAATCGCCAGCTTGGCGCTGCCGCCGTCGAGGGCTTTAAGCACGACGGTAATACCGTCGCTGACCTCGCTGCCGAATTCGGCCACCGTTTTGAGCGCGCTGCTGATATAGGGGCTGTCGTCCAGCGCGATGGCGGCCACCTCACGGATGCCGTCGCTGCGCGCCTGCAATATCTTTTCGATGAGCGGCCGGCCGTCAAATTCGTCGATGATGCCCGCCTGATGGATGGTGCGCAGCACCCCTTCCTGCGTCATGGCGTTCAGGCTGTGGGGCGTGGTGGGCAGCGGCGGCACGCTGTTGTCGGGACGTATCACCGCGCAGAAGGTGCGCCCGAAAATCGGATGCTCGATGGTGGCGATTTCCTCCACATAGCCCGACAGCGGCGCCATCAGCCACGAAGGTCCCAGTTCATTGGACGGCGTTTTGGTGCGCGCCAGCAGCGAAAACCGCGCGCAGCGGTCGCCCTTTCGCGCCACGGGGTACATCTGCCCGCCGTAAAGGTCGCGCAGCGGCACATAGGCCAGCTCCCGGATCGGCACCGAACTGAGCGGCGCGGAAAAAGCCGGCTCCTTGTGCTGCTCCAGATCGACATATTTTCCCGTATTGAACAGACTGATATTCATTTCCTTTATTCACCTCTTGCAAATCCTTTGCGCAGGCGTTATCATTAAGATAACGCCATTTTTATGGAGGTATTGCTTTCTCATGACCATAAAACGAACCGCGCCGCGTTCGGCTGAGATTACACTGCAAGCCGAAGAACTCGAAGCATGGGGCATCCGGTCGCAGCCGCTTTCTTTGAAGAGCAGCGGCTGCCGGCGGCTACTGCACGATATGCTGGCGCTGCTGGCGCAGACCTGCGGCCTGCACCGCGACGGAAATTACACCCTCATCCGCTGCCGTCCTCTGCGACAGGGCGGCTGCCGTCTCTCGGCAGAATTCACCCGCCTACCCAGCGCCCGGCTTTATCGCTTTGACACCGCCGACGATCTGCTCGACGCGGTCAACGCAATGAATTACATACGTCATTTTGATTATTTTACCACAAACGGCGCGGTAATTCATCCCTTTGGCGATAAATTTTTTATGTACATTCCCCATACGCTTCCCCTGTCGCAGCACGAAAAGGTCATTCTCAGCGAATACGCCGCCCTATTCCCAGACGGGGAGGAATAGAGTTTAAAAACTGATGAACAATGAAAACGATATCTTATAACGATACATCTCACTCACTAGCATTAGAGAAATGTCGTAAAATGAAAATCAAAAAACAAAAGCAACCCTCGACCCGATTACAAAAAGGTTGCAAATACGCATGACCAAACCCATCGGGCCAATTGCGCGGACGGCGAATGCCGTGTACGCCCCCGACGCGTGCATCGAGGCAAAAGCCCGGTAACGGGAGACGGGGCTTCCTGTTCTTAAAAAGAGAAAATGCGGCCATCGCTCCAGCCTCTATTGGCTCGCGCCCCGCGCCCGATGACGGTGTAAGACGCACCCACGCCAAAAAGCAACAGGGTTATCTGTTTTAAAGTAATAAAGCACGATATAAAAAATTGATTTCCGTTCGTTTTGTCCATGCCGGATTGACACCGTCCATGCTTTCATGCTATAATGAGTTGATAATCTGTCAACGCAGCATCCGGCTGCGTTGATTTCAGAGAGGAAAGACCCTGCCGTGACTCCAAAACTCATTATTGTCATACCGTGTTATAACGAAGAAAAGGTATTGCCCATCACCGGCCCCCTGTTCCGTCAGGAACTGGAGCTGCTCATTGACAAAGGCAAAGTCTCGCCCGACAGCCGCATCCTGCTGGTCAACGACGGCAGCACCGACACAACATGGGACATTATCCGCCAGTTGTCGGAGGAATGCCCGTTGTTTGAGGGCATTGCTCAGAGCCGCAACCGCGGTCATCAAAGTTCGCTGCTCGCCGGACTCATGGAAGCGCGCGACAGGTGCGACGTCACCATCTCCATCGACTGCGACGGACAGGACGACATCTCCGCCATGGAGGCGATGGTGGACGAATATCTCGACGGCGCGGAAATCGTCTACGGCGTGAGAAACAAACGCGAAACCGACACCTTTTTCAAACGTTTCACAGCGGAGAGCTTTTACCGTCTGCTCAGCGCCATGGGCGCGGAAGTGGTGTTTAACCACGCGGATTACCGCTTGGTTTCCGCCAAGGTGCTGCGGGAATTTGCCGATTTCAAGGAGGTCAACATCTTCCTGCGCGGCATGTTCCCCCTCGTGGGCTTCAAAAGCACCTGCGTCTATTATGAGCGCAGCGAACGCATGGCGGGCGAAAGCCATTATCCTCTCTCCAAAATGCTGGGGCTGGCCATGGACGGCATCACCAGTCTGAGCATCAAGCCCATCCGCTTCATCACGGGAATGGGCATTCTCGTCGCGCTGCTCAGCTTTGTCGGCGTGATCTGGTCGGTGGTGCAGCACTTTGCCCATCACTCCATCGTGGGCTGGGCCAGTACGGTCAGCATCATCTGCTTTATCGGCGGCATTCAGCTCATCAGTCTGGGCGTGCTGGGGGAATATATCGGCAAAATCTACATGGAAACCAAACAGCGTCCCCGCTATATCATCGAAAAACGAACCTATGACGATCTGTCGGATTTATAATCACTATCCACAACTTAAGGGTAAGAGCAAGAAGCACAAAAAAGAAATAAAA
>CAMHAV010000227.1 GCA_946182865.1 uncultured Clostridia bacterium
ATCAGGGTATGGGACAGCGCCACCGGGCAGTGTTGCCGCGTCTGCGAGGGGCATCGCCATTTTGTCAACTCCGTTGCCTTTGAGCCCGACGGCAAGACCTTTCTCTCCGGATCAGACGACTGCACCGTCAGGGTATGGGACAGCGCCACCGGGCAGTGTTGCCGCGTCTGCGAGGGGCACAGCGATAGGGTCAACTCCGTCGCCTTTGCGTCCGACGGCAAGACCTTCCTCTCCGGGTCAGAGGACAACACCGTCAGGGTATGGGACAGCGCCACCGGGCATTGTCTCCGCGTCTGTGAGGGGCATAGCCATTATGTCAACTCCGTCGCCTTTGCGCCCGACGGCAAGACCTTCCTCTCCGGGTCAGAAGATGGTACGATCCGCATCTGGTCAGCCGAAACGGGCGAGTGCCTGCAGGTCATTCAGAATTACCCCGGGCTGATTGTGTTCGGCTGCGATATGCGCGACCTGCACGAGGGCAGCGATATCGACAAGGACGTGCTATACCAAACGCACCTACGGCGGTGCGTATGAGGCGAGAAGATATGCGGAGAGAATTGGGAAGGGGATCGTATATATCTGAGCAAAGTGATACACATAGCAAAACATACCGTCCGTGAGATGCGATTATCAACATCTCACGGACGGCTTTTTTCGTGTATCTCCGCAGAACCTGTCGTCTTGAATTGTATTGCTGTTGTCAGTACAAAAGTAACCGATATCCGCTCACAGTAGGCATACACCCCCACAGAAATACACGCGGAAAATAATTCTTTTAAAAATTTTCGTCCAAACGGGTGTTTCATCTCCAGTTCATAGTAGAGGGTCATTTTGAACGGAGGGAAACACAATGACAGATTTGCAAAAAGAAAAGATCAGAAGCCTGCGTATGCAGGGTGTGAGCTATTTGAAGATAGGGGGGATTCTCGGAGTTCCGGACAATACGGTGAGATCATTCTGCCGGCAGTGCGGTCTGGGTGAAGAAGCGAAGAATACCTGCTGCTGCAAACAGTGCGGCAAGCTGATAAAAATCATTCCCAAGCGCAAGCCGAAGATCTTCTGCTCGGATGAATGCCGCGCGGAGTGGTGGAATACGCATCCCGAGAACGTCCAACGGAAAGCGGTGTATCATTTCACCTGCGCTTATTGCGGCAAGCCGTTCACGGCTTACGGGAACAAGGGGAGAAAGTACTGCTGCCACCAATGCTATATCGCCGACCGCTTCGGAAGTGACCGCCATGAATGAAGCCTACCGCCACCGGTTGGAAAACTATCTCGCGTCTATGATTCAAGCGAAAAGAATGCTGTCGATGGGGGTTCTGACCCCGGAGGATTACGCCGATATTGATACCATTATCGCCAAGAAGTACGGCATATCTTCGTGTAGTTTATATCGCGGTATCGACTTGATATATATGCGGTTTACAGGTAATATGTCACACGAGGTGATCAGAATATGCCAAAATCAATAACCCTTGTACCGACCATACCAAAGCCAATCCGTAAAAAGCGCGTCGCGGCTTACGCCCGCGTGTCCACCGAGAAGGACGCGATGTTACATTCGCTTTCCTCTCAGGTCAGCTATTACAATGAGCTGATGCAGAGCAATCCTGAATGGGAATACGCAGCCGTCTACGCGGATGAATCCAAGACCGGCACGAAGGATTCCAGAGCGGAATTCCAAAGGCTGATTGCCGACTGCCGCACCGGGAAGATTGACATGGTGATCACGAAATCCATCTCCCGGTTTGCGAGGAACACGGTGACGCTGCTCCAGACCGTCCGGGATTTCAAATCATGGGGCGTGGACATCTATTTTGAAGAACAGAACCTTCACACCATGAGCGCGGACGGAGAGCTGATGCTCACGATTCTCGCGTCCTACGCCCAGGAGGAAAGCCGCTCGGCAAGCGAAAACCAGAAATGGCGCATCCGGCATAATTTCGAGGAAGGCCTGCCGTGGAACGGCGCGCTGCTCGGGTACCGGCTGAAAGACGGTCGGTTTGACATTATCCCCGAAGAAGCGGAGCTGGTGCGGCGCATTTTCAGCGAGTATCTCGCGGGTGACGGATATTATGTGATCGCCAGAAGATTGAACGATGAGGGCATTCCGTCGCGGTTCGGAGGAAAATGGGATCAGCGGGTAATCTCAAAGATTCTCGCCAATTACACCTATACCGGCAATTTACTGCTCCAGAAGACCTTTCGCGAGAACCACATCACGAAGAAGAAGCTGATGAACAACGGCGAGCTTCCGAAGTACCATGTGGAGGAAGCGCACGAAGCCATCATTGATATGGATACCTTTCGGGCGGTGCAGGAGGAGAAGGCGAGAAGGTCGGCGAAATTCACCAAGAAGCGGAAAAAGCCGCACCTGTTCACGAGCCTGTTGGTGTGCGATGTCTGCGGAAAGAACTACCGACGCAAGGTCGCCAAGTCAAGCACCATGTGGGTCTGCCGTACATACGATTCAGCAGGAAAAGCATTCTGCGATTCAAAGCAGATTCCCGAGGATATTCTCCTCGAAGTGACCGCGGACGTTCTCGGACAGCCTGATTTCACGGAAGAAACCCTCCGCAGTCAGATCACAAGCATCCTGGTCTGCAAGGGGAACGAGCTGATCTTCCGATTCCATGACGGCAGGGAAGTCACCCGCCAATGGAGAGACCGTTCACGCAGCCGAAGCTGGACGGACGAAATGAAAGAAGCCGCGCGTCAGAGAGAATTGGAGAGGAGGAAACACCTTGCCTAAAGTCACCATGATACCTGCCACCATCAATCCGCTGACGCACCTGCCGTCAGCCAATGTTCAAAAGCGAAGAGTCGCGGGCTACGCCAGAGTATCCACCGACAGCGACGAGCAGTTCACGAGCTATGAAGCGCAGGTGGATTACTACACCAAATACATCAAGGCAAATCCCGAGTGGGAATTTGTGCGGGTATACGCCGATGAAGGAATCTCCGCCGTCAGCACAAAGCGCCGAGACGGTTTCAGGGAAATGATCGCCGACGCGCTTGACGGCAAGATCGACCTGATCGTCACGAAGTCGGTCAGCCGGTTTGCAAGGAACACGGTCGACAGTCTGGTGACCATCCGAAAGCTGAAAGAGCATGGGGTAGAGTGCTATTTTGAAAAGGAAGGCATCTACACCTTTGACGGAAAGGGCGAGCTGCTTATCACCATCATGTCAAGCCTTGCTCAGGAAGAAAGCCGCAGCATTTCAGAGAATGTCACTTGGGGACAGCGCAAGAGCTTCTCTGACGGGAAGGTGCATCTTGCGTACACCCGATTCCTCGGGTATGAGAAAGGGGAGGACGGCAGGCCTGCGGTCGTGGAGGAAGAAGCCGCTGTGGTCCGGCTGATTTACCGATTGTTTCTGGAAGGCAAAACGCCCACAGGCATCAGCAATTATCTGGAAAGCCTGCAAATCCCTTCACCCGGCGGGAGCAGCCGATGGAGCAAGACCACGATCATGAGCATTCTCCAGAACGAGAAGTACAAAGGGGACGCGCTTCTCCAGAAGTCCTTCACCGTGGACTTCCTGCAAAAGAAGCTGAAGCGCAACGAAGGGGAAGTCCCGCAGTATTATGTGGAAGGCAGCCATGAAGCCATCATCGAGCCGGACGAGTGGGACCATGTGCAGGCGGAGATTGAACGGCGAAAGGCACTCGGCAAAGCCTACAGCGGCAAGAGCGTTCTCTCCGCCAAGCTGGTCTGCGAGAACTGCGGCGGCTTCTTCGGCTCGAAGGTCTGGCATTCCACCGATAAATACCGCCGGACGATCTGGCAGTGCAACGGGAAGTTCTCCCGCAAATGCCAGACGCCCACGTGTTACCGCCGAGCCATTCTGTCATCCAGAAGGCACTGTATAATGTCACACAG
>CAMHAV010000228.1 GCA_946182865.1 uncultured Clostridia bacterium
ATTCGAGGAAAATATAGTTCTAAATCAAAAAATAGTACTATATAACACTCTTTTTTTTGATGAACTTTTCAATAATCTTTTAACTATTTGGGAGCTATACGGTTCATTTGTTCGATGTATCTCTTCAGAATTGCTGATCTTGTAATGCTGTGGAAATCAAATTTAGCCTAAATTGTCTTAATCTAAAGCATTTAACAACATTCTTGTCGATTTACTATAGTACGGCAAATTGGGAAATCTTTAGATAATTTATGACAAATTAACAAATGTAAAAGGAAAATGAAAAAGGCTATTGATATGAGTAATTGATTTCTCATGTCAACAGCCTTTTCAATTCGGTATGTTTTTTATTGATTGAGATTGGTAATAAAACAAGTATGACGACTCACGTAAATTTACCTTTTTATTCTTCGGATATAATCTTTTTAGTATCTGCTACGATCTCGGCAAGGGTAACGCCTTTCAGTTCATTCTCCATTGCCGTCTGTATGGCGGAAAGTCTGCCGTCCATTACCTTATGGATATTGCGCCCCACAGGACACTTGGCATTGGGATTCTCATGGAAACGGAACAGCCCTTCATCGTCTATGCATTCGACCGCTTTGTAAACATCATACAGCGTGATCTCATTCAGTGGTCTGGCAAGGTGTGCGCCACCGCTGCCCTGACGGGTCGTAACAATTCCTGCGCTTCTTAGTTGCGCAAGAACATTGCGTATGATGACAGCGTTCACGCCTGTACTTCCCGACAGAAAATCGCTGGTTACACGCATCTGCTCACCGAAAATGTCAATACAGGTCAGGATGTGAACCGCCGTTGTAAACTTACTGGTCATCTGCATAGAAAAATCATCTCACTTTTATTCTCTGACCACGCTGATACGCTGACCGATGTGGTCGCCGTTTTCAATCTCATCGACCATTGCAATGGCATAATCGGCATAGCTGATGATACTCTCGCCCTTGGAATTAAGCGTCAATTCTTCACCAGCAAGGATATATTTGCCGGTACGCTCACCGTCAGCCTGAAAATCTCCTGCCGGACTGATAAATGTCCACTTCACATCGGAACGCTCACGAAGTTCGTCAAGAGCCTTTCCCTGCGCGGCGGCAAGCGGCTTAAACATTTCGGGGAAATCAGCTCCGTCCATTACCTGCAAGGTATGCTCGGCATTGACATAAAGGCTTCCAGCGCCTCCGACAACGAGAAGTCGCGTATCGGTGCCCGAAAGAATATCGCACAAATGCTTGAGCGATGTGGAGTGCTGGGGAAGAGTCTCCGGCGCCCATGCGCCGAATGCGTCCACAACCGCATCAAATTCCTTGAGATCATCAGCAGTCAGTTCAAACAGATCCTTGATAATGGCCTTTTCCGCAACAGATTTGTTCTCACCTTTGACGACAGCGGTAACGTCAAAACCTCTGCTGACTGCCTCTTTCACGATAAGCTGTCCTGCTTTACCATTGGCACACACAACTGCGATCTTTTTCATCATGATCATCCTTTCGATTGTAACATAGAATTAGTCTTTTGTAAAGTTGCAATAAATTATATTTCAACTTTCTGATATAACTATATCAGAACTTTTTATTGTTGTCAATATGCTTATTACAAGTTTAGATGATTGCATAAAAGCATAAGATTTTTTTCAGAAGCTTTTCACAGTTTATTCATCGCATCTGCCATTGTTACTGATACACTGACTTTGAAATTGATGATGATTGCGAGATTCTCAATATCATTTTACAGTTGTTCCGATATTACTATGTACATAGTAATTACTACATACATAGTAATAATCAGAGGTGAGCCAAGTGAGTAACAGGAAGGTCTGTTTCTTCGGACACAGCGACGCACCGTGGAGCATTCAACCGAAACTGCGGGAGGTCATTCTCGACCTGATTGACAACGAAGAAGCCGATGAATTCTACGTCGGCACTCACGGCAATTTCGACCGCATGGTTCTTGCTGTTCTCTCGGAACTGTCGGAAACACGGGCTTTTCGCTTCTACGTTGTGCTTGCGTATCTACCGGCAGAAAAAGAAAATCCCCGTGCCGATCACGCAATCCTTCCTGACGGAATTGAAAATATCCCTCCGAGATTTGCTATCAACTATCGAAACCAATTCACGATTGAAACGGCTGACATCGTGGTCACCTACGTCGAACATTCGTGGGGAGGAGCAGCCAAGTACAAGCTACTGGCAGAAAAGAAGAACAGGAGAGTCATCGAAATCAGTGCTTAAAACACAACTCACACTCCGGTTTTTCAACGCCATTATCCACTTTTCAACGTGCATAACCTCTTGGAAATTTTTAAAGTTCCTGCGCATCTCTCTATATTTTCAACTGCTACGTTAACCCAAATATTTTTTCTCTCTGACGGTAATAATTACTTCCGTTGAATAAGTTCTTCACCTGTCACCATGACAGGTACCACCTGTCACTTGCAAGAGGGTATAGTTCTCCCTTGCTTGTGACGGTGGTACTTTTTTTGCGTCACTGTGCGTCCAGCTTGTAGAGCAGACTGCTCTTGCCGCCGTTGTCACGGTACCGCTGTTCGGATTCAATGACGCCAGCCTTGCGCAGATCCCGCAAGGCGCGCCGGACGGTTGACGGGGACAGCTTCAGATCACGGGCGATGGTGCTGATGGCCGGCCAGCACTCGCCCTGTCTGTTGGTTCTGTCCGCAAGGTAAACATACACAGTCACCGCACGATGCGGCAGTTCTTTCTGATAGATATTATGCTTCTCCATCTGGTTCACCGTCCTTTTCGTCAGCCGATACCGTCGGTTCCAGCTTGAGATTCTTTTCGCCTGACGCTTTGGTCTTTTTTGCCTTATCAGCCTTATCAAACGGGGTGTCACCTGCGGTTTCGGCCGCTGTCTGTTCCGTCGGCTGAACGTCCGCCGGCATTGCGACGGGTGGGATTTCCTCGGTCTGGTAATCGTCGGCGTGATACTTCGCCATAATGCCGTCAATGATTTCTTCCTTGTCGGCGTAATGAACCTTGCGGTTGCCCTTTTCTTCGACCGTGTACGGCTTTTCAAAGGTGATGCCCCACTCAAAGAACAGCCGGAGCTTGACCTGCATCGGGTGAAAGCCCGTTTTCATCACAATAAATGTGCCTTTCGGTAAGGACTTCAGTTCATCGGGAGTCATCAGTGGACGCTCCGTCATCTGCAATGACTGCGACGGGTCATTCCTTCCGCGGCTGACGGAGCCGGTCAGAACCGTGCGGTTTCCAAGTGATTTTGATAAAATCTCAGCGGATGAAGAATTGGGAGCGAAGCCGCCGAACAGCGTTAATTGCACATTATCTATGATAATGTCGGCGCTCTCTTTGCCGTAATTTCGTTCCAACTGTGCGAAGGACTGAATGACGGGGACGATCTGCAAACGCCTTGAACGCGCCGCCGAGAACATCATTTCAGCAGATTCAATCTTTGGCAAAGTGCCAAATTCGTCGCATAAGAAGACGCATCTATTCTTTAATTTACCGCCTGTTTCATCTGCAACCGACAAGATTTCTCTATACAACTGCTGAATAATCAGCGACACCATGAAGAAGGTGTGCGGCGATTCCTCCGGCATGATCAGGAAGATGGCTGACTTTTCATTGCAGAAGGTTTCCGCGTCGATCTCCGTATCGAAGCAGAGAAGCTGTTCCAATTCGGTATCCAGAAAGGCATTCAGCCTTGAAAGGGCGGTGGACATTACGGATGCCATCGACTGCTCTGCCGTATTGAGCGCGGCTCCGGCGAACCATTTTGCCTTGTGGTCATCGGGAAGCAGCTGCATGAGCTGCTGAAACTGATTCTTGCCTTTCTTTCCGGCAGGCGCAAGCAGTTCCTGAATAATCTTGAACACCGACACAATAT
>CAMHAV010000229.1 GCA_946182865.1 uncultured Clostridia bacterium
TCGTTATTATTTCTTATCTATTATCTATTATCTTAGCGCAGCTCCGCTGCGCGCTCTAAATTTTCATTTATCTCTTTCCTTTTACAATCGCCTACTACAAAGAAAATCCCCTGCTGCTCGGATGTCGTTCCATCCAAACAACGGGGGATTTGTCATATAAATCAAAAAATCAAATATCAAGGAAAATGCCCTTCGCTTTGAATTTGCGCTCCTTGCGGTTGATCTTTTTGAGACGCAGCTTGAGCTTGCCCACCAGAATGAAAAGCAGCACCAGCAGCGCAAACAGCAGACACAGCCACATCAGACCCATCGTGTGATTGCCGCCCATCTGTTCATAGATGTTCTGGCTCAGATAGGTTTCGCCCGATGTGCGCAACGATTGGGTGAGCTTATTCATCTTGTCAAAAATCGCCAGCAGATTGGCGATCATGCCCGCGCAAAGCGCCACGAACACCACGCCCAGCACACCGCTGACCGCAGCCGCCTGCTCGGAATCGTGAATGTCATAGGCCGCCTTGGTGAGCGGACGCATTTCCGACTCGGGCGGACGCAGCATAGCGAATTCCGCGCGGCTGTCCATCACCGGAGGCGGAGACGGAATCGCGTCATTCACACCGCCGCTCTGGGGCATCTGCTGCCCTGCCGCCCCGCCGCCCACCAGCTTCTGGCCGCAGTTGCCGCAAAATGCATCTGTGTCGGCGTTCTGCGCGCCGCAATGGGAACAGTACATCTGCCATTACCTCTCTTTCGTGATACCGGTTGCTTTATTTTTTAATGCCGAACTTGCGCAGCAGGCGCTTGACAAGCCAGACAATGCCCACAATCGCCAGAACCGTAAACAGCGCCATGATGCCGAAAAGAACAATATAGCTCAGCGTATCGCTTTGACCGCCGTTGTTGCCGTAATAGTTGTAATTCTGGGAAAGATTGTTCTGCAAGTCTTCGGACGAGGTAAACCAAGCCTTCACGCCCTCGATGGTGTTGGAGAAGAAAATGTAGATCCAGCCCGAAACGGCGGCGATCAACGTCACCAAAGGGGCAATCAGGCTTTTGGATTTTTCCTTGCCCGATGAGGACTTCGGCGCGCTGTCCGTGACAGGCAGCGACGCGGAGAGGCTCTCTTTCTTTTCCTCTACCGATACCATGGTTTCCACCGGTTTGCCGCATTTGGTGCAAAACGCGGATCCGTTTGGGATTTCTCCCCCGCAAAATTGACAAGTCATAATTGCATGGCTCCTTTCAGAATAAAATACTTCGCTGTTATGGATTGTCCGAAATGATCTCGTGATCGGCACAATACGCCTTGATATTGTTCATGTCGGTCACGGAATCGGCTTCGATCAGCATATTGTAAAGGGTATCGGCATAGCTGCGGTAGGTGTTGGCTTTGCCGACATAAAGGGCGTTGAGCAGACCGCTGTTTTTGGAAAGCCATTCGTAACGCTTGGCCTGGTATTCGGTGTACCACACAAAATAGCAGCAGTCGTGGAAGAGCTTCTCTTCATCGGTGTATTCGTCTCCCAGAATCTCGTCGAATTTACCGGTGTATTCCTCGAGGAAGCTGTAATTTTCCGCCTTGCCCTTTTGGGTGAGCAGGTCGTCGATCACCTCGTCAAAGTTCGGGTTGCGCACATCCTCCACCAGCGACAGCATGCGGGTGTATTTCTCGTTGTCCACTTCCTCCACAGGAGAGGAACGGAAAGGATTGCTCATCAGCCACGCCGTCGCCCACACGCCGCCGATGATCAGCGCCACCACCAGAATGCAGCCGATCACGGTTTTGGCCACCGTCTTGACGATTTTCCTGCCGTCCTTCTTTTCAATGGGCGCAATCACGATGGTGGGCGCCGTGGGACGGGTGTCCACCGTGTCTCCCTGCGGCGGCGGAACATTCCCGCCCGATCTCGGCGCGTCCGCGAACGCGTCGCCAAAATTCGGGGCGGACTCGCCTTGACCGGAAAATCCGGAAAAATCGCTTTGCTGCTGTGCCTGTGTGTCATCCATAGGGGCCGGTGTGCCGCACCCGGTACAGAATTTCAGTCCGGGACGCAGTTCCCGTCCGCATTTGGAACAATATGCCATATAAACGCCTCCAAGTCAAAATTCTTCTGCTTCATTCAATATATCCCCAAACTATTATGACACAAATCCTCAAAAAGGTCAACCGTTTCCGCGGGATATTATCTAAAATCAACAGAAAAAATTTATTTCAGTTTTTTGCACTCCGCGCATAAAAAGTCACCGTTGTATGTCTTGCGGTAGCGCTCTGTGAAAAAGAGCGCCGCCTTTTTGGTGAGGGTATCCTCCGCCATGAGCAGCGGCAGGTTGTGACAGGCATACGCCGCTTCATAGGTTCGTTCGTCGCTGTCAGTCAGCGCGTCCTCGATTTCCGCCAGCACAGCGCAAAGCATCGGACGGTAGGCGGGATTTTTGAGAATACGCACGCCGCCTGTATATACATTTTCCACGAACGCCCACGCGAGCATCTCCTCCCGCGGGTCAACATAGGGCCGCAGCGCCTTCCTCACGCCGTTGTAGTCGCCGCCGCTGTCCGACGATTCCGACAGATACGCCGCCGCCGCCCGCAGCGCCGGAACATAATCCGCACGCTCCGGATGGACGCGGAAAAACTGAATCAGCGCGTAAATGTCGTACAAATCATAATTGAGCAGACCCATAAGAAGCACCTCAGCTTTCGGGGACGAAATCTTTGTCGACTTCGTAACTGACAGAATCGGTGAAATGCCACCATTCTTCGGAATAGGCTTGAAAGCCTGCGGCCTTCATGGTCTTTTCCAGCAGCTTGACATTGTCACGGGCAAAATCGTTGTCGATATCGCTGTAATCGCGGTCGGCCAGTTTGGTGAAATTATCAAAGCCTGTGGGCATGAGCAATTCGGTGCCGTCGGAGTCCACCAGCGTGACGTCTACGGCGCTGCCCCGCGTGTGGTCGGAATAGCCCTTGCCGGGGTCTTTGACATAAAGGGGATTGGGGCAGACCTCCCACAGCTTTTTCTGCGCCGCGTGCGGACGGTACGCGTCCCAGATCATCAGCCCCATGCCGTATTCACTCAGCGCTTTCTGCGCCTTGATGAGTTTTTTGACCGTGCCATAGCGCAGATACGCGTCCTCAAAATCATAGATCCGCTTGCCCGTAAAATTCCGCTTGCCCGCGTATTTCAGATCAACGCGGACGGTGGGGGCGTAATCCGTCACGCGCACCATGGTTTTATCGGATTCCGGCGGCGCTTTGGTCACGGCCGTCTCCCTAGCGGCGCCGTTTTCTCCGTCGGAGGGAGAAACGGCGGCATATTTGACACTTTTGCCGTCGGGCAGTACGCCTTGGTTCCGCGAATGATGTCCCACCACCGCCCACACGGCCATCACGGCAAGCACCGCCACGCCCAGCATACACCACAGCGCCACGGGACGTTTTTTATGGGATTCTTTTTGTTCGCTTTTTTCTGTTCTCTCTTCCGCCGCGATTCCGGCGGCAAAGTTTTGGGCGCGGCTGTTTTTTGGGGGTTCGTCTGCCCGGCGGCGGTCATTGTCTGACGGAAAGCGCTCGTCTGTCCGGCGGCGGTCATTGTCTGACGGAAAGCGCTCGTCCGTCCGGCGGCGATCATTTCCCGCTTGAAAACGCTCGTCCGTCCGGCGGCGTTCATTTCCCGCTTGAAAACGCTCGTCCATCCGGCGGCGTTCATTTCCCGCTTGAAAACGCTCGTCCATACGGCGGCGCTCATTTCCCGCTTGAAAACGCTCGTCCGTCCGGCGGCGTTCATTTCCCGCTTGAAA
>CAMHAV010000230.1 GCA_946182865.1 uncultured Clostridia bacterium
GAGTATTATATTGACAAGTGGAATCAAACACTTAGATCTTGCCAAGAAAAGCATTATCATTATGCTGTCAGCAATCCTTTTTTTGAACTGTGGCTTCTTTTACATCATACTGATGTTGATGATACTGATTATGATTATGCGGTTACAGAGGACCATCAGTATGAGAAAACCGACCATTTTAGGAAACGACTGCAAAATGCTGGTGCAAAATTAAAAAAGAAAAGCATAATTCCAACGGATTATTCAAAGGGAAAAATACAGTTAGCAATACAGCGTGCAGAAAAATTACATAATAAATCAGAGGATTGGCCTAGGTCGTTAGGAACTACTGTATATCTATTGCTTAACAGCATAGAAGAATTGGATTCTCAGTGTTGAGTTTTAAGGAACAATGATTTTGACAGTTACGAAGATACTATGTCGATCAGAAAAATCCTTTTCTTTGTTTAATGCGACGCATTTTTTGAGCATTGCCCAACTGCCGTCTTACTCTCTTGACCGATCCTCAATTCCCGCCCCAACCCAAACCGTGGAATCGGAATTCATCATCAAGAGCATCAAAAATCGGGTGCACAATTTCGTATATCATCAAAAAAGCATCAATTCTTGAAGCATCAGCGAAGCGACCGGCAACAAATCCCCAAAATCGGGGAGAAGTCGGAGTGTGAGATAAATTTCAACATTGCCTCCAAAACCGCGTGCCGAGGGTTCAAATCCTTCTGCCCCTGCCATCGTCACGGGAGCCTGTAAACGCCTACATTTTGGCGTTTGCGGGCTTTTTCCATGCCAAAATCGCCCGATTGGACACGCTCTAAAGATACCGGATTTCCGTGGCAAAATCCTCCAAATGCCCCAATATTCGTGAATATTCCAACTGCTGCCGTCTGGTACATCATCAAAAAAGCATCAGCCAATTTCCGGAAAAGGACGGTTCTGTACCGTGTGCCGAGGATGGGAAAATGGCGGAGAAAATTAATGCATCTTTTTTGTTCAACCTTGTTGTGATGATAACAGATGATTTGCTTGACTGTGGGGGATGGGTGTGATAGAATGGGAGTAGCGTTAGTTTGGAGAATAAATCGGAATTTGTGAGGGTGCTTATGTGGGAGATATCATTTCTTGAGCTTGAATTGTTCTTCGCTGCTTTTTGGATTTTAAGTAGAATGATCTTGTGGATAAGGCAACGAAATGTCAACTGGAATCAAGAGGCTGTTCTTCTTTTGATGTATATCAATATTGCAGTGATAATCCGTTTCACATTCTTTCCCATGTCGCATGTGAACGGCAATGTGCAGCCATTGGTTTTTGATGCCTCGACGGCATTTCCTTTTCGGATTAACTTGATTCCATTTGTGAATCTATTTGATTACGATAACAAGAGAGATTTATTGTTGAACGTTATTGGAAATACAGCCATGTTTATTCCAAGCGGAATAATCCTGCCGTTAATCTATAAGAACCTAAACAGCTTTTGGAAAGTGGTTGCTACAGGTACAATGATATCCCTCTGTATAGAAATTATCCAACTTCCTTTCAGCGTTAGAGCTTCCGATGTGGATGATCTGATCCTAAACACGTTGGGTGTCGCCATTGGCTATGGAATCTATGCGGCGGTAAAGCATCTGAGACGATAACTTCTGATTTATCACACTAAACTTGAAAATATTCCCATTCACCGAGAATCCTATCGAAATCTCAAAAGGCTCAAATCGCCGATTCAAGCCTTTTTAGGAGTGGAGGGGTACTTTTCTGACCGAGCGGATTCAATCGCTCGCGTCGGCTTACATGGGGCAACAGGGGCGGTTATTCGTCCTTCATTACGTCGATCATCAGTTTCATGCCAAGCCGGAAGCCTGCGATGAACATATCCCGCTCTGAGATGGAGGATATGTCGGTCACGGATTCTATGAGTTTTACTAACAGTTCCTTTTGCTCATCGGAGAGTGTTTCTTTTAACATATCCTCGTTCTTGGCTGCAAGGGCTTTCAGCTTCTGGTATTCCGGAGCGGTTGAAATGCTCATTTCGTAGGGCGATATCCGTCCGTAGTATAAGTCTTGTATGGTATTCATTTGTTTCACCTGTCCTTTCTCGGAACAAACAAATACCACAGAAGATGTCATAAGTCAAGACAAATAAATTATTAGTTCAGAGAAAATTTACAGCAGGTGATTGCTTTGGTGACAATTCACCTGCTATAATTTTGTCATAAGCTAATTTCAGATGTTAAAATCATCCGTGATTCCGCTGAGACGGGCGGTGTCCTTCTTGACGTAGTACATCTCCGTGATCTGTGAAGTGGTGTGTCCGAGAAGGTCGGCAACCTGTCGGGGCGTGAGTGCTTTGATCGAACCGTCCGGCTGTCTGATGCCGTTCACCAGATTTGTGGCGAATGTATGGCGTAGGCTATGGAGCCCTTTGGTTTCGATTCCGGCAGCTTGGAGTACCCTGTAATATCTCTTTCGGAAATTCACAGGTCGGGTGAAATCGCCGTTCTCGTCGGATACAAGCGGAGTGTCCTCTCCCATGTACCGTTCAGCCCGAAGGTCTTGGATCATCGCCACAGCGGTGTCGTTCAAAGGAACATCACGTTTGCTCGACACGCTTTTCAGCTTACCTGTCTTGACTTCCCTGCCATGCTCGGCGGTCACTCCGTCGCGCTTGGCAACCTCCTTCACACCGCGATTCAGGTGCATAACACGATGTTCGAGGTCAATGTCGCTGTTGAGCAGACCAAGCAATTCACCGGTGCGTAATCCCGTGTTCAGCATGAGAATGTAGGCTGCCGCCTGTTGATACACTCGATTTCCGTTGCTGTAACAGCGAAAGGCTTCGGTCTTGAATCGCTCGATTTCTTCGGGTGTGAATACAGTCACCGTGTCGTATTCCGGCAGATCTTCCTTGTCCTGAGCAGCCATGAAGTTGCTTTTCTTGATCATTGGCGTGCTTGTCATGGGATTTTTAACAATCAGTTCCTGCTGTGTGAGATACCGGAAATATTCGTTCAGAAGGACATGGACTTTCTTAACGGTTGTGTAGGCGTAGCCGTCGTTCATCTCCTGATTCAGCAGATCACGAATATCGGCGGAAGTTATATCTCCGACCACCTTGTCACCGAGAACAGGGTAGATCTGGTGCTTGGCGGTGCATTCCAGTCGGTCATAGGTGCTGCGCTCCACGGCGGGGAACTTGAACAGTTCCAGCCAGTTCTGCATACTTTCCTGAAGCCTTTTCTTTGATTCATGCGACGCAGAATTTGCATCCTCAAAGGCTGTGATGTAGTCTTTGATTTTCTTGCTGACTTCCTGCTTGGTCGTGCCGGAGAAGCTCTTTCGCTTGCGCTCGCCTTGCTCATTTCGATACCAAACCACCCCGCACCAGCGTCCGTCGGTGCGCTTAAATGTCAGCGCCCGGCTATTTTGTCATCCAGAAGGCACTGTATTTTGTCATTTTACGTCAATTAGCACAAGTTCGAGGCTATCAGCAAAGAGATTATATTACGATCTGCACAACAAATTTAGGGCTGAGTAATCGATAAATGGGAAAAAATCCCTCCGACGCCAGCCTATTTTGTCATCCTAGCTGATTTATGGATTTATCGCTTTGGTTTTCCCGGGGAGCTTTGCTTGAAAAGTGCCCATATTCCGCTGTTTTTACGCCTTGACAAAATACGTTGACTGTGGGTGACAAAATAGATGTGTCACTCTATTGACAAAATAGTCGGTCTCTAACACTTAAAGACGTTTCCGTTTGTGAGTAATTTTTTCTGCATTTTTAATTTTGCCCCCTTTC
>CAMHAV010000231.1 GCA_946182865.1 uncultured Clostridia bacterium
CCCCTTATAGGGGCATATTCAAACCACCACTTGAAGTGGTGGTCATGACTTAGCAGAGTAAATGGAGCGGGAAGTCTTGGGAAAAACGGCGGACTTCGCGGCTTTGCACATAGATAATTACAACCTTTTGGGAGGAGAATATAAACAATATGGCAATGGAAAAAATTGTGGTGAGGGGCGCACAGGAAAACAACCTCAAAAATATCAATGTGGAATTTCCGCGCGACAAGATGGTGGTCTTTACGGGACTGTCGGGTTCGGGCAAGAGCTCGCTCGCCTTTGACACCATCTTTGCCGAGGGACAGCGACGTTATATGGAATCGCTGTCGTCCTATGCGCGTATGTTTATGGGACAGACGAGCAAGCCGGAGGTGGATTCCATCGAGGGACTTTCTCCCGCCATCTCCATCGACCAGAAAACCACATCCAAAAATCCCCGTTCCACCGTTGGCACGGTGACGGAAATCTACGACTATCTGCGCCTGCTCTACGCGCACATCGGCATTCCGCACTGTCCGATCTGCGGCCGCGAAATCCAGCAGCAGACCGTCGATCAGATTGTAGACCGCGTGCTGGCAATGGAGCAGGGCACCAAAATTCAGATTATGGCGCCCATCATCAAGGCGAAAAAAGGCACACACGCTAAAGAACTCGACAGCATACGCAAATCCGGCTTCGTGCGCGTGCGCATCGACGGCAATATCTATGATTTGTCGGAGGAAATCAAGCTGGAAAAAAACATCCGCCACAACATCGAAGTGGTGGTAGACCGTCTGGTCATCAAACCCGACATCCGCAGCCGACTGGCCGACTCCATCGAAACCGCCTCCCATCTGACAGACGGCGTTTCCATCGTGAATGTGGTAGGCGGCGAGGATATCCTGTTCTCCCAGAACTACGCCTGCCCGGAACACGGCATCAGCATGGAGGAACTCACTCCCCGCATGTTCTCTTTCAACAGTCCGCAGGGCGCGTGTGAACACTGCACCGGTCTGGGCATTTTCATGAAGGTCAACCCTGATCTCGTCATTCCCGACCGTTCGCTCTCCCTGCGAAAAGGCGCCGTGCGCGCGTCGGGCTGGTACTCTACTGACGAAAATTCCTTTGCTATGATGTATTTCAAGGGGTTAGGCAAAGAATACGGCTTTACCATTGACACGCCCATCAATAAGATGAGTGAAGAAGCGCGCAACGTCCTGCTTTACGGATCGGGTGACCAACAAATCGAATTTACCCGCATGAGCACAATGGGAAGAAGCAAATTCTCCGCGAAATTTGAGGGCATTATCCCCAATCTGGAACGCCGTTACGCCGAAACGCAAAGCTCTTGGTCCAAGCACGACATCGAACCGCTGATGACCGAAGTCCCCTGCGACTTCTGCAAAGGCGACCGCTTGAAACCGGAGATTCTCTCCGTAACGGTGGGCGGTTTGAATATCGCGGAATTCTGCAAGCTGTCGGTCACGGAGGCGCTCGAATTTCTCGATAAACTCGAACTGACGGAGCATGAACACTTCATCGCCGACCGCATTCTGAAAGAGGTGCGGCTGCGCCTCGGCTTCCTTAACAACGTCGGTCTGGAATACCTGACGCTCTCCCGTTCTTCGGGGACGCTGTCGGGCGGCGAAAGCCAGCGCATCCGCCTCGCCACGCAGATCGGCTCCTATCTGACGGGCGTGCTGTATATTCTCGACGAACCGAGCATCGGACTGCATCAGCGGGACAATGACAAACTTCTCGCCACCTTGCAGCGGCTGCGCGACCTCGGCAATACCCTCATTGTGGTGGAGCATGACGAGGACACCATCCGCGCGGCGGATTATGTGGTGGATATCGGACCCGGCGCGGGCGTTCACGGCGGCGAGGTGGTCTTTGCCGGAACGGTAGAAGACCTGGTCAAATGTGAGAATTCCGTCACCGGGCAATATCTCAGCGGCGCACGGAAAATCCCCGTCCCCGACAAACGCCGCCCCGGCAGCGGGCACTGGCTCAAAATCGTAGGCGCTGCCGAAAACAACCTTCGTCACATCGACGTTTCCATTCCCCTTGGCACCTTCACCTGCGTTACAGGTGTGTCAGGTTCCGGCAAAAGCTCGCTGGTTAACGAGATTCTCTACAAGCGCCTCGCCTGCGATCTCAACCGCGCGCGCATCATCTGGGGCAAGCACGACCGTGTCGAAGGGCTGGAACATCTGGACAAGGTGGTGGACATCAGCCAGTCTCCCATCGGCAGAACGCCGCGTTCCAATCCGGCGACCTATACGGGCGTTTTCACCGACATCCGCGACCTGTTTGCCAATTTGCAGGAATCCAAGCTGCGCGGCTTCGACGCGGGACGCTTTTCCTTCAACAAAAAAGGCGGACGCTGCGAGGCGTGCGAGGGCGACGGCATCATCCAGATCGAAATGCACTTCCTGCCCGATGTCTATGTCCCCTGCGAGGTCTGCAAGGGCAAACGCTACAACCGAGAGACGTTGGAAGTCAAATACAAGGGCAAGAGCATTGCCGATGTGCTTGACATGACGGTGGAGGACGGCGTAGCTTTCTTTGAGAATCACCCCAAGATCGTGCGCAAGCTCAAAACCCTCTATGATGTGGGACTGGGCTACATCAAGATCGGACAGCCCGCCACTACCCTTTCCGGCGGTGAGGCACAGCGCGTCAAGCTCGCTACCGAGCTTTCCAAGCGCGCGACGGGCAAGACCATCTTTGTGCTGGACGAACCGACAACGGGTCTGCATACCGCCGACGTTCACCGCCTCATCGAGGTGCTGCAAACGCTGGTGGACGGCGGCAATACCGTTCTGGTCATCGAACACAATCTGGATGTCATCAAGACGGCGGATTATATCATTGATCTGGGTCCCGAAGGAGGCAACCGCGGCGGCACCGTGGTCGCCTGCGGCACTCCCGAAGAGGTTGCGCAGGTGCCGGCCTCCTACACCGGACACTATCTCAAAACGGTACTGCAATAAGGCAGGAACACAACGACAGTCATGGTGATGAATTACTGTCACGTACAAGTGGCGGTAATTCATCACATCCGCTGCCGCTGAAAATGAACTGCCTATCCGATGCCATATCCTGACATGAAAAATAAAAAAATGAAAAGTTCGAAAAAAATAGCCGCAAATGAAAAAAATAATGAAAAAAACTATTGACACGCGGCGCTGTTTATGGTATAATCACATTCGGTTCGGATGAACGGAACCAATTTTGCTGATGTGGCTCAGTTGGTAGAGCAGCTGATTCGTAATCAGCAGGTCAGGGGTTCAAGTCCCCTCATCAGCTCCACGGTATGGACGCATAGCTCAGCTGGTTAGAGCGCCTGCTTCACACGCAGGAGGTCGGCGGTTCGAGTCCGTTTGCGTCCACCAGAATAGGTGAACAAAAAAGATGCACCTCCCGTAAAGCCCCTATTTTAGGGGCTTTTCGTGGTTTTAGGGGGCAAAAAACGGCAAGGTTTTTCCGTAGATGCATTTGGCTCATTTTGCCCTTCTTTACGGAATCGAACCCCTGAAGCATCTTTTTTCGAGCCACGCTTCCCCCTATTTCAAGAAAATTCAATACACAGCCAATCAAGCGTGCAGGTAGAAAATCTGTGCGCTTTTTTGTATAAAACATAGAAAGCCGATTGTTTTGAAGATGGACGTCTGATCAGCGTCCGACAGAAAGACAGTCGGCTTTTTTTGTTTGCTAACGAAAATTTTAGGAGAGTGATTACCAAATGAGATTCAAAAGCCAGCAGCACAAGTCCACCTTCA
>CAMHAV010000232.1 GCA_946182865.1 uncultured Clostridia bacterium
CCTCTTTGTCCATCATGTGCCACTGCCGTTCTGTTATTTCATGGCGGATATCGGATACGCGCTTGGGATGCAGTTCCGAAAACACAGCGTACAGGGTATCGGAATCAAATACTTCCTCCTGTCCGCGGGAGTATAATATCCGCTCGACGTCGTTCTGTTTTGCCTTGTGCTTAATGGGTGCGCGACAGGCGCGGATTCTGGAAAGGCACGCCTCGTAATCCTTCAACAGCGCGGTGACGGCTGCGAGAATTTTCTGGTCAAGTCTGTCCTTCCAGTCGGGAACGACGGCAAAGGCAAAAAGCTCGCTGTCTTTGGCGGGCTTGGGCTTTAATTTCGGCGTGTGCAATCTGAGCATTTCCGCAAGGTAGGGCAATCGCTCCACATTGGACGTAACGGCAGACCAGTCGGTGTTTGCGAAAAATGCCTTTTTCTTTTCCGCCGGTTTTGGTTCATACCACGCGGTGTCTCCGTCGTCGTCAAGCAGCACCTTGTACTGCAAAAATTTGTTCCGCGCTGTGGTTCTTCTTTTGAGATAATCGTCCAGATAGGGCTTGACTCCGCTTTTTGCCGAGTCTATCTCCAGACCGATCAGGATAGCCAGCACCTCTGTTTCCTCGCGGCAGCGTTCACGCTCCTCCGCGGTGGAATTCTCGTCGTAAGCGATAATGCTGCGGTCAAAGGCGGCGTTGCAGATCTGTCCGATGCGGGAGGAAAACGTATCCCGTATAGTGAGAAAGCAATCGTGCCAATCCTCCGCGTTCCTGATGACCGGTATTTCCGTGGGAATATACAGAAGCGGTAAATTGTTTGAATTATCCATACTGCCGAATTCGTAGTTGCGCTTGACACAATCGTTGACGATCGGGTCCGCAATGGTCTTAATCATATCCCCGTCATAATCCGCGCCGCCCAGCCGTTCCGCTGTCATCATTTCCGCGTCCACCATGACCACGTCGTGCAGATGTCCGAGATAGTGCTTGCGCATCTGCTCGACCTTCTGATAGGGAGCAAGCTGTATTTCCTCATTGCGTGCGATGTGAGGATTGCGGAGCAGTGTGCATTTTTCGTCGCGCTCGTAAGCCGCTCCCGGCGCAAAAAACGAATTTCGAACAAACTCACTTGTCATTGCCACCCTGAAAAAGGTATTAGTCCGTCGATTGCGGGATTTAATTGATTCCGGCTCAATCAATAGTACCATCAATTCCAGCAAATCGCCCGACAGGAATCGATTGTCGCCCGATACGATCAACCGTCCCAGCGCATATTGTTTCAGAACATGAGCCGCCGCGTCATCCAGTTCCTTCACGCATATCGGCTCATTGAGAAAAAGCGGATTCCTCTTGACACATCGTCCGATGGCACTGTTCTTTTTGACAAAATACTCCCTGCGGTATTGCTCATTGGCGCAAAGGTCATAATATCGCTGTTCTGTGGCTTTGGTCAGCCAGTGACGTTCCTCGTCGGAAGGGCTGTGTTCCCAGCCGTCCGGCAGATCGGCGGGGCGAAATTCCTCGGCGGTGATGGAAAGGGTGTTCAGAAACTGATAATTCAGTTCTGTGTATGGCTGCGCTTCCGGTTTGTCGGTGTTGGTGATGTAGAGTGCGTGGTGATATTTTTCAAATACCGACAGATAATCCTCCCACGTCATATTGTTCTCCCGAAGCCAGCCATAGCCCTTGAACATGGTTCTGGTCAGAACAATGTCAATCTCTTCTATCGGATGACGGATTCCATAAATATCCGTGACATAGGTACAGCCCGCGCTTCGCACGAAATCCTTGAAATCCACCTTGTGCAGCATTCCCTTGATGAAGGGCATACGAATCTGAAATGAGGAATGAATTTGCTTTCCGCAGAGCTTTTTGTCAATCAGCTTGGCGTATTCTTTGGAGATCAAGCCTTCCCCGTCAAAGCGGCTTGAGAAGATTCCTTCATTTCTTTCTACCCTATGGTAGCATTTGAAACCGCGTCTTGTTCCGTTTTCTTTCACTGTAATGACACAGGCACGTGTCAGAGTACTCGGATTGTCAACCACAATCACGCGGTGCGGTCTGGTGATTTCAATGCCGTCAATGCGGGTTCCGCCCGACAGCATCAGCCCGTTGTAAGCATAAAGCTGGGAGAGTTTGCATTGAGTGACCGTCATATCCATCATGATTCTGCGCCGGACTGGCTCATATAAATCCGCTCTGATGAAGGAGAGCTTCGCCTGTCGGCTCATGCTTCCGGAGCGTTCAAAGGCGCGGTAGTGCTGTTCTCCGCTGCCGAAGTCAAGCGTGATTCCCTCCGGACGGAACATAGCTTCCGCTTTCTTCTGCCGTTCCAGATACTTGTTTGAACCGCTTCTGTCAAAGATTCCTCCGAAGTCCACATAGAATATCACGTCCGCAAGGTCGGGAATGACCTGTTGTTTCCTCGGTGTGATGAAGCCGTCGCCACGAAGGACGCACATGATCTGATAGAATAACGCGTTGTCATCCTGCTCATGCGCGGCTCCATAGACCTTGCATTTCTCCGTTGCCTTGCTGCTCAGTCGAAAAATATATTGGTCATCCTCCGACCGTGCATAGCTCAGAATCGCCCTTGCCGACAGAGAATAGATACGATATCGGGTCTGCATACGCTCACCTGCCCCTGTGGTTTGTCAATCAAGTATATTCTATCACAGATATTTTGAAAATGCAATTATGAATACTGCTCCCACAAATATTTTTGTAGGGAGCCTTTTTGGTGTTCAAATTTATATTTTAAGGAGGTTTTCTACATGAATGAAAACGAATTGCGGCTCATCAAAATGGCTGATGTAGAGCTGCAGAAGGTGGATTGGCTGTGGTTTCCGTTCATTCCTTTCGGAAAGATCAGCATGATTCAGGGCGATCCGGGCGAGGGTAAAACGACGCTTGCCCTGCGTCTGGCGGCGGCTTGTTCGCAGGGGTTCTCCCTTCCGAACGCGATAGAGCAGGAGCATATACCCATCAACGTCATCTACCAGACAGCGGAGGACGGCTTGGGCGACACCATCAAGCCTCGCCTGATGGAAGCTCATGCCGACGAGAACAGGATCTTTTGCATCGACGAGAGCGAAAAGTCACTGACCTTAGGAACTATGCAGAATTTAATCAGTCATTTTCTGCTTAAAAATACAGTATGCTTGCGTGTTTCAGAAAGTGAAATGTATCAATTATTTCTGCATAGTTCCTTACTCGACGAGCGAATCGAAAAAGCCATCGACCAGACAGGCGCTCGGCTGATCATTCTCGACCCTGTGCAGGGCTATGTGGGAGAGCGTATCGACATGAACCGTGCCAATGAGATACGCACTGTGATGAAAAAGCTGGCGGCTGTGGCGGAGCGGACAGGCTGTGCCGTGGTGCTGGTCGGGCATCTGAACAAGAACGGCGGAGCCAACAGTTCCTACCGCGGACTCGGCTCTATCGACTTCCGCGCCGCCGCCCGAAGCGTCCTTCTGGTGGGCAGACTCAAGCGTGAACCCAACGTCAGGGTCATCGTTCACGACAAATCTTCCCTAGCGCCGGAAGGTAAATCGCTGGCATTCTCTCTGGGTGACAGCGACGGGTTCCGATGGCTGGAGGGGTATGACGAGGTGACTTCGGAGGAATTGCTCTGCGGCGTCAGCCCCGAAACAAAGACGGCAGCAGCCGAAAATCTCATTCGACGCATGCTCTCCGACGGCAATCCGGTGCCGGCGGAAGACATTTTCCGCATGGCTGAGAGCCAGC
>CAMHAV010000233.1 GCA_946182865.1 uncultured Clostridia bacterium
ATAATCCTTTGATCCATTGCTTTTTCCTGAAATCGGTTATCATATTGTATAGCGAAACAATGCAAAAAAGCACGCCAAGAAAATAAACCAAAGTCATTTCTTCGCCCCCAAGCAATTCCGTCAAATACTCTTCAAAATATTAAGTATATCCGTGATCAAGCTGATAATCAACAAAAAACCTCTTTTGCCCTGGTAGACAAAAGAGGTTTCTTTGATGTGTAAGTGCGCGTAAAAGGTACGTGCGTCCATGACGGGCCGGAATTTGGCAATCATGGCGGGAACCGTCAGTTTGTCTGCTCCGGCTCGGTTTCGATATGATGCTTCATTTCCCGGACAAGCTCCCGGATGCTTTTATTGTCGGTTTCAATCACGATGTCCCCGGGGTAAGGCGGAAGAGAAAGCCAAAAAAGATTTGTCTCGCCTGGATCGCCGCGTTTGTCATGCCGTTCCTTCAAGGTTTCCGCCGAACAGGTCAGCGTAAAGCCAATCGTTCTGTATTCCCGGGCGGTTATCCCGTTCAGGATTCCTTCGCGTATCCGTGCGTCTGTCAGTACAACGGAGGTGAAAAACACATATTCAAAACCTGTGTCCAGATAGTTGGAAAGAATAAAGGACATGCTTTTATCCCCGTTGCGTAGCCGGGTGTCTTCCGTTGAAAAGGGATGGACACACCAGCACCAGTCTCCGTCCAGATAGGCGCTGTTGTCAAAGCTCTCAAACAGCCGGGTACCGACGGCCGTCTTTCCGACACAGGGCGAGCCGCTGATAAGGATCAGTTTCTTCATGAGTGGTCTTCCTCCTTCGCAGAAAACCTGAACAGCGGATCGCCGTTTTCTTCCGTACCGTACTGGATCATCCCGCCCTTTTCCATAGCCCTGCGGGAAGCGAGATTGTCTTTGGCGCATCCGCCGTGAACGCCGGAAAGGGAATAGACCCCCGCTGCGATCCGCAGCAATTCCTTCACGCATTGGGTTCCGTACCCCTTGTTCCGATATTCCTCATCCAGCAGGATGAAGATCTCCGGCTCAGTATGATTTTTACTTCCGTCCAAACCGCACCAGCCCATGATGGCCTGCGGATTCTCCGCGTCACAGACCGCAAGGCACAGATGAATCATACACCCCGCGGTGTTTTTCAAGTAGTTGCCGCGCATATAGGAGATCGCGCCTTGGGCCTCCGGCAGAGAGATTGGACGATGATCGGAAGGCCAGGTCCGCGCGACTTCGGGCAAATCGCCTTCCGTAACATAATGAAGGATCAGCCGATCCGTCCTATGATCCATGGGTTTTCTCCTTTCGGTTCAGCCGTTCTGCAGTCTGCGATTTGTTGAGGTGATTATACCATACGCTACCGATGAAAACAAGAAAACCTCTCTTGTCCTTTTGGTAGACAAAAGAGGTTTCTTTGATGTGAAAGGCCGCGTAAAAGGACACCGGGGCAAAAAAAACCGCCAGAAAGTACACCAGCAGTGGAGCTCGGCAAACTGGTATTTGTCAACTTGTTCGGTTTTGCTGAAAAGATCATTTCAGCGGCAGCACAGCGACTTCCTCCGCATCTTCATAATCGCTGTCTTTCTCACCGTTCGGCGCAAATCCAAATGAGGCGTACAGATGCCTGGCTGCTTCATTTTCCTGATCGTATGATGTACTCCATGTGTCTTCCTCTCCATCCGGAAATGATAGAACATAGTCCAAAAGAAGGTTCAGTGCATCCCTTCCGAATCCTTTTCCTTGAAATCTGTGATCGATCATAAATCGCCAAAGATAATAGCTGTGGCGATATATTTCCGCCATACCGTTATATTCCTCGGAATGGTGTCCGATCATGGCAAATCCGACCGCTGTGTCTCCATCGTAGATACCGAAACACTGAACAAATCTGCCGCTTGCATTTACGGCATAAGCCTGAGCCATACTCACCGTGTTCGAAGCAACGTAGTCTTTCTGCGATTCAGCAACTTCAAGCTTCATCAGATCAACGAAGTTATTGTCATTCACCTTTTCAAGTCTTATCCCTTTGTTTTTCAGTTTATATCTGCCTGACATTTTTAAGCCTCCTCAAATCCGGATTTACCGAATTCATTCTACCAATCGTTTTTTTCCGAAATGCAGAAAAACCTCTTTTGCCTTGGTAGACAAAAGAGGTTTCTTTGATGGTCGGAGTGGCGGGACTTGAACCCGCGGCCTCTTGGTCCCGAACCAAGCGCGATACCAAACTTCGCCACACCCCGGCAACGTTTGTTATTATACCGACCTATCTGATGTTTGTCAAGTGCTATTTTCAAAGGGCCTGGTGTTGTATGTGTCAAGCATTTATTGGCAAGGTATCTTTTGACGAAAGACGAGTGTTCAAAATGCAGTTGCCAGGATTATGCCCCGTGTATGTGTACAGCAAAGCTCACCGCCTAACAGCGGCGCTTGCGTAACGGTCATTCATCAGAAATTGTTGTCGGAACCGCGGAGCATGTTACGACACAGCTCACTCAAATAGGTGCCTGCATTCTTGGACAAGGAGAAGGTGTGGCAGTAGTCGTAACCGTGTCCCTCTCGTTCGGGCACCTTACTGGCACCGAACATGGGCAGCGTATCCTTCCACACTTCCTTCGACTTCGGCGGGGCGGGCAGCTCGGCAAACAGGTTCTCCAGACCGCTGGTATGGTAGGCCGTTAAAAGCAGCGCCAGATTGTTGCCGCCTTGAATGCTCCAACAGCACCGTCCGCCCTTCATTCGGTTTTCAATCAAGGTGAACACATTGCTTTCCATGCTGCCGAGCCGTGCGTGATGAATATTACTCGGCGCATAGGTATCCGGGATCTCAATGCCGCGCTTGTACGGATCTAACAAGGCATCTTTGTTTTCGGAGAAGTAACCACAAGTCTGTCAGCTTGTCAATTTCCTTTTGGTTTTCCTCCGGCAACAGAGAATTGATTTGTGCCTCAATAACGGTCAGCAGCAGGTCAATCTCACCTGCATAGAGCAGCTTTCGCAGATTGTCAGCAAGGTCTTTGTCGGCAACACATTCCGTGATTTTTTTGTTTCGGTGGTACTTATCCAGTACTGGGATCGTCTTGACGCCGTTCTTCTTTTGAATCCATTGGGCGCCGTCACCATTGACGATCCGCAAGTCGATTCCTTTTACGTCAAAGCGGCTGGCGACAAGGCCTTCCTTGTATTTCCGAAACGCACTGACCTGGTCAAAGGTTGCGTAGGCGACCTTGTTGTCCAGAATCCGGCGCTTCGTTATCCCGCACGGCATCCAGCGGACGCCAGGGTAGGCGATACCAACTTTCATCTCCTTTTGTGCGCTTATGCTCAGACCGGTTGCCTCTGTTATCGTTTTTGCCACCGCACGGTAGGTCGTCTCACAGGCTGCCGTCGCCGCCAACTTGCAGACGTTTTCTGTCACAAGCCCTATCTGGTTCAACTCCAACGCTTCGTCCAGCAGGTGTACACAGTGCGCCCCTTCCACAGCTGCGTTGTCCACGTATACCCGCCGCTCGAACTCCACCGCCCCCATGATCGTCTTGATGCAGGTCTTTTGAAAACCCTTGCACCGGAACCGGCTGGCGTCGCGGCTGTTAAGCATCTGCTCGTCCAAACTTTCCAGCGCTTTCGCCGCGATCTCCCGACCGAATTGCAGCACCGTCCTATAAATTGTTTCCTCTAATTCCTGAAAATTCTCAATTTCCCTCTTGCCAAGCTCCAGATTTACTGTTATAG
>CAMHAV010000234.1 GCA_946182865.1 uncultured Clostridia bacterium
ATGCGAGGTCGGGAATCAGGTAATCCTTCTGCATCGTGTAGGTGATTTCGCTCATGGTCGTTACTCCTTTCGGCTGGTGAATAATTGCTTTCGGATATAGCATACACCGGCTGCGGGTTTTCCGCAAATGTGCGGGACGTATTTTTTTCAGCAATTTGAACGTCCCTGATGGTCTGCGAAATTTCCCTCAGTACCGCTTCCGCAATATCGCTGGTAGCAATGCCCACACTTCCCAGCGTTTCCGGCGTGTTGAAATTGACAATATCCGCGAAATCCTCGCGCTCAAAAGTGCCGTCGGTAGGCAGTCCGCACCGTCTGAACAGCATGAATTTCACGCTGTTCGTCACCAATCGGCGGTACTTTTCCCCGATGTTTTCCTCGTCAAACGCCTCCAGATAACTTCCTTCCACCACGTCGGCAAGCTGTCCGAGATAGTCGGGAAGATTGTCCTCCACGGCGGTTTTTGCGGTATCGGTGAGTGCGTCGTCCAGATTTTTCCGCCCCGCGCTGCCGAACCTGTCGGAAAGCCTTTCGATAACGGCGGCTTCATAACGGTCACTCATCTCCCAGATCGGAACCGGCATTCCGCCGCGGTAGGACGGCTCCGTGTCGGACACGTCAAAATAATATTTCAGCCTGGTCTTGTCGTTGTCGGCGGTTGCAAAGACGGCAATGCCCTTGCTTCCGCGCCGGACATAACGGTGGAATTTTTCGTTCCACTTTTCAATTTCCAGTACTGCCGTCGCGTCGGGACGCTGCGCGTAAATCAGCATTTGCTCGTCGAAACGGCACTTGTAATTGCGGCAGGCGGAGGACAGAAACGCCTGCCACGCCTCCGGACTGCCCGATGCGCCTGCCCCTGTCCGCCGGTACAGTTCGCTGATCATTTCATATTTGCTTGCCATTCGCTTCTCTCCTCCTCAATGGCTTTAGTCCGGCATATCAAATTCACTTTCGTCGGAATCGCCTGTATTGCCAGACTTCTTAGGCGTTTCTTTCTCGCTGATAAGCCCATCCGCGAAGAAAGAAAGCACCTCGCGCTCCTTAATACGTTTCTGCAAATCGTTGATCATGGCAATGTCTGAAACGGAAACGCCCCTCAGTGCCAGCATCTGATCAACCGTGATACTGGACACCACGCGCTCCTTGACATAATTGGCTTCCAAGAGCTTTTCCAGCACCTTGACAGCTTTCTGATTGAGTTTCACAAGAATATCCCCCTCATGTTTTCATATCGTTCGTTCCTTTCGTTTTAAATTTTATTGAATCATTTTTCCTCACCTGATATTCTTGGATTGAGTAAGAAATTGGTTATCGTGCCTGCTGTTTTGTTTTCGGCGGGGTATCAGGCTTTGGCGCATAGGTGGAACCGTTCCGCGCCATGCGTTCGGCGAACTCGTCCACATGGAACACATTCGTTCCCACTTCACAGTGGGTATCGTCGATATACCGGCAAGCCTGTTCGATTTTCTCGCCCCATGCCGTCGTGATGACGATGCTGCCGCCGTCGGGTATGCGGAAGATTTCTCTGTAATTCGCGTCCTTAAAGCGGATTCCCTGCGCCGCCTTTTCGATATTGCGGTCAAGCCACGGTTTTTCATAGCAATAGCAGTAGAAATTGTAATCACTGGGCGACGGATTGCACCGCAGGAGATAGACATATTTTTCGGTGTCCACGCGGAAACCGTATGCCGGTCGGTGGCTGTCACCGAATGCGCTGTCACTGTGTTCCGCCACATATCTTTTCATTTCAAAACGACTGGCAAACAATCCGCATTCTTCGGAACGCAGAGCATGAATCACTTCATCAAACTCCCTCGCAAATTCATCGGTATTGCGCCTGCTGTCAGTATCGTGCCAACTGGTATGAAACTCCCTGCCGTTGATACCGAAATCGCCCCGCAGATACCCCACCTGACAGGTTTGGGATTCGATCTGCATACTCTGCTTAAACGTATACTTCTGCTCCGCCTGTGTCATCGGACGGATTTCCATATATGCCGCACCTCCTTATTTCCTGCAATCTGAGCATCGCCCAGAGCGGAATGCTGTCATGACGAAGAACGCCGAGAACCTCCGTCCTGCGCCAGATTTTTCTCTCCATCGTCGCAAGGCAAATGCCACGGAACGTCCAGCCGCGTTCGCCGGTCGCGCCCGCGCCGCCTTCCACCAGCACCAACTGATACGCCGAATGAGTAAAGGCAAAGCGCGACGGTTCGAGCTGAATCGCCACGATTTTGCCCTCAATGCTTTCGCTGCGGTGAACCGGACAGCAGTCCCTGTCGGTAAAAGTGGTCAGCGCGACGGCATTTTCCTCTCCGTTCAGATACCCCCACTGCATTTCCCGCGCCGTTTCCTTCGCCGTGTCGCGGATCATGCGCTGATAGCAGGACAAGGCTTCGTCATAATTCGGAACCAGCAGGTGGTGGTTGATATACACCACTTCCGGCGCACGGTGATAGTCGATCTGAGCGACCAGATAGGGAATCCCCTCCGTCATGCTACGACCGATGAAGATTTCGCCGGAACCGACTTTTTTACGCCTGACAATGGTATATTCTCCTACCGTTGCGAGCTTTCCGCTTTCGTCGTATGACTGCGCCCTGATAACGTGCGATAACAATTTAACGCGCCTCCCCGTGTCTTTTTCTGGCGGCTTTTTCCGCCGCCGACTGTTCCTGAATTTTCTTCAATGCGTCCTTTGCCCAGAACGGCATTTTTTCCGGCTTGATTTCGCCAAGCACTTCGTACCGTTCCCACCGCGCCTTTTCTCCGGTGGCAAGGCAGGTGCCGAATACCGCGTTCCCGCGTCCGCCACTTGCGCCGTTGCCGGCTTCCGCCAGTACCAACTGATACGCGCAATGGCGATACTCGCGTCGGTTTTTCGATACGTCCATGACGACCACCTTGCCGATGATGCTTTCGTCCGGCGGACAGGGAATGCAGTCCTGCGCCGTCAGCGTCGTATCATCAAAATTGAAATGGCTGTGTTCCTCCTGCATAGCCTGAACCTGCGCGGCACAGCGTTCACAGTAACCGCTCATCGCATCGAGATAGTTTTTGTAATACGTCAGTTTGCTCATCAGATGATAGCAAGCAGGGGTAAAGAATTCCGCGTAGGCGACCACATACGGCTCTTCCTTTGTTTCGTCCACGCCCATCACCACCTCGCGCTCACCGACGTTAAAGCTGTGTTCGATAGTGTAATTGTTGATTTTCCGTGCTTCGTCCATTGCCGGACGCCTCCTTTGCTCTTTCTTCGCGCTCTGCCTTTTCCTGCCGCCATTCGGCAAGGATTTTCTTCGTGCAGAATCCGCAGAAGATTTTCTGACTGTCGGTGTAATGCGCGAAACGGCAGCCTTTGCACTCCGAAATACTGCGCACGTCCTTCACGACAGGCGCATCACTTGCGTTTTTTGCGTCATTCTCGTCCTTCGCGTCTTTTACGCTCGGAATAATGCCGTGATTTTTCAGGTTCGCAATATCGCCCATTCTCACGCGCTCCAGAAGACTCGTCATTGCCTTTTCAAAGGTATCGGCGTATTTTCCCCGGAAGAATCCGTTGAGCGGAGTGTAATACCACACGATATAGGGAGAATTTGATTCAGGATTGTGACCGATGGCATGAGTGTTTTCGCCCACCTTGTAACTGAAAATAATCTCATAGCCCTGACATTCGCTGGGCAGTGTGCTTGGATG
>CAMHAV010000235.1 GCA_946182865.1 uncultured Clostridia bacterium
GGCTCGAACCTGTGACCCTCTGCTTGTAAGGCAGATGCTCTCCCAGCTGAGCTATGCTCCCATATAGCCGCACCTGCGAGCAATATTACAACCTGTAATAACCGACGTATTTAAGTCGTTTGGTTGTCGCTTGCTCTCAGTGACGTGTAATATATTACACCATGAGAGAGAAAATGTCAAGTGTTTTTTTCATTTTTTTGAAAAATAATTTCGGCGTTGTGCTATCATTAAAAATATACGCTATCTTGAATAAAAAAGCAAGATGGGAAAAAGAATCCGTAGTAAATCTATAGAGGCCAACGCAAAAGAAAGGAGGCAACGCCTATGGAAGACCATCAAATCATTTCACTTTTCCTGTCCCGGTCAGACGACGCCATCGTCGAGCTGAAAGGGAAATACGGCGGGCTGTGCCGCAGCGTTATCCTGAACATCCTGCACGATCCGTCAGAAGCGGAGGAATGTCTCAACGATACGCTGCTCGGCGTATGGAATGCCATTCCACCCGCACAACCGCAAACGCTGTCCGCTTTTGTCTGCCGCATTGCACGAAATCTGGCGCTCAAGCGGGTGGAATACTGGAGCGCGGCCAAACGGAGTTGGGCGCTGGATTTGCGTCTGCATATGCCCGATAATGTGGAAAGCATCGCCTCCGTCAGCGACGAGGACGGCTCATGGAGCACCCTCGACCTGTCACCCGAATGGATCGGTCAATTTGTCAGCGACCTGTGCGTCGCGCAGGCCATGGAGCCGCTCGACTGCCTGACGCAGGAGGAATATCATTTTGGAGGCAAGACAATCGGATTTGCCATGAAAGACGGCGTACAAAACACGGTACGGCTCTATGAAGGCGGCTATGCGGATTATCTCGGCTGCTTCGTAAAACTGAACCGTTTCGACGCTTTCTCTACATTATATGCCATGCTTTGATATTGGTTATTCCTTATTCCACATTGGCTTCCATCTTTCCGACAATGACGGTAATATCGTCGTCCTCCCCTGCCGGACGACGCTGTGCCGCCTGCTGCATCAGAAACGCGGCAAATTCCTCCGGCTCCTGCCCGTCGTATCGCTCCAGCAGCGATTCAAACCACTGGCTTTGATCTGTCGGTACGCCGTCCGACAGCATGACGAACAAATCCCCCTCTTCGGCGGTCAGCGCATACCGCGAGAGGTCGGTTTCCCGCAGAATGCCCAGCGGCAGTGATTCGAGGTCAACGCGGTTGACGACTCCCTCGCGTACATGGTAGGACTGCGCCGCGCCTGCTTTACAGAACATGGTGCGGCCGTTGTAAAGATTGACCCTCAAGCAGTCCAGCGTGGAAAGCGATTCGTCCGCTGATTTGATCAGCAGGGCGGAATTGACGATCTTGGCAGCACTGTCACATCCGAAGCCCCCTTTGAGCAGCCGCGAAAACAAGCCGCACGCCATGGCTCCCTCCACCGCAGCGCGGCCGCCGCTGCCCATGCCGTCGCTGATAATGACGCAGGCGTTCCCCTCTTCGTCTTCAAACGCTTCATAGGCGTCCCCGCAAAGCCGCTCCCCGCTGTGGCAATGCTGCGCTCCGGCCACCGTAAAACGGTAATTTTTCCTCTGCGCCAAGGTGATACGCCATTCACGGCCGTCAATCGTTTCCCTCTGTACTTCGTCAAACGCGCCGCCCAGACATTCCCCTATATAGTCCGCGATCTCGTCCCTCTCCAGCGTCACGCGTCCGGCCTCCCGCAATGTCAGATTGACGGATTTCCTGCCGCTGCGAGCCACCGTGCATGTCACGCCCAAGACCGCATAGCCGCAGCTTTTGAGTGAAGAAGCCAGCAGGGAGGCGGAATATTCGTCCTCGTAATCAGGCGCTCCGATTTCCTCGCTCAGTTCGGTCAGCATCACGCCCACGCTCCCCAACTGCTGATTGACCACCGACCGTACCTCGGCGATCCGGCTCTGGGCGTTGCGGGTGGCGAGAAAATAGCCGTATTGGCGGCTCAGTTCCCCCGCCAGTTCTTCCTCGTACAAGCACTTGCGCCCCACGGCTTCCGCGATTTCCAATCCGCTCACCGAACCGTTCTGATGCAGTCCTGTTGCCAATGCGGTGATTTCCTCCTGTGTCGCGCCGGAGCAATTTCCCCGGCACTGCCCTTTCATGGGGCAGTCGGCGCAAACCTTGCTAAAGGAACGGTGATAGATTTGCTCCGACGGAAGATGATGGAGCTTGTCCAGCCCGGTGGAAACGCGTTCCACCACGGTTGACACACCTGTCAGCGCGGCGGCCGCCGCTTTAAGCCGTCCGATCACCGCGCTGTTGTCCGCCGCCGCGTAAGCGCTTCGTTCCCTTTCGTCAAGCCCTAACGCGGACAGCAGCCGCTCGCCATATTCCGACGGCAGCAGACAGGCCGCCACACCGCCGACAGCCGCCTCGGTCAGAAATCCGTAGTCCACGCGTCCGGAAGTCAGCGTACCCGCCAGACAGGCCGCCAGATACACCGACACGGCAAAGATGCGCCCGTACACGGCGGCATATCCCGCCAGCAGAGCAGCGATCGGAATGACCGCCCCCTGCAGCAGGCTGAAATTCGCCAGCGCATTGACGGCGCCTGCCGCAATCCCCGCGACAGCGCCGCCCACTTCGCGCCGTGAAAAGAGTACCGTCAGCACCGCCGCATGCATCAAGGCCGCGCCGGGCGCAAAATCCATCACACTGAGCCGGCACAGCGGTATGGCGGCGGCACAGAGCATGACCGTCAGCGCGGCGACATTCTGACGGCTGCGCTGCACGCCCTTTTGCCTGTCGCCTATCACGTCAAACGCGCCCGAAAACAGCATAGCGGCAAGTCCCGCCATTACGCCTTCGATCAGGAAGAAAAGGGAACTGTAGGAGACAAGGGAACCGGCCGTTCCGTTGATAACGGTATTGGTCAGCAGAATCCCCGCCAGCGCGGTAAAGAACGGATAGAACCGCGCCGTATTGACAAATCGCAGCTCTCCCAGCGCCCATCGGATGCCGCCTACCGCCAGCACGGCGGCTATATGCCGCAGCCCTTCCATAGACAGCAGGAAGCCCCCTTCCATCAGACAGCTGATCACGCCGCCCACCGCCGTGGCCGCCGCGTAGGACTGCGGCACGGCCGCCATCAGCGCCGCTCCGAACGGAAAGTATCCGCCCGGCAGCAGGGCGCGGTTCATCAGCCCGCCCAGCAGCGCAGCGCCAAGCTTCGGCGCGATATGTCTGAAAAACGCCGCGTAGTCATAATGATCCTGTTTTTCCCGCAGGTGAACCCCTGCGGCTGTCTCCTGTACATTCATCCACAAGTCCTCCTTAGTTGACAGGTTTTTAGCTGCTAAATGAGAATTTAGCGGGGAACGAAAAAGAAAAAAGCATAGCGCAGCGCATAACTAGCGAGCGAATGCGAGCGTGGGAGTCCAGGGGGAACTAGTTCCTCCTGGCGGGTCAAGGGCAGCGCCCTTGTGGGGAGTGGGGCAAAGCCCCATAAGTGAGGCGAAGCCGAACGAGCGAAACGCGCTCAGATTTGCGACGGGGTCGGGCGAATACAGGGAGTTTACCCCGCCCGAATTCGCCCAACTGCACTCTAAATCAAAGCTGGTCTTGCCCGCTCGGCTGCGCCTCGCTTATGGGGCTGGCTGCCCCACTCCCTGCGCGGGCTGATTTGAATTCGCCTATCCTCAA
>CAMHAV010000236.1 GCA_946182865.1 uncultured Clostridia bacterium
TAAGAGAGATTTTGCAAGTGGAATCGTATTAATTATTTATGCACAATTCCTAAGGGTATATGTACAGATAGGAATATCGGAACGTGGAAAGGTCGGAACACGGAGCGGATTGCACCGCAATGATGTGTTGTCAGGGAAAATCGACGATATAACCTGACTTTATCCGACTGAGAGTGATGCCACAGTACCTGTGAAGCGGTGATAACAAGCCGTGGAGGGATAGGCATTAGTCGTCTTATGTAAGCAAAAGTAAATATCAACTGATTTCATAGGTTCGAGTATGACTAAGAAAGGCTGAACTTCCTTTTGGAGGTGTATGCCGACTATGACGACAACCAAGAAACCCAAAAAGCAAAAGCTCAGAAATGCAGAATATTATGATTTGCAGGGAACTTTTGACAAATTGTATTCGGATAGCAAGAACGGTAGGGTGTTCCATGACCTCATGCCGACAATACTATCAGAAAACAATATCTGTCTTGCTTACCGCAATCTGAAAAAGAACAGCGGGAGCATGACGGCGGGAACAGACAAAAAGACCATCAAGCACCTTGAAACATGGAAGGAACAGGATATTGTAGGCTACGTCAGAAAACGCCTGAAATGGTATGTTGCCCAGCCTGTCCGACGGGTGGAAATACCAAAGGAAAACGGAAAAACACGCCCTTTGGGGATTCCTACCATCATGGACAGACTGATACAGCAGTGCTTTTTGCAGGTGTTAGAGCCGATTTGTGAAGCCAGATTCCATGACCGCAGTTTTGGATTTCGTCCCAACAGAAGTCAGGAAAATGCAGTAGCCGTTGCCTATTCACTGGCACAGCGACAGCATTTACACTATGTTGTTGACCTTGACATCAAGAGCTTTTTCGATAATGTCAATCACGGAAAACTGCTTCGCCAGATGTGGACAATGGGGATTCGTGATAAACATGTAATCTCCATCATATCAGCCATGCTGAAAGCGGAGGTTGCGGGTATTGGTTTCCCTGAGAAAGGAACGCCGCAGGGCGGCATCATTTCACCGCTGTTATCCAACATCGTACTGAACGAGCTGGATTGGTGGATTTCCAGTCAATGGGAAAATATACCCATGCGAAAAAATTACGGTCATGTGCGGTCAGACAACGGCGTCATCGACAAGGGCTATGTGTATCATGTTCTGAGAGAAAAGACAACTCTCAAAGAGTGCTACGGTCTTCGGTACGCAGACGATTTTCGGATATTCTGCCGAAACAGGCAGGACGCGGAAAAGCTGTTTATTGCCACTCAGCAATGGCTGAAGGATAGATTGGGATTGACAGTCAGTCCCGAAAAATCCAAAATTGTCAATCTGAAAAAGCAATATTCAGATTTTCTCGGCTTCAAGATGAAAGTCAATCCAAACGGCAGAAGAAACGGAAAAGTCAGATATACCGTCGTTTCCCACATTTCGGATAAGCGCGTGAACAAAATCAAGACGCGTGCCGCTGAAATGGTAGAAAAGATAAAGTTTCCGAAAAACAAAGATGATGAGCACAAATCCATTATGGATTACAATTCCTATGTAATGGGTATTCACAATTATTATCGCATTGCAACTCATGTCAGCTTTGATTTTGCAAAGATAGGCTTTTCAGTCAAAAGAACCATGAATTACAGATTGGGGCAAAGATTAGAAAAAAGCGGTAACACGCTGCCTCAGTACGTTCAGCAGAGATACGGAAAGAGCAGCCAGATTCGGTATATCCGAGGGCTATTCGTACTCCCTATTGCGTATGTTCAAACAGTGCCGCCAAAGCACAGGGCGAGAAATTGGTGTGTTTACACTCCCGAAGGACGGGCGGATATTCATAAATCGCTCGAAAAAGTGAATGTAGATATACTGCGTTACCTTATGCAGAATCCAGTGCGGGGAGAAAGTATTGAGTACAATGACAACCGACTGTCACTATATTGCGCACAGCAAGGAAAGTGTGCTATATCGGGCAATCCGCTTGTGATTGGAGAAATTGATTGTCACCACAAAACGCGCAGAGCGGACGGCGGTGACGACAGATATACAAACCTTGTACTGATATGTCACGACGTTCATATACTCCTTCACGCCACAAAAGATGAAACCATTCGTGCTTATTTGGAGAAACTGTCGCTGAACTGCAAGCAATTGGATAAACTGAACCGACTGAGAAAACGCCTGAATCTTCCTACAATCTGAGCAACCAAAACGGTTGTTGAAAAGTAGATATGTTTATTGAACTTATATAGGACGATGGAACGCCGGATGAGTGGAAACGCTCATGTCCGGTGTGAGGTGGGGGAAAATCCGGAGATTATATCAAAGGATTACCTATCACTATTGCCTAAAATTGAATCCGCCGAAATGATGTTCTCGGCGGCACGCTCAAGGCGTTTGCAGATCGTCCCTGTCATCCAGTCCTTCGCTCAGTTGGAACGGAATTACGGCAAAGAGAGCGCCGACATTATCATAGATAATGTGCAATTAACGCTGTTCGGCGGCTTCGCTCCCAATTCTTCATCAGCCGAAATTCTATCAAAATCACTCGGAAACCGCACCGTCCTGACCGGTTCTGTCAGCCGAGGAAGGAATGATCCGTCGCAGTCATTGCAGATGACAGAGCGTCCGCTGATGACTCCCGATGAGTTAAAAGCTCTTCCGAAAGGCACATTTATTGTGATGAAAACGGGCTTCCACCCGATGCAGGTCAAGCTCCGGCTGTTCTTTGAATGGGGCATCACCTTTGAAAAGCCTTATACTGTCGAAGAAAAAGGAAACCGCAAGGTTCATTATGCCGACAAGGAAGAAATCATCGACGGCATCATGGCGAAGTATCACGCCGACGATTACCAAACCGAGGAAATCCCGCCGGTGGCAATGCCGGCGGATGCACAGCCGACAGATTCGGCAGAATCCGAAGAACCGAAGGAATCCGAAAAATCCAAAGAAGCCAAGCCTTCCGAGAAAAAGAAGCCCGCACTGACAGCCAAGCTGAAACCGGCGGAACCTGTTGACGAGAAAGGCGGTGATTTCAATGGAGAAGCATGATATCTACCGCCAAGAACTGCCGCATCGTGCTGTGGCGGTCTATGTCTACCTTGCGGACAGAACCAACCGGCAGGGCGAGTGCTGGCCGGCCATCAGCACGATTGCCCGTGATTTGAAACTGTCCCCGTCTACCGTTCGCCGTGCCTTGAGTGATCTGCGCAAGGCGGGATTGCTGAAATCCGAGCAGCGTTACCGTGACAACGGCGGCAAGAGCAGTCTGCTCTACAAATTGAAATTTCAATGAAGTGAGAAAAAGTACCACCTCCACAAACAAGGGGGAACTATACCCTCTTGCAAGTGACAGGTGGTACTTGTCATGGTGACAGGTGAAGAACTTATTCAACGGAAGTATTTATTACCGGCAGATAGAAGAAATATTAGGGAGAAGAATTTGAATTTTTCATAGAAATGTGTGGGGAGATTTTGTATAAATGAGAGGTAGAACGCGTGTTTTTCTTTTTCTGCCGGTGAATTGGCTTGTTGCTAATGTTTCATCGCAAACCGTAATATGGGTTAATCTGTTTCGAAAATACAACGAGGTAGAAAATAAATATATGTTTTTAATAAATATTTCCGTTTTTATCACATGTTAATGTAGCATTAACCGTTTTAGTAGATGTCACTACACCTAAAA
>CAMHAV010000237.1 GCA_946182865.1 uncultured Clostridia bacterium
CGGTCAAGCGTGAACGATTCCTTTATGATATCATAATCTTTTGAAAGTGCCTTGCTTATAGACGCTGCGACAGTGTCGGACCCTCCGCGCTGTATGTGACATCAAGATAGATCTCGGGCTTTTCGGGATCGTCATAGACCGAAACAAAGCGTTCGCGATCCGATTCACTGTATCGTTTGAGCGATTCGTAGTCGTAGTCCATTTCGATTCCTATGGAATCGTTTATGATATGCTCGTATCTGACTGTTTCCTCCATACCTTCGATCATGATAACGTCCTCAAAGCGCTCGCCGTCCTGCCTTCCCGTTCCAATCTGAGTTGCAGCGGATTCGGCAGGCTCGGATGACTCTGCGGCGTTATTCTGCCCTCCGCAGCCGCAGAGTTGCGTTAACAGAAGGAACGCCATTGTGAGAGTTGCGATTGTCGTGTAAATCGTTTTTTTTCATCATTTTCAGACTCTTTTAAATAACAATTTTTGATATGGTAATTATCGTCAAACGATTCCGTTCAGCCCGAATATTCTCAGCTCTGGCTCTGCGACCTGCTCTATTCCGTTATAATTAACGTCCCTGATCCAGACTTCTCCGCTGCCGAGGAATACCCCTTCGCCATTTTTTCCCAGATCGACACAGGTTTCATTTTCCATAGCGGTGCGGTCGCTTTCGCTGATATGCTTCCCCTTGACATACGAGAGAAATTCCTCTGCGTTATTGACTTTTACGTCAGGATACAGTGTGATCGGGTAGTCTATAAGGGAAGAAATGGTTTCCCAGTCCTCGTCCAGATACGCCTTTTTAACCGTGGATGCAAATTCTTCCACTTCACTGCTGGGAAGAGTGGTTATACCGGAATATGTCTTTGTGTCGATGACGGTATCGTTGACCGACTGCATATCAGAGGATTCATTGTCAGTGTCAGTATGACTCTTGTTTCCTGTGCAGCTTGTGATGGAAAGCATAATTGACAAAATTACTGCTACGCTTAAAATGCTCAATTTAAAAAATTTCATTCCATTATCTCCTATTCTTTAAAATCCGTCCGCATTAATCGGCTGCACTCGTCGTGTTGCCGCCGGCGTCAGATTCCCCTGACGCTTTGATCGTCATATCGCCGTTCGCACCCTTCTTTGCGGTAATACGAATGGTGTAATCCCCTGCGGGTAATTCATAGAAATCAGCATTAATAGCGGTAAACGTTTCTTCCATCAACACTTTGGTTGTTGCATCCACATTGGCTGGCAGCACTTCAATGGTAATTGAGCTGTTATCCGTCAGATTTGTTCTGACTTCCATCTCCTGTCCTTCGGCGATTGTGATGTATCCGATACCGGATGAACCTTTTGCCGCGTTCTGTGCCGTTACGGTAATCACACCGTCATCACCATTGTCTACTATGAAATAGGAGGACGGGCGAGTGGCGGCATAAATGATGGCGCCGCAAATCACCAACACAGCGGCCACAATGCTGCACCAGACGATCAGACGTGTTCTTTTCTTGTTTTTCTTAAGGAAATCAAGCTCGGCTTTTTCCTCCCCCTGAATCACAGGGGACATTTTTTCGTTGTTTTTCATATTCTCCACTACCTTTCTGCATTCCTCACAATCTGCGAGATGTTGCTCAACCAATTCATTTGTCTCGCTGCCCGTCAGTTGTTCAACATAGGACGGCAGCAAATCGCGAATCACGCCGCATAAAATTTGTTTTGTTTCATTCATCTTGATGTATTTCCTTTCTTAATTTTTCTTTGCTGCGGTAAAATATCACTCTTGCCCATGTTTCGTTTTTCGCATATACTTCGCCGATCTGTTGAAAGGATAATCCCCCATATATCCGCATATACATAATTTCTCTGTAAGGCTCCGGCAATTCATGAATCTTTTTAAAGATTGTCATTTCTCCCGAAGCGTCCATCGCTTGATTTTCCGCGGAATCCACAGGAATTTCCTGCTCTGTGACGTCTTCATATTCCGGATATTTCCGTCGATAAGCAAGATAGACATTTTTTGCAATAGCATACAGCCAAGTGGATACTTTATAGCTTTCGTCATACCGATCGATGGATTTGATTGCCTGATAAAAGGTTTCCTGCGTCAATTCCTCGGCAATATCATGTGAGCGGCACAATGACAGCAAGTAATGATAAACGGCTTTGGCATACTTTTGATAGACTACCTCCATTGACTGCACAGGTTTTCACCTCCTTTTGTCCGTTCTATTAATAATTGATTATATAACCCGTTTCGTTACAGTTCTGCATCAATTTTCGGTGTGAAATTTTTCTATCAATCAAAGAAAAGATAAAGCATAATCACCATAGTTTCTGATTGCCTTTCCCTACATTTCAATTCCGATTATACCGGCGCTTGTCCAGTAAATGTCCAGTATAAATGGCTTTTGGATGACAAATTTTTAATGTAGGATTAGTGAATTCTGCCAAAAAGGCGTGCGACTATCTTAGCAAGGAAACTCTATTACGGTGATAGGAGGCGTCCATTATATCCGTTTATTTTTTCCTCCGACAATCCTCCGGCCGCCAAAGTAAGTCAGAAGGAAATATCCCCCGTAGATAAGTATTACTACCAACAGAGCCGATAGGACGGGGCGTGCGATGCTGTCAGTACCAAATATCGTTATGACCTTCATAGCAAATTTCATCCCAAATATCGAGTGTATACAGGCTACGGCAAGCGGCAGAAGAAAGAATGTCCCCGTCTGACGCAGCAGGGATCGCGAGATGTCGCGCTCGTCAGCTCCGATTTTGCGGAGTATATCATAACGTCCGACGCTGTCAACGCTGTCCGACAGTTCTTTGAGCGCCAGAACCGCTCCGCACGCGATAAGAAACACCATACCGAGGTATAAGCAAATGAACGTAACAAACGCGCCTAATCCCACTGCACTGCCAATAAGCTCCTGTTTTGTGTCCAGCTTCATGTAGAAGACATTAGGCATAGCACCGCTGTCCTGCCACTGGCCGAGCATTGTGTCCACATGCTTATAATCTTCCCGGCACTTTTTCTCGACGGCTTTTCGTTGTTTGTCATTTTCCGCGTTGTAATTGCCTATGAAATAATCTGTCGCGGCATACGCTTCGTCAACGATATGATCGGGCACTATAAACAATCCGAGATTGCTGTTGAGAGACTGTATGTCGACAAAGCCCTCAAGTGCCTTGTTGTATTGGGGTGCCAGACGATGACCGAAGATGGTGACGTTCATTCCGCCTTTCATTAATTTGTCGTATATACTTCTGTTGTTATCATAATTGCATAGCAAAATGAAGCCGTCATCGCCGAGTGTCAGGGTCTCCTTGCCGTAAACGGTCATTAACGCATTGTAATCGCTGAGTCGGAATATTTCCGTTTGATCATCAAGGAGTAATGAGTAGTAAATATCCGGCGAGGCGTCGGTCTCGCTCGCGATAGCGGAAATGAAGCTAAAGGATGGGTCGACGTAGCTGTGGAAATGAGCGTACTCGCTGAAATCCGACGGCAGGTCGATGCCACACCCGGCATAGTATCCGATAACATCTCTATGGGAGAGAACACTGAGATCATCACCCGAGTATTCCTTGTGCTTTATCTCAAAGTCCGCAAGAATCTGTTTTTTGATATTGTTATTTACTCAAACTTCCCACACCGAAAAACAGCCTAAAGCCCATAATATAGGGGGGACAG
>CAMHAV010000238.1 GCA_946182865.1 uncultured Clostridia bacterium
TCATTTTTCTTCTATAATACCATGTCTATGACCCGTTTGCAAGTCGCGATTTTTTATTATTATACCACATCTTCGCTAATTTTGGGATAAGTTCTTAGTCATTCGGACATAGCCGCATCCGGTGCTGGCCTCCGCGCCGAACTGCACAACGGGAGCTGTTCGGATGATCTCATTGAATATATCCTTTTCGCCGGGTCTGCCGACGATCAGCCCGAAAACGCTCTTGTGCGGCACATATTCCTCATACCACAGATTTTTGGAAATAGCGTTTTCCAGCACGTTGTGCGCCACGACCGGCAGGGCAATGCTGCGCAGCATATCGCTGCTCATAATGACGTATTTATCTGTGTTGAGCAGAAGCTTCATGATCGGCTGATAAGCGGCTTTTTCTTCATCAGATAATGGCTTCGTATCCAACCCCTCCACCGTTTTACAATGGCAGGAGACCTTCACTGTGCAGCTTTCTGCAACTGACGGAAGTTGACCCTTTATGTCGATGCCGAGTGCCCTGAGTTTATTTACAAAGGAACTGATCAGATCGGGCGTGGTGGCAAGCAGCCATGCGGCATCGCAGCAGCTGGCCCTCACCGGACGCGCCAGCAGATCCGCGCCGAAAAAGGCATAGCTACCCTGTTGCTCGCCGCCGTTTCGCGTGCCGAATATTTCAGTTATCTCACTTTTTCTGTTGGGAGCGTTGACTTCGCAGTGATCTCTCAGCGCGCCCTTCACACCGCTGGCATTCATGGTGGGGTCGCCGAGCACCGGGTCGCGTTCCACCTGTAAATCAATCACGTCGTAATTAGCGTCGCTGCCGCCCATATGGAGATTGGTCAGACAATCCAGTCTGTAGATTGTATAGTTCATTTCGATTCCTCCGTATCAGATTGAGCCTTTTTCGTTAGGGTCGTAATAGAAAATACCGTTGAATCCGGCGATTTGCCCGTGGGTGAAGGATTCACCTTTCATAATCGCTTTGAATCCGTCCATCTGCTTCCTGCTCTCAAAAACAAATGTCGAACCGGCTTGCAGCAGATGCAGGATTTCGTTTTGTTTGACAAAGCGTCCTTTGCCTGTATCTCCTGCCACGGCTGCCGTTGCTTGGTAATTGGTGATAAAGACGCGGTACTGCTTCTGCGCGGTCATGGCGTAGGCACAGTTGCTTTTCAGCTGCTCTGCGTCGCCTTTATAGAACAAATCCGACACCAAAAAGGCGTAGAGGCCGTCTTTTTTTACGCCGTCCACTGTTACATGACTGCCGAGCTTCGCACTGGCTGTCTGCCCGAATGCCGGAGCGGTAAGCCCGATCATTTGTTCGCCGCAATCGCCCGCGTCGCTGATTTCGGCGGCAAAGGGGCATTTGCCCTGTCCCATGAAGACGGATTTTTTATGATTTTTTTATCTTCCTTAGAAAAATCAAACAATTCCGAGTCCACTTTCGCGTAAAAGACAAAATTGAAGCCGTCGAGTATGACATAGTCTTTTTTGAGAAAATCCTTGTCTTTTTCAGGATAAGTGGAAATCCCGTTTTTATAATTGCGCTTGCGGTTGATGACCACTCTGGTCTGATACCTGAACGGATAGGTGAAGCAGTCGTTCTTTTTCTTAAGCAATTTGCCGTCGCTCAAACCGATGAAACGGAAGAGATCGGCGTCCTTTTCACTGTAATACAGCGGAATCCAACGCTTACCGCAGTCGGTTGCAAGGCATTCGTATCGGTTCCGGGCATCCTTATCGGCTGACTCCATTGCGGAAATCAGCATGGGCGCGGGAAAGAATAATTCCTTGTCTTCTTTGCGCATGAGATACAGCGGGGAAATTTTCCTGATCATGCCAAATTTGTTTACAGATGGGTCGTTCAGACGGTAGCTTTTTTCGCCTATTCTGTCTTTATCATCTTTTTGCAAAAAATAGCTGCTGTCGGTTTTTTCAATGCCGAGGAAACGTAGCACGCCAAACAGCGCCGACTGATTGGGCATGAGGTTGGACTTGATGTAATATTTTTCGCCCCTGCTCATCTGTGTGTCGTTGTCGGTGTATTTGAGTCCGCGTTCACCGCCGAGGAAATAAGGCGCGAGCGGAGTCAATACGATTCTGATGTATTTGTCACTCATTGTTCCCTCACTCCTTTCCCGGCGCTTCGGTCATAAACCGGAGGATTCTGACGGCGTCGGCGCAGCGGTCGGCGATTCCGTCGGATATGCATATCAGTTTTTTCACAAAATCGTCAAATTTGTCCGTATTCAATTTCTCACGCATAGCTGCCGGCAGTATCTCGCCCACAAACGCCTTTTTGCCGTTGAACGTATCAGGCGTGACCTTTGAAATACCTGTCAGAATCTCTTTGGTCATCCGAACAACCTCTTCGTCGCTCAGCGGAATTTGATTGTCGGCAGCGGTGTTTTTGATTTCTATCGGCACCAGTTCGTATTGCTTCTGCACGGTCAGCTTGCAGTAATCGCGCAAGCCGTTCAGATAAGCCTCATATTTCTTCTGCGCGTCGTTGTCAAACATGTTCTTGAAGAAATGATCGATGGATTCTCCTGCGCAGCCGTCGTCAATATAATGGGAGATGGCCGATACGAGCAGTGCGGAATAGGTTTCCAGCACATAACCCGCGCCGGAAAGGAAGATGTTCATGTCCTCCTTTTGTTTGGCAGCAGACTTAGCCTGTTCATTCATCTTTGCCTTGCGCGCGTCCGTAATCATCTTGTCCAGCAAGCGGAGAAGATCGGAATTGTCGCTCATTACCCTCACGGTATATTGAAAACTCTGACCGGAATGCTTTTGCAGATCGACGCAGAGACCGTTTTTCATGTCGCTGCTCGCTTTTGCTTGGTGAAGCAGACCAAACGCGCGATCCAGCGCCTCGTAAAGCGGGCTTTTGATATGCTGTATCGATAGTCCCACCGAAAGCGAAGGCTTGCCGGGGTTCAATTTCCGCTCGTCGGCAAAGGCTTCGTTGAATTTTGCGTTGAGCCGATTGACGAGTTCAAAAACGGAGATTTCCTTATCAGGACTATCCTGATTTTCCGTGGTTCCTTCTTTCGGCGCTGTGCCGGTGACCGGCAGGATAGCGAGCAGATCGTCGCCGCCGGCGTAAAGCGGCACGCCGCCGTAATCCAGTATCATTTTTGCCGAATCGACGCAGTATTGAAAGCTCTTTTCGCTGAGTTGTTTCGCCCGTTCATCGCTATCACAGGCGGCAAACAGTTTGCCCATGCTGTCGCCGTCGGAATTGAGCACGCAGTAATAATTCTCCGATTTCCAGACGGGAGTTGATCCCGACGGATTGGCAATGCTTTTTATATCGCGGATATTTTTTTCCTCACCGCCTTTGAAAAGCATCCAATCAGCAAGCGATTTCACCAATGAAAAATCTTTCAGACAGCGGTTTTTGCGAACGGGAGAATCGCCTTCAAAGAGGGTGAGCAGCGGGTTGCCGCTGTCCACAGGGCAGTAATGCGGTTCACATTCCAGCGCCGCCAGCGTGTTGCCGAATGCCGCGATCACGCCCTCGCCTTCCGACACGTCCTTCACGGCGATGTAAATTCGGAGGTACTTTACCATCCATTGATTGACTTCATTGTTTTTTTCGTCTAATTTTTCTGTCTCAAACTTCCCACACCAAAAATCAGTCTAAATCCGGGAATATAGGGCAAAATGG
>CAMHAV010000239.1 GCA_946182865.1 uncultured Clostridia bacterium
CAGTAATGACGGCATAAAGTAGATATACTCAGACAAGAAAGACATTGCCCATGTAAACGGATATTGTAGAAACAATCTTAAGATTAAACGTGGTCATATCCGTACTGTCTGTTTATATATTCATAGCCGCTGCGGACAAGCATTTGTCACTGCGGTCTCTATCCACTTCTGCTGGCAGTCTGTCTTCAGCGCAGGCTGCCGCGGTCCACCCCAATCAATCGTTTTGAAATTCGAATTTTTCTTAACTTTTGATTGGAGGTTTTCCCAATGGTTGAAAAAAGACCGTCGAGAAGAAAAGATAAGGATAACCCTTACACGATGATTGTGAAAGACGGTAAATTCTTTGTTATGTTCAGAAATATTGATAACGAATCTGTCACGGTTGAAGTCAGTGAAGATGTGTACGCTTTGTTCAACACATTTGAACTGGAAGATCTGGCTCTTATGAATGAGTTTGATCGTCATTCCGAACATTCCGAACTTGGCGAGCAGGAACTGGCAAGACGTGCCGAGATAGTTCATATCACGATTGACGATATTGTCGCAGCCAAGATGGACAATGAGGCGCTGATGGCAGCAATCGACAAGCTGCCGGACAAGCAGCGCAGGAGAGTTATTCTGTATTTCTTCCACGGTCTCACGTATGAAGAAATTGCAAGGATTGAAAAATGCAAATATCAGGCGATTCAGTATTCAATCCGCAGCGCAATCAAAAAGCTGAAAAACTACCTCGCCAAGAAAATCTGAAATGCGGCGTGTGTAATAGTCAGCATAATTTTCCGCCAAAATGAACCGCCCTTGTTTTTTATCTTTGCTGGTTCATAGCGACAGCAAGATAGTAGCGTAACCTCAAAAAAGTCACCTCTGATTTTTTGTGATTCTTCACTAAGATCAGGGGTGATTTTTTAGGTAAACAGATAAATACAAAAAAATCAAAAATATTTTTTTAAAAAAGTGTTGTGTTTTTGCCTTTAAGTGAGGAAACAAGTGGATGGGTTGAAAAATACCCTTCTTGTTCTTTGACAATTGAATACCAGCATACCGGATACGTTCTCTCTGTTGTCTGCTCACGTGGACGAGCCAATTGATCAGATCTAACGCCGCAAGGAACAGCGGCGACGGCGATGACAGGCAGAGAGGATAATGATACTTCCGTCCAGTCACAGCCTCAGATAATGAGATCACGCAATGAGGGCGGCTCGTGAGAACCACAGAGAGGTGAGAGTCCTATGAAGGTCAAGACCATGACCGTCCGGTATGTTCCCGCTGACCGAGGGATATCGAGGATAAATATCGGTCAGATTTCAGAATGATTGATTGGCAGCCGCCGTTCCGACAAGGCGCGGATGCCTCTTCCGGCGTTGTGCCAGACCGGAGCGGCGGCTGTTTTGTTTTGATGAAAGGAAAAGGATGTGATATATACGGAAAATGTTTATCACGATGTGCGCAGAGGCGAAATATACTATGCAAGACTCAATCCCGTAGAGGGAAGTGAGCAGGGAAATATCCGTCCTGTGCTGATTCTGCAAAATGACGTAGGGAATTATTACAGCCCGACAACCATTGTGGCAGCTATCACCGGAAAGAAAAAAAGAAGGAACTTTCCGACTCATGTGCCGATTTACATGGACGGGCGAAAGCACACATCGACCATCATGCTGGAACAGATTCGCACCATTGACAAGTCACGCATATTGGGGTATGTGGGACGAGCCGATGATCACATAATGAAGGCTGTGAATATTGCGATTGCTGTTAGTCTGGGATTTTACGACAGGGGGTTATGATTTTGAACACGAACGACTGCATTCCGGCGATAAGCCTTTATTGGGAAGAACAGACGTTGAAGTTTCTTCGCGATCTCGGCATTCTCACAGAGGAAGAATATCTGGGAATTCTCGAAATAGCAGAAACGCAGACAAATCTGAGAAAAGTATGTTGTAAAGCTTAATACTGCGGCGTTGCGCTGGATAAATGTGAACTCATGTGATATGTTGGTGTTGCCAAAAGGCAATCAAAAAACAAGGAGGTCAAAACAATGCCTACGGTAAAAACCTTACTGCCGCAGAAACAGGCGGATGTGCAATTGATTCGCGTAGCGGCATACTGCAGGGTGTCGAGTGATTCGACCGAGCAAAAGGAATCCTTCGCGGCGCAGGTGGAGTATTACACGGGATTGATTGGGGGCAATCCCTTCTGGACACTCGCGGACATCTACGCTGACGAAGGCGTGACCGGCACAAGCATGAGAAAGCGCGACGATTTCAACCGGATGATTGCAGACTGCCGGCGGGGAAAAATCGACAGGATTATTACAAAATCAGTGTCAAGATTTGCGAGAAACACAGTGGAATGTCTGGATACGGTCAGGAAACTCTCAAAGATCGGCGTCAGCGTTCTGTTCGAGAAAGAACAGATCGACACATCAAAAATGTCGAGTGAATTCCTTCTGGCACTCGCGGGTGTTCAGGCACAGGACGAATCGGTCAGCATATCCGGCAATATGAGATGGAGCTACGAGAGGCGCATGAAAGAAGGTGACTTCATCGGATGCAAATCACCGATTGGATATAGTCTTGTCAAAGGAAGCCTCATTATCAATGAATCCGAAGCGGAAATTGTGAGAATGATTTACGATATGTTCCTGTCGGGGGTAAGCAAGCCGAGAATAGTTCAGTACTTGAACGAGCATTGCGTTCCGCACAGAAATACCTGCATCTGGAACACCGCTTCGCTGAACTATATTCTGAACAATGAACGATATGCTGGTGATGCACTCCTTCAGAAATTCTATACTACAGGAAACCTGCCGTTCCGAAAGGAAAAGAACAAAGGACAAAGAACCATGTACTATGTTCAAAACAGCCATGCGGGGATAATCAGCAAGGCAAGATTTGATGCCGCAAAGTCCATGCAGGCGAGAAGAAAGAAAAGAAATATCCAGCCGCACGGACTGACAAAGCTGTTAATCTGTCAAGACTGCGGTCACACATTCAGGCAGGTATGCAGTGATAATAATGTCTACTGGTCATGCAGTTATCAAATGAGCGGACATTCAGACTGTCAGCGGATAAGGGTTGACGAGGAAGATGTAATCGCGGCATTGATGCGAATGATAGAGATTCTCCATCAGCACTGCGACAGCATCCTGATTCCTATGATAAAAGCACTGGAAAAACTGAAAAGCAAGGAAAACGGAACATTCCACAAGCTGTACGAGATCGATAAAACCATCGCGGAAATAAATAATCAGTTGTATGTGATATCAAAGCTTCAGCTTGAAGGAATCCTTCTTGCATCAGATTTTGCGGCACAGAATAACGAGCTTACAGCAAGACTCAGCCGTCTTCGTACAGAAAGAATGAATCTTCTTCGCCAAAATAAAAATGATGATGATCTCATACGTCTCAGAGAAGTATGTGAGACAATATCAAGTCTGGAAAAGCCATCGGAACAGTTTGATGAAGATCTGGTGCGAAAAGTCGTAGAAAAAATCATTATAAAATCGCCAACGGATATCCAGATTCACGTGCGCGGCGGATTGGTGCTTGATGAACATCTGCCAAATAAAAAAAGGAGGTGTGGTGAAGAATGAACCATAGATATATGCCATTCGGATATTACGTCAAGGAGGGTGCAGTAA
>CAMHAV010000240.1 GCA_946182865.1 uncultured Clostridia bacterium
GGGTAGACAGCAGCGGACAGATCGTTCCTTCTCCCGGCACGGGCGAAAGCGATCTTCCTCTGCAAATCGCACTTAACCTGGCAGTGATTTCCCTGCTGGCAGTTGCCTTTGTGGTGATGAAACAGCAGAAATGGCGCAAAAAAAACGCTAACTAATCCCTATACGCCCTGTGAATGAGGTTCATAAGAGAATAAATCAGAAGCATGTATATTCACAGTGGATGAAAAACAGATAACCCCTTCATAACGTGACGTCTCGCCATGTATGAAGGGGTTATTTTTTTGCGGAGAAGAAGAATACATGGAATATTTAGCTGTATCTCTGACATGACGGAAAAAACCGCTTTTTTTGTTATTTTTGATTCGTTTACCTTATCCTACCGTATTTGTCAAGAAAATTGGTCTTGACAGTACGCACGTCATTGCCGCGCAGATCGGCACTGTAAAGCGTCGTGCCGCTTTGGTAATAGATTCTGTCACCCGCTGTCTGCACCGAAAAACCGCTTTTGAACAGGCGGACAAGCCCTTGGCCGTCGCAGTCCACGCGCCAGACGCCTTTGTGTTCCGGCGCGTTGCCTATGGAAGCGGCACAGGCGTAAATCACGCCGTCCGCCATGCTGAACGAAAAGAGCTTAAAAGGCAGCTCGATGGCAGTCACGGTTTCCGCGTTCAGGTCGATGCCTTCACGCGAAAGATTTTGTATGTCACAGACGAAAATCCTGTTTGTCTCGTTGTAGCTGGCTTTGGCAAAACAGAGCTTACCGCTGTCAACGCAAAAGGAGAGCAGCGATTGTTCGAGAAGCGTGACGGGATGTCCGCCCTTCAGATCGGTGCGCAGGAGGCGGGAATGCCCGAAATCGTAGAGGTAGAGATATCCGCCGTCGGGATAGAAGTGCAGCGTGTTTCCGTCATAGGTGCCGAGCGTTTCGGTTTCTCCGCCGCTTAGCGGAATGCGGCACAAAAGGTGCCATTCGCTGTCCTCCGCAATGTAATACACATATCGACCGTAGGCGACGGGATTGTAAACCGTCCGGCTGTCGAGCAGAAGCAGCCCGCTGCCGTCCTTGTTCATGCGGTAGAGTCCGTGGGTCTGTCCGTCGTCAGACGGTGGAGAAGAAAACACGATCCATTTATCGGTCAGATTGATGTCATACATCGGCAGATCGCAAAGGGATTCCTCCGCTGTGCCGTCCGACGATTTTCTTACGCCGCTGCTGCCGCCGAGATACATCCATTCTCCGTCGTCCGCCACCGTGCCGTCTCCGTTGACGTTGCATGAGAGAATCGCCGCGGTGGGCGCTGGGATGAGCTTTGGCAGGACAAAGACGGCGGACAGACTGCCCGCGAAGAGAACCAGCATGACGATGACCGCAAAAGTGATGATTTTGGCGCGCTTGGTGTGCAGGAGGTTTTTGCGGCGCGGACGGCGCTGGAAAAGATACTCTTCCAGCGCCGCCTCGCATTCTTCGGCGGAGGCAAATCGTTCCCTGGGGGAGAAAGCGCACATTTGCAGAATAATGCTTCCGAGCGCCTCATCCGCTTCGGCAGGAGGGGGCAGGGGCGCGCCGCTCAGTCGTTTTTCCACGGCGGACGCGATATCCGAGAATCGAAAATCCGCTTCCAGCAGCGGGAGTCTGCGATGATGGAGCAGCTGATACATCATGATGCCGAGGGAATAGAGGTCTGCCGTTGCGTCATAGGGCTGTCCCGCCGCGATTTCCGGCGCGATGTAGGCGAGGGTGCCGTGTCGGGAGGCGGCAAGGGTGCGCTCGGTATGTTTCGCGGAGCCGAAATCGCCCAGTTGATACGTTCCCTCATCGCTCACGAATACATTGGCGGGCTTGATGTCGCGGTGGATGATGCCCTGTCGGTGGCATTCCGCCAGTGCCGCGCAAAGGTCAGCGCCGATGCGGGCTGCCTGCGTGCAGTCGAAAGGTTGTTCCTCCTGCCGCATGATGCGGCTGAGCGGGGTGAGCAGTTCCATCCGGATGAGAATGAGCCGGAAGGGTGTGCCGTCAACGCTGCACGCAATCACCTCGTATTCCTGACAGCCCACAATGCCCCTTTTGCCGCGGAGACAGTGCATAATGCTGACTTCATTCATGATATCAGCTGTGATTTCGTCCAGATAGGTTTCGACTTGTTCTCCGTGGGTCGGGGAGGGGGAGAGAACGCCCCATGTTTCGTCCTCTCCCGAAACGGCGATCACCTTGAGGGCGCAGACATTACCGTCCCCGTCGGTGACGGTGTAAACAGTGCCGCCGCTCCCTTCCCCGATGATCTCTTGCAGACGCCATTTTCCAAAAAGCGGCTGGCAGTCATACAGGACGGTTTCTGCGGTTTTGGAGAGTGCCATTGGCCTTTCACCTCGCTCTTATTGTTTTCCCAGCAAATGCAGGATTTCCTCCGCGCTGTCGTCGTCCAGCGTAGCCAGCGAATCGGTGATGTATTCGTAGATATCCGCACTGTCGTTGCAGAGGTATTGCTCCATGTTGTACTGTCGCAGTAGCCGGTCACAGTTCTCCTTGATAGCGGCGTTTTTGGTGAACTGCCGCAGCAGGAGAGCGTTGGAAAACTCGATGCCGGGATTTTGCAGCACCGCGTTTTCGGCGGCGAAGATAATGAGACTTTCAAGTTTGTCCTTGGCGCAGAGCTTTTCCATCCCCGCGAATTCCAGCAGCGTGTTGATGTCGTCGGCGGTCATGCGCAGATGAATGCCCAGCGCAATCAGTTTGTTGCGGGAGGGAATTTCGCCGTAGCAGCGCAGCTTGCTGATGGCGGTGTTGAACTCGGTGACGACGGAGGGATTTTCAATCAGTCCGCTGAGAAAGGAATTGACGGTGCCGCGCTCGCCGTTCTCACTCATGGTGTTCATGGCGATGTAGGCGTCGATGAAGTCGATGAGTTTGACGTAGCTGTTGGCAAACGCTTCGCGGTTACGTTCCACAAAATCCTCAAACTGCACGAGGGTACTGACCGACAGCAGCTCCGATGTGAGCTGATCGGTGGCAAAGTAGGGGAGATCGCTGTGCCTGCCGATTCTTCTGCGGGTCAACACATCTTTGAGCAGGGAAGAAAAGCGCCGTTTGAGTTCCAGACTTTGGGGGTAATCGAGAGAATTTTGCAGGGCGAAGACGGTCACCGCGTCGTCGATGTTTTTGGCGTTGAGACGGGGATATTTGCCGTAACGCTGCAAAAAGGCGTTCATCTCGTCGGGATTCATTTTCACGGCGAAACCGATGCGGATAAACTGTTCGCGGCTTCTCGGCACCTGTCCCTTTTCGCACCAGGCGACGACAGTGTTGCGGCTCATGCCGCACCGCTTGGCAAATGCACCGTAAGTGCAGCCGCTCATATCGAGCAGGGAACAGATGAACCGTTTCCAGTCTGTAAAATATTGGCTGTGTCTGTCGATGAGCGTGCGGATGTCGTCCATATCCTCACACCGTGCGATTTCCTCATAAAAACGGTCGGTGCGCCCGTCGTGTATTGGCAAGGTAATGCTGCATCAGTCCTTTTATAGTGCTGTTTTCATTGTACATCATATCCGCAGCGTTGTCAACGAGCGAAAAAAGTGTCAGTTCGTTTAAACAGTACTTTCCCAGTCCATAAGACTATACAAACAGAGTAAAACAAAG
>CAMHAV010000241.1 GCA_946182865.1 uncultured Clostridia bacterium
CTGACAAGCGTGAAGCTGAACGCCGGCACGACGGGCATCGGCATCGGCGCGTTTGAGGGCTGCACCGCTCTCAAAACCGTCACGCTGCCGGATGGCCTGACGACCATCGGCAACCGGGCGTTCCGCGGCACGTCGTCTCTGAACTCCGTCACGCTGCCTTCTTCACTGCAATACATTTACGATAACGCGTTTGAAAAGAGCGGACTCACCGCCGTCACGCTGCCCGCATCTGTTGTATTGAAGGAATGTGAGAGTGCTTTTCAGAACTGCGCGTCGCTCAAAAGCGTGACCTTTATGGGAAAGGCGGGAGAGGGCATTGCGAAAGGTATGTGCAAGGGCTGCACCGCTCTGACGGGCATCCGGATTCCCGATGGCATGACATACATCGGCGTCTCCGCCTTTGAAGGCTGCACTTCCTTGTCAAGCGTGGGGATACCCGACTCTGTGATAACCATTTCTGCCAGCGCGTTTGAGGGCTGCACCGCTCTGACAAGCATCCAGATTCCCGATGGCATCACATACATCGGCAGCTCCGCCTTTGCGAAAACCTCGCTGACAAGCGCCACTCTGTCCGACAACGTGTAGCTGACAGCGAAAAACACCGGCATTTTCGCCAACTGTCCCAACCTGAAAAAGGTGAGGCTGTCCCGGAACGCCACCGTCATTCCCGAGAGTATGTTTTACAACTGTCCGTCCCTGACCTCGATCGATATTCCTTCGACGGTCACGACCATCGGGGGATTCGCCTTTGCCAAAACGGGACTCACCTCGGTTGCGCTTCCCAACGCGACGCTGGGCGAAAGCGCCTTTGAAGGCTGCACCTCGCTCCGCAATCTCGTCATTCCCGCCGCGAATACCTCTGTCAGCACCTATCTGGTGGCGGGATGTACTTCTCTCAAGACCGTTACCATTCCCTCCAACGTGACAAGCATCGGCAGGAACGCGTTTGACGGCTGCTCCTCTCTCAAAACCGTCGCTTTGCCCTCCGGCATCAGGCTGATCGCGGCGGATACGTTCCGAAACTGCACCTCTCTGACCGGTATCACGATTCCCGCCAACGTGACCACCATCGGCGCGGAGGCCTTCCTAAACTGCACGGGTCTGAAGACCGTCACGGCCAGAACAACAGACACGCTGATGATCCGGGAGAGCGCCTTTAAAAACTGCGCCGCTCTCAACACATTCACGATGCCTGAAAAAATTAACGTCAAAGAAAGCGCGTTTTACGGCTGTGAAAGCCTACCGGGTACGATTGAGCTTTCCAACTTACAGACCAAGATAGAGGATTACACATTCTACAACTGCAAAAAGCTGCAAAGAGTGTATTTCGACAGCGTGACCGACATCGGCGCTTATGCCTTTGCGGGTTGCGAAAGCATCGACGACATTTCTCTCTATAATAACGAGCGTGTCATCAGCTACGGCGAAGGCGCGTTTATGGGATCCGGTTTGACGTGGATCACCCTGTCGGCACAGGAAACCATTTCCGACAAGGCGTTTATGAACTGCGCCAAACTCACCAAGGTCACGATCAACGGAAAGAACACGGCGATCGGCAACAGCGCGTTTGAGGGCTGCACCGCCCTGACATCCATCGTGCTGACCCAAAAAGTGGGAAACAGGGCGTTTTACGGATGTACCGCGCTGAAAACTCTGTACAGTTCCTCCCAAATGACCACCCTCGGCGTCAGCGCGTTTGAGGGCTGCACCGCGCTCACGACGGTGAGTTTCGCTTCCTCTCTCACATCCCTGCCCAATCGGGCATTTTACGGATGCAAAGCGCTCACCAAGATCGACCTCTCTCATACGGCGGTCAAAACAATAGGCAACTGTGCTTTCTTCAACTGCTCCGCCGCGACCGCTATATCCCTGCCCGATACGCTGACAACCATCAGCTACGGCGCGTTTTACGGCTGCAATAAGACAACCGGCGTGACCATTCCCAAAGCCACTACCTACATCGGTCCGTACGCCTTCATCTGCCCGATGTGGGTCGCGTCCGACAATACCAAATATTCCTCCAGAGACGGTATCCTTTACAACAAGGATTACACCGAACTGCTGCTCTATCCCCGCACCAAGACCTATACTTCCCTGCTGGTGTCGACCGGCGTGAAAACCGTTGGCTCCTACGCGTTTTACGGCGCAACCAATCTCAATACCGTCTATTTTCCCGATTCGGTGACCAAAATCGACACCTTCGCGTTTTATGGTTGCACTAACCTGACAACGGTCAGATTCACCAAAAATATCAAGGAAGTCAAGGCCTACGCGTTTTCCAATTGCAAGGCGATCAACACCGTCAATTACATCGGCACGCAGGCACAGTGGAATTCGCTCATGGCGAGCGGCTTCTACACCACAGGCAACGAAGCGATCATGAATGTCCGCAGGCTGGTGGTCAATTTCGGCAAGACGGTGTCCGCCATGACCGTCAAGACGCTGCCCACCAAAAAGGTCTACACCGTGGGCGAAACCTTTTCTCCGACAGGCATGACGCTCAACGTCACCTACACCGACGGCTTCAAGGACGTGATCACCAAGGCCTATACCTACACCCCGACCGGCGCGATGAATTCCCTCGGCAACCAGAAGATCGTCGTCAGCTACGGCGGCAAATCCACGGGCTTCTATGTCACCGTCAATCCCAAGGGCAAGACGGTTTCGTCCATGGCGGTCAAGACCTTGCACACCAAGCGCGTTTACGCGGTCGGCGAGACGTTTGATCCCACAGGCATGACGCTGAAAATCACCTACAGCGACAGCTCCACCGCGATTGTATCGAGCGGCTTCTCCTACACCCCTGTCGGCAAATTCACCGCGACAGGTCAGCAGAAGATGGTAGTGAACTACGCGGGCAAGACGACAGGCTTCTATGTCACTGTCACCCCGGCGGTGTCCTCCGTTGCGGTCAAAACCAAGCCCGCCAAACAGACCTACACGGTCGGCGAATCTTTTGAATCAACAGGGATGATTTTAAAGGTTACCTATGCCGACGGCACGACAGCAGACGTTTCCAGCGGCTACACCTACACGCCCACAGGCAAATTCACCGCAGCGGGACAGCAGAAGATCACCGTCACTTACGGCGGCAAGTCCACCGGATTCTATGTCACCGTGACCAAAGCGGTGTCCACCGTTGCCATAAAGACCAAACCCACCAAGCAGATTTACACCGTAAATGAAACCTTCAATCCTGCGGGAATGGTTTTAAAAATCACCTACACCGACAACACAACGGCGGAAATTTCGGGCGGCTACACCTACACCCCGACTGGCAAACTCACCACCGAGGGGCAGCAGAAGATTGTCGTCAGCTACGGCGGCAAATCCACAGGCTTCTATGTCACCGTCAATCCGGCGGGCAAGACCATTTCGGGCGTTGCCATCAAGACGCTGCCGACCAAGCGCACCTATAACGTGGGTGAAATCTTCAACCCTACGGGTATGACACTGAAAATCACCTATAGCGACATGTCCACTGCGATTGTTTCGACGGGCTACAGCTACACCACCACAGGCAAGCTCACCACCGCCGGACAGCAGAAGATCGTCGTCACCTACGGCGGCAAATCCACCGGATTTTATGTGACGGTAAACAGTTAAGGCAAATGAGAATTTAAGCGCGCAGCG
>CAMHAV010000242.1 GCA_946182865.1 uncultured Clostridia bacterium
GTTTTTGCCCTGTTTTTGGGGCTTCATGGCTCTTTTGCGTGTGGGAAGTTTGAGTCATTATTTTGATGAAATCAGATTCTTTACTTTCCATAACATGTGACCTCCTGTTTTCTCTTAATAAGAGTATATCACATTATTATATTATGTTCAAGTAATTATTTAACAGAGCCTTATATGATCGGCAGATTGCGTATGCCGCAAGGAAGCGTGACACCGCCCAGCATATCATAGCGGCAAAGGTACTGAGCAGCAGTATCGCAAGCCAGAGAATTTCGGCTTTTGGGACATCGTCGGGAGAGAAAACGCCTGTTGCGTCTGTCGCGCCGACATATATCAAATACATGATCAATCCTAATGCTACCACTACGACCGACAGAAATACGGAGGAAATCATCAATAAAATGCCTTTGCGCCGGTTTTTGGCGGCTCTGACCTCCAGAGCGAAGGAGTCGAGAAGACACGCCGTCCCCCGAAGAGCCGCCCTGCCGCCTGCCGCCTGGACAAGGATTTTAATAAAATATATCGACAGTGTAAGAATCAGCGGAACCAATGACACGGAATTGCTCCTCAATGACAGCAGACCGAGAAGTGCCATGGACAAGGCAGTCGTCACCACTGTCACTGCGTACCACTGCCTCGCTTTGTCGTAATCGGCGTTCAGCCCCTTCAAACGGAAGAGAGAAGCCAATATTTCCACATGGCAGACGATCTGCAAAAGCTGGAATGTCCATGAAACGTATGTGAAAAGACTGGTTAAACTCGAATCCGTTACCAAGAGATACGTCAGATGCTCTCCTAATACAGCCCATACGTCCGCCATCATGGCATATCCCAGATTTCTGATCGCATGATAGTCAATTTTTACAGTCATCGTCTGACCGCCTTTCGCAATCAACATGTACTATTATATTATACAATTTGAAGCGCAACAAAAGCGCAACAAAAACCCCCGGATTTCTGAAAAAAAGCGGAGGCTTTGTTAATTTTTTGTAAATAATTCGGATGTGTCAAAAGATGCCGGTAAAATCTTGTTTTCGGCTAAACAAATTGATTTTTTGTAAGAGTCTGCTGACGTATTGCTGATTTTCATTTTGAGAAATCCCCCTTGTGAATTTTGGTTTACCGTCAATTTTGGTTAAATCTCATGGTGGACGATGACTTGAAACGGCAGTTTTTTCGCTTCATAGGTCATTTTCCCTTTCATCATCACTGCCGAAAATGAATTTCCATGCCCTTTCCGTGCCACATGATGGATTCCTCCTTGTTGTCTGTTTTCTTTGCATATTTTAGCATTTTGTTTCACGTTTCAATTAACATGTACATACAGAAAACCTATTTTCTTATAGTCTAAATGACGCTGTCCAATAAATGTCCAGTAAATCGGGCGGTTTTTTGGTTACAGTTCTATTACTGTCATTACAATATTGTAATTAAAAATTTTGCCTTTTGCATAACCAGTCTGCACAGAAAAATTCATAGAAAATTGGTAGAAAAATTCATAAAATTGTTGTAAAAATAGGCTTATCAACCAACGGGAGCATGATGTTATGTTGTGGAAGAAAAATCGGATACTGATTTTGGGAGCCGTGGTGCTGGTTTTGGTGCTTTCAGTAATCCTTGTGATAGTATGGACGGTTATGCACGAAAAGCAGGACAGCGAGGAGTTGAAAGCGACGGAAAGCATACCGATTGAAACAGTCAAAACAGACGCTTTCTCAATGGACTATTTTAAGTTCGGACGGGGAGAAAAAACGCTTGTGATCCTTCCCGGACTCAGCGTGCAGAGCGTCATGGGTTCCGCAGACGCGGTGGCAGACGCTTATCAGATTCTGACGGATGATTTTACCGTCTATCTGTTTGACCGCAGAAAGGAATTGCCCGCGTCTTACTCCATTCATGAGATGGCACAGGATACGGCGGAGGCAATGCGTGTACTGGGGCTTGAGAATGTCTGCCTTTTCGGCACTTCTCAGGGCGGAATGATCGCGATGGATATCGCGATCCATCATCCGGAGCTTGTGCAAAAACTGGTTCTCGGCTCGACGTCCGCCTGTGTGACAGAAGAGAATTTCAGGACGGTAGAGGAGTGGATTTCGCTGGCAAAAGCCGGAAACGCGACGGATTTATATCTTAAGTTCGGAGAAGCCGTTTATCCGCAGGAAGTATTTGAACAGTATCGGGAGCTTCTGGCAGACGCCGCAAAAACCGTGACGCCTGACGAACTGAATCGCTTTATTATTCTGGCGGAAGGTATGAAGGGTTTCAATGTGACGGATGATCTGTCAAAGATTTCCTGTCCGGTTCTGGCAATAGGTTCCTCTGATGATCAGGTGTTGGGTGCGGACGCAACAGCGCAGATTGCGGAACATCTGAAAGAACGGTCGGACTTTGAGATGTATATGTATGACGGTTACGGACACGCGGCGTATGATACCGCTCCGGATTACAAGGAACGGTTATTGCGTTTCCTTGCACCGGAATCGGCGGAATAACATGAAAAATTGCAGGAGGTCACTAATGAAAATGAAAAGAATGACCGCTATGAGTTTATTGACGATACTGACATGCGGCTTGCTTGTCGGATGTGTGGGAGGCAAGCCGACTGCGGCACAGGAAACGATCGGCATTATCGGCGCAATGGATACCGAGGTGGCGTCCTTAAAACAGGAAGCCGATGTAAAAAAGACAACCGTCATCGCCGGAATGGAATTCTGTGAGGGCACGCTGGAAGGAAAAAATGTGGTCATTGTCAAGTGCGGCATGGGAAAGGTAAACGCCGGCATATGCGCGAATACTTTGATTAACAACTTCGGATGTACGAAGATCATCAACACAGGCGTTGCAGTCTCTCTTGATAATCAGATCGACATCGGCGATATTGTCGTATCGGTAGATGCGGTACAGCACGATTTCACCGTGGAAGCCATCGGCTTTGCGAAAGGAGAAATCCCGTACACGGGGCTTTACGCATTCCCTGCGGACAAGTCCCTGCGCGCGGCAGCGGTAGAAGCCGTGCGGAAGACCTCTCCCGAACTTCATGTGTTTGAGGGCAGAGTGTGTTCGGGCGATCAGTTCATCTCCACCAAGGAGCAGAAGGAAACCATCACATCCAATTTTGGCGGTATGTGCTGTGAGATGGAGGGCGCCGCCATTGCGCAGGCCTGTTATCTGAACAACACGCCTTTTGTGGTGATACGCGCGATTTCGGACAAGTCGGACGATTCGCAAGCCGTTGAATTTGAAACCTTTGAGAAAGAAGCCGCGGCAAATTGCGCAAAGGCTGTTCTGTATATGGTGAAAAACCTGTAATTCGTTCCTCGTCTGTATGATTTGTCAGCGGAATATCTACTGCGAACCCAAGCAGTGGGCTGTCGCACCGGAATTTGTATTTCCCATGTGTGACACAGCCCACTGTTTTTATGTGTATAAGCAATTATATCCCCCGTTGTCCAATAAATGTCCAGTATAAACGGCGGTTTAATGCAAAAACAGTTATAAATTTTTGCCTCTTGTTTTGTTGAACTTAACGATAGCATAGCAATCATTTACTAATCACTATCCACAACTTAAGGGTAAGAGCAAGAAGCACAAAAAAGAAATAAAA
>CAMHAV010000243.1 GCA_946182865.1 uncultured Clostridia bacterium
CGGCAACATCCGCAAAGGCAGCCAGTTCCCCGCCGTTTGCTCCCGTCAATCCGATGATTTTGATTCCCAGCGCCCGGGCCACTACCGCAGCATACATAATGTTTTTACTGTTTCCGGAAGTGGATATAGCCAGAAAAACGTCATTTTCTTTTCCAAAACCGTATAACTGCTGGGCAAAAACCCCTAATCCGTCCACATCGTTCAAATAAGCCGTGGTCAGCGCTTCATGCGTGGTCAGTGACATAGCCGGCAATCCGCGCTCCAGATTTTTGGAAAGATAAGCGCCGCGAACAGGGTCTGTCCGCATCAACCGATCGGTCATCTCCTGCGGAACAGGACGGGGCTTTTTAAATCTCTTCATCAGTTCTCCGACGATATGTTCCGCATCCGCAGCCGAACCGCCGTTTCCTGCCACCAAAAGCTTGCCGTTGTTTCGATAACATTCTTCGAGAACAAAATAAGCGTCCACAATGCTTTGTCTGCATGCTTCCAGAACAGGGTAACGCTCCATGAGCAAATCCATGTGCTTCTGAAGTTTTTCATCAAGTATTTTCATAGGACAACACCCCTTTTTCATTATATTTCGTCATTAAAAAGCTTTTTACAAAAATCCTGAAGTGAACGTACACTGACCGTCTGATGAAAATCGCCGTCGCCAATCAGAGCGGTTTTGCACCCGGCCGCGATACCGGCTTTAATATCGTTCTCACTGTCTCCTATCATCCATGACGCCGTCAGATCAATATTGTACCGGGCGGCAGCCTGCAAGAGCATCCCCGGCTTGGGTTTCCGGCATTCGCAGTCGAATTTCAGTTCCGCCACTTCGCCGGCAAATCCTTTATGAGGATGATGAGGACAATAATAAATGGCGTCCACATAAGCCCCTTCCGCGCCGAGAAGCGTTTCCATCTTATGATGAATGGATTCAAGTTTCTCAACAGTCACTTCGCCTCTCGCGATGACAGGCTGATTGGATGCCACTATGGCCAGATACCCTGAAGCATTGATCGCTTTGATCGCATCCGCCACCCCCGGAAGCAATTCAAACAGATTGATATCACGCAAAAAGCCCACATAACGATTGATCGTACCGTCTCTGTCGATAAAAATAGCTTTCTGCTTGTTTTTCAGACTTTTTGCCGCTACCACTCCGTTTTTAAAATCGGCACAGACCGCTCTGTATCTGTCGGGCGTTCCCATATCCTTGACATATTCCGGACTGTCATAACAAAACATCCGACCGGTGCCGCAGAGGGGCTTTAACAAATCCCGATCCAGATCCACTTTACACGGCTTTCCATCCATCTCCTGCCCCACTCTTTCGGAAGCAATGCCGCTTGCTTCAAGAACGGCAGGATTGATCACATGCAGACCGGCATTGACACGGTTCGCATACCACGCCGGTCTGCTGTCCTCCTTGGTTAGCCAGTTCACCACGGCCCCGTTCTCATCGGAAATGATCAATCCGCTGTCATAAGGATGACTGTTGGGATGTGTAAACAGAGTGACCCATCCTCCGCTTTCCTTATGATATCTGACAAAACGATTAAAATCTATATCAAACAGGACATCTGCGTTTAACAGCAGAAAATCATCCGTCAGCTTGTCTCTCAGCCGAAATAATGCGCCTGCATTTCCCAGCGGCTCATTTTCAATATAATATTCAATCGTAACGCCAAATTTCCTGCCGTCTCCAAAATACGCCATGATCTGATCCGCCATATGCGAAACCGTTATTATCAGATCGGTAAAGCCCTGCTCTTTGAGACAATAGAGTTCTCTCTCCAATATAGGCATACCCTCTATTTTTACCAACGGCTTCGGTATATCAGACGCAATAGAGCCAATGCGCGTTCCTTTGCCTCCGGCCATTAATACAGTCTTCATTTATCCTCCCGAGGGACATATGATTCCGGTGTATAGTGAATCACCCTTGTCCCGCTGTTTTCAAATTCAAACGGAATATACAACAGATCCTCCATCGCCTGCATCACGCTTTTTTGAAATTCAGGGCGAACATAAAAAACGAGGAATCCGCCTCCGCCTGCGCCAAGAAGTTTTCCGCCGAGTGCTCCGGCTGCCATTCCCTTTTCATACAGATTATCTATGCTGTTTGTGGAAATTGCCTTTCCCGTCTGTCTTTTGAGCCGCCATGTTTCATCCAGCAAGCGACCGAACTCGTCCAGATCCGTTTCCTCATCTTCAAGAATTCTTTGCGCCCGGTCAACCAATGCATACATTTGCCTGAGCTGGTTGATTTTTTCGCTGTATCCCTGTTTGTTGATCCTCTGCACATCGGAACTAAAGCGGGTAAATCCCGTAAAAAACATCATCAGATTTTCGTTGAGCTGCTGTTTTCTGCCCGGATGGATAATGACAGGAATGACGTCATAGGTACCGTCCGTATTAAAATTAATCCGGTTCATTCCGCCATACGAAGCGGCAATCTGATCCTGCCAGCCGCCATCCTCCCGGCACAGCACACGCTCCAGGTAAATAGCCTCATCCGCCAGTTTCTTCTTGTCCGCATACTTTCCGTTCAGTGCATAAAATGCATTCAGCATACCGACGGCAAAAGAACTGCTGGTGCCTAAACCGCTTCTTGCAGGCAGATCAGCTTCATATGTCAGTCGGATTTCATGCATATCCAGCATTTTCATGGCATTGCGAATGGCAGGATGCTCTATGGCATCAATCTCCGTCACACGTTCCGTTTTGGAATAGGAGAGTTCCGTTGAATAGTCAAAAAAACGGGGCAGATGTCTGACAGTCACATAACAATACTTATCAAACGTGGAAGATAAAACCGCCCCTCCATATTCTCTGAAAAAATGCTCCATATCAGTTCCTCCGCCAAAAAAAGACATACGAAACGGCGTTTTCGTGATGATCATTCAACTTCACTCCTGCAAAAACAAAATTTATCGCTGCATCTCAATGGTCGCACATCTCGCTCTTTATCGTTACAAAATTAGTAATATTGCACAAAAAAGGAGCCGATGAAATTTCAAGATACCAAAAACTCTAAAAAATAGTATACTACACTCTCCATCAAATGTAAAGGTATTTTTTTATATATTTTTATGTAATACCTCAAAAATACTATTTTTTTAGCATGAATGGAATGCCCCACCGAAGAAACAGGTTATAGGCCCAATTACGCCGTTAATCAATTGTCTGTGTATCATCAGATCAAACGCAAAGCCCTTTGAAACGCTGAGTCACACTCTCCCCTCCCGGCTTGATGTTCGATCTGTATGCACATATCATCCGCCCGCTGTTTCATTTCCATATCCCGCGCCGCACCGCAGACCGTTTTATCAAAAAGGAAACACTTGTTTCTTCCACGTAAATATGATACTATAAATGAGCATAAAAGCGGCACATTCGTCAAAATGCACAAATGAAGATTAAGCAACCATAGCCAAAAGGGTAGACTTCTCCCCACCATTTTTAGCAAAGTCAAAAATATATGAAACCCTTTCAACGAGAATGGTTTTGGAAAGTAATGTCAGCGCCCGGGTATTTTGTCGTCCAGAAGTGAACGTATATTGTCAGTGAGA
>CAMHAV010000244.1 GCA_946182865.1 uncultured Clostridia bacterium
CTATTATCTATTATCTTAGCGCAGCTCCGCTGCGCGCTTAAATTCTCATTTACTTCATTACCTCATTACCATTGCCAAATTAAAAATAATCCTTGACCTTTGGGAAAAGGTATGCTATAATGATTTCTAATCGGGCGCAAATCTCCCAAAAGGGAGCCAACATCTCGGCTTCGGGCGAATGTCCCGTCCGCCATGCGCGGCTGGAGGGAAAGCACCGTTACCCGCGGCTGGGCGCTTCGGTTATCATACTATTTTTTTCAAGGGGTGTTTCACTATGCTGAAAGCAGAAAAAGAAGCCATCATCAAAGAGTACGCCATTCACGAGGGCGACACCGGTTCTCCCGAAGTGCAGATCGCGATCCTCACCAAGAGAATCAACGACCTCACCGAGCACCTGAAGGAGCACAAGAACGACCACCACTCCAGACGCGGCCTTCTCAAGATGGTCGGTCAGAGAAAGGGTCTTCTCAACTACCTCATCAAAACCGACATCGAGCGTTACCGTTCCATCATCGCCCGTCTCGGTATCCGCAAGTAATTTTATCATTTTACTCGCGGCAAACAAAATCCGTTCATCCGCTGCCGGGCTTGAATGAAATCCGGCAGCAGCGGCGACAGGCGCAGAGAATTGCTTTATTCGTTAAGGAAATAAAGAAAGTCCTCTGCGCCTGTTTGTTCCGCTTTTACGTTTTTTCCTTTGAAAGGTCAATGTCAGCCCGCAGAAGCGGACAACCCGCGGGAAACGGGACATAGCAGTAAAACGGAAGCTCAGAAGCGCCTTGTCATCGGCGGGCGCAGTGCCAAACCAAACATTCTGAGAGTCGGTTTTGTTGCTAAGTCTCCATGAACCGATGCGGCTGCCTGCGCATGAACTGACATTCCTCAATATTTTTCATTCTTTTATTTATTGGAGGTACCAACTATGTCTCAGATTCTTGAATTTGCAGGCGAGCATATGGTCTTTGACTCTTACAGAGAGTACACCACCGAGCTGGCCGGCAGACCGCTGGTCGTCAAGACCGGCAAAACCACCCAGCTTGCCAACGGCGCCTGCATGGTGCAGTACGGCGAAACCACCGTTCATGTGGCGGCGACCGCTTCTCCCAAGCCCCGCGACGGCATCGACTTTTTCCCACTTTCGGTGGATTTTGAGGAAAAGCTCTACTCCGTGGGCAAAATTCCCGGCTCCTTCATGAAGCGCGAGGGCAGACCCAGTGAAAAGGCGATTCTCGCTTCCCGTGTGATCGACCGCCCCATCCGTCCGCTCTTCCCCAAAGATATGCGCAACGACGTGTCCATCGTCGCCACCGTCATGAGCGTTGACCCCGACTGCTCCCCCGAAATCACCGCCATGATCGGCACATCCATCGCCCTCTCCATCTCCGACATCCCGTGGAACGGCCCCATCAGCGCCGTGTCGGTCGGCATGGTGGACGGCGAATATGTCATCAACCCCACCGCCGCGCAGCGTGAAAAGAGCAGAATGGCCGTCACCGTCGCTTCCACCGAGAAGAAGATTCCCATGATCGAGGCGGGCGCGGACATCGTCACCGACGAGGAAATGTACAACGGCATTATGGCGGGTCATGAGGCGAATCAGGCCGTTATCGCGTTTATCAAGGGCATTCAGGCGGAGATCGGCAAGGAGAAGTTCTCCTATCCCTCCAACGAGCCTGACGCGGACATGCTGGAGGCTATCAAGGCATTCTCCATCGAGGATATCAAGGTCGCGCTCGATACCGACGACAAGAGAATCCGCGACGATCGCCTCAAGCCCATTTATGAGAAAGTTCACGAGAAATTCGACGAAATTTACCCCGATCAGGCGGCCAAGATCGACGAATGCCTCTATAAGACACAGAAATTTGTCGTGCGCCGTTGGCTGCTCGACGAGCAGAAGCGCGTGGACGGACGCGGCATGAACCAAATTCGTCCTCTTGCCAGCGAAGTGGGTGTGCTGCCCCGCGTGCATGGTTCGGGACTCTTCACCAGAGGACAGACACAGGTGCTCTCCATCGTGACCCTTGGCCCGATCAGCGACAGACAGCTCCTCGACGGCATCGACGACGAGGAATTCAAGCGTTATATGCATCATTACAACTTCCCCTCCTATTCGGTGGGCGAAACCAAGCCCAGCCGCGGTCCGGGCAGACGTGAGATCGGTCACGGTGCGCTGGCGGAAAGAGCGCTGGTTCCTGTCATTCCCTCCGAAATGGAATTCCCCTACGCCATCCGCGTGGTGTCGGAGGTGCTTTCTTCCAACGGTTCCACCTCGCAGGGTTCCATCTGCGGCTCCACCCTTGCGCTGATGGATGCGGGCGTGCCGATCAAGGCGCCCGTCGCGGGTATCTCCTGCGGTCTGATCACCGAGGGCGACCGCTGGATGACCATGGTGGACATTCAGGGTCTGGAAGACTTCTTCGGCGACATGGACTTCAAGGTAGGCGGCACCCATGAGGGTATTACCGCCATTCAGATGGATCTGAAGATCGACGGCCTGACCCCTGAGATGGTCTGGGACGCGCTCGTCAAGACCCACAAGGCGAGAATCTTCATTCTCGACGAGATCATGCTCAAGGCCATTCCCGAACCCCGCAAGGAACTCAGCAAGTACGCGCCCAAGATGCTTTCGCTCACCGTGCCGGTGGACAAGATCCGCGAGGTTATCGGCAGCGGCGGCAAGGTCATCCAGAAGATCTGCGCCGAGTGCGACGTCAAGATTGACATCGACGACGACGGCAAGGTCTTCATCTGCGGCATTGACGCGGAGAAGTGCAAGCGCGCCTATGAGATTGTGGAAATCATTGCCAACGATCCCAAGCCAGGCGAGGTATTCCAGGGTGTTGTCACCCGCATCATGGACTTCGGCGCGTTTGTCGAAATCGCTCCCGGCAAAGAGGGCATGGTGCATATCAGCCAGCTCGACGTCAAGCGCACCGAGCGTGTGACCGATGTGGTCAATGTCGGTGACAGCATCATGGTCATGGTCGAAGGCATCGACGAAAAAGGCAGACTCAACCTCTCCCGCCGTGAAGCCCTCATCAAGGTCAAAGGCATGGTTCCCGAAAACACCCTGCCCGAGCGCGGCGACCGCGAACGCCGTCCGCGCCGCGACGATTATCGCAGAGACGATCGCCGGGACGACCGCCGCCCCAGAAGAAACAACAACGGCGGCAGCCACAACTAAATCCCGGTCAATCCAAAAACAGATGAATCATAGAAACAACCGCCCGTGTCGGAGTCATCGTTCCGGTGCGGGGGGTTGCGGCTTGTGTCGATAAATATAAAAAACACCAAAATCTCCGCCTCTTTTTTGATCGAAAAAAGGCGGAGATTTTGGTTGTAGGTGAAAAAAATAGGAGATGTCAAAAACAAAAGAGTTAAAGAAAAGCAAATAATAAAGCAGGGGGTTCGGCTGCTAAGATTTGAAAATTATCCACTGCACCGATATAGGTGCAATATGATTTTATCATTTGTCTACAATATTGTCAAGAATAAATGATAATCTTAATCCCCCAGCTATGCTGGGGAGAACGGAATAAGCAGAAGC
>CAMHAV010000245.1 GCA_946182865.1 uncultured Clostridia bacterium
GTCTCATATAAGATATTGGCACAGATGCGGTCACTATACATGGTATCAGTGGGGTCCTTATGGGAGAATCACAAGAGCCAATGAACATTATGTGATAATTGGCGGAGGTTGGGCAGTACGCTAAGGTAATTTACCAATATTTTGTTCTACACCTCATTAAAGACCGTTCCTAATCCAAACAATTGAACATGAAGATAAGCTCTTTTGAGTGATTCATTTCACTTAAAGGGGCTTATTTTTTACGGAAATGATTCCTTTTCTTTGATTAATGCGGCGCAAATTTTGAGCATTGCCTACACGTTTTCATCATGCTTATGATGCGAATGTTGCGTTATATGAATTCGGAACAAATTTCTAATGAATACACCACCGACCAAGTGAAAAAATAATCTATAAATGCACATTGTCAAACGATTTAGTTGACTGAATTAATTATATATCGCAAAAAAGGTCAACAAAATGTTGACAACACACTAAAAATGTGCTATACTGTTGGTGTAAAAAACACTTGGAGGGATCGTATATGTATGCAATGGATTTTGCGCAGGTTGGTGCGAATATTCAAAAACAACTGGACAGGAAAGGGTTTACGCAGCAGAGTCTGGCGGATGAGCTTGGCATATCCAAACAGGTGATGAACAAAATCATCAAGGGAAACAAGGCTATCAATGTAAATGAATTGGCAAAGATCGCACATATCTTGGGAACAACGGCAGACGAACTGCTTACCGTACAGAGTGAGCCTGTACTGGCGGACAGTCTGAGCTTTATGGGCAGCATTGATGACGAGAAAACGCTTGAAAACATCAACCTGATGCGTTCCGCCATTGATGAAATCCATATGCTGGAGGAACTTCTGTATGCGTAGGGAATTGAACGATTTTGAAATTAAAGAGATAAAAGACCATGCCAGAGAGAAGCTTGGAAATTGCCGCAAGACAAATGATATCATTGGTTCGCAGATTTTTTCCATTCTCGGTCTTAACGCAAGAGTGATCTATTATCCCTTTGGAAAGGATGCACCATGGGGCTTTACCAGAATCAGCGGGGCAAGGAACGATGCGGCATTGGATAATCCTTTTGTGGCAATCAACACATCCATTCCTGTTCCGTGTCAGGTATTTGCCGCCGCGCATGAACTTTACCATATCTGGTATGAACACAATCCCGATGTCCTGCCGTCAAATCTTCTTGATGAGGACGATAAGGAGATAAATGAAAAGAAGGCTAATCGATTTGCCGCTGAGTTTCTCATTGATGAAATGATGCTGCGGCAGGAGATTGATACCTATGGCATCAAAAAATTCGATATTAAGTCCGTTTTGCAGCTTGCCGATCTGTTCACGGTACCTTATCGGGCGATGGCAAAGCGTTTGTTTGAAACTGGATTTATTAAAGTGGAGGAGAAAGATATTCTTCTTTCTGAATCCGATGAATCGATAGCGCGGCTCAGAAAAAGATACGCTTTTTCCGCGGGAGAAGCTGACAATAGAATAGCGGTCGATAATCTGGCAGATCTTTCTGTAAAGGCGTATGAGAAAGAATTGATCACCTTTGAAAAACTGGAATATCTGTTAGGAATGTGCGGATTAAAGCCAGAGGATATCGGAATCCAAAAAACAAGCGGAGCGGCGTTCCCTTCTGATGAGGAATTGGACGAGATCATGGAGGGAGACGAATGATAGAGAAAATGATCATTGACGCTGATCTGTGCATCAAGCTCGGCGGCAGCGATAAGTACGGCTTTCTGTATGAAGTTCTCCCTTTGGTAGCCAAGAAGATTTATATGCACACTCACGCTCACAGTGAAGTGATGATGCCATACTATGCTGTCAGTCAGCTTAAAGCTCTTGTGTCAGAGGGAAAGGTCGAATTGGTGAATGAATCCGAACTTGACGCCAAGGACAGAGCCGTTTATGACGCTACATATCGGAAGCTGGAAAGAGTGATGATCGACCCGCACAAACCCAATAAGAACAAGGGCGAGACCTGTTCTCTCGCATATGCCAAAGCGACAGGAATTCCCTATTTTGCAACAGATGAAATGAATCTTCAGCCCATTATAGATTCACAATTGAATACAGGGATTGATGATATCAAATGCATGAGAATTGTGGATATTATTCAAATGGCACACGATGGACAAATCATCCTATCCAGAAAGATATGCAAGGCTTTATGGATTGTCGCGGGTAAGAAAAAAGACATTTTCGATAAAGAAATCTGGCCTGTTGAAGGTTAGCGGCACGAACCCCTTTTCTTTGTTTAATGCGATGCAAATTTTGAGCATTCACGTTATCTTGACAATTCAGGTATAATCGCATATAATACACAATACACACAGTGAGTATGACGTGGGAGTTTGTGTAGTGAGAAAACAGCGAACTTGGAAATACTCTTTTTAAATTTGATATCGAGTGGGAGAAAGGTTATGACAGATAAACAATTCTGGTTAAAACTGGAGGGATATGCCGGACGCAATGACGCATTGTTTGATGTGGTAAGAACGATTAACATTGCCTATAGGCAAAACCTCAATATAATATGCGGGTGTCGACATACTGCGCCGACCATTGTCAATCAGTTATATATCAATATTAACGACAAGGAACCGAATAGAGAAAATAACAGGTTTATGCTTTGTTTTACCAGTCTCGCAAGAGGAAATGCCGATCCGCTTCTTCCGGAACCATGCGAGATATTACCGTTAAGAGTAGTGGTGGACAATGTGTTGAACAAACCGGTTATTGGTGGTTTGTATTTTAACAGAAACGATGAGAAAAAGTCCTTTGTTGTACCAAAGCAGTTGCTTGCAGGTAGCCCTGATTCTTATAGGACTATTTTAAGTGTCCTCAAACAAGAACCCAATCCATTCAACACGCCTTGGGAAAACACTGATCTAAAATGATGAGGTTAATGAATTTCGTGGAATATCTTATGAGTTATGAGAGAATGTTAGATTCGAACCATAATGAAGTTACATATTTTATTTACTATTTCACCCAAAATATAAAGTTGAAAGGATGCTTGTAATGAGCCGTGAAACGGAAAAAGTATTTAAGGAATTAGATAAATTTTTAGCGGATAAGGAAATAGAGTCGGAAGAACAGGCTCAGGCGTTAATGGAACAGTTTATGACCCAGTATAATGCATCCTCGTTAATGAGGAAGGGAGAGATAACTCCCGAAACGGCAGATGATTATTTGGAGCTTGCCGAGGGTGCCGATACAAAAAAGATGGGATTAAAATACGCAAAAAAAGCTTTGGAGCTTGAACCGGATAATCTTGACGCTGAAGTGATGGTGGCGGAACTGTCTTCCTCAAATTTTGAACAGATGATCGAGAAATATCAGACAATAATAGTGAGTGCCACTGAAAAGCTGAAAAAAGAGGGCTATTTTCAAGAAGAATATATAGGCGATTTTTGGGGCGTTTTGGAAACTCGTCCTTATATGCGTCTTTTAGCCTGGATTCTCGAAAACGTGACGATAATATCATAGGAAATCCCATAAAATAGG
>CAMHAV010000246.1 GCA_946182865.1 uncultured Clostridia bacterium
ATAACAAAAAATCTAATTTGTGACTTACTTCACTAAGTTGTGGATAGTGGTTTAAAAATACATTAAATCCGCGAAGCAATTTTCCTTTAGCCTCATTATATTGGATTAGCAATGATTTTTATTTTGATAATAACAATTCGACATCAAATCCCGAATTGAAGAGAATTAAAGATATTAGAGATTCTTTAGAACATAAATATGTAAAAATATGTGATTTTGTGTCTGATGAAATTTCTGATGGCTTAGCCTTATATGTTTATGAAAGAGAAATGGCACAATCTACACTTACATTGTTAAAAATATTGCGTGAAGCAATTATTAATCTTGCATTATGCATAAATATCGCTGAGATACCACATAGAAAAGACGCAAAAGATAAGCTGGTTGTAAAAATGCGGTTAATGGATTATGAAGACGACTGGAAAATATAGCAATATTGTTGCTTAATTTTCCTACAATTTCTTTCTCAATATCTTCTTCGTCATCTTCACCATCTCAATTACAGCCTGCAATTCGTCGGGCGTGCAGTCCGACAGCAGCTCGTTGAGCTGACGGACAGCGATGTGTTCACTCTTGACCAAACTGCCACAGACAAGCTCATCGAGCGATACTTCGAGCGCATTGGCGATATTCATCAACGTCGGCAGACTCACTTTCGTGGCGGCGCGTTCAATATGTGACAGGTTAGACGGCTCTATTCCGGCAAGTTCGGATAGAGCCGCCTGTGTCATGTGCTTGGATTCCCGGATTTCCCGTATGCGCTTTCCCATATCTTTGTAATCAACAGACATAACAACAACCTCATTTTTATTTTTTGATATTATTGTATGTCCTATTCGGATATGCTAAAATAACGTATAGAGCCTATTAGGATATATACGTTATTATCAATCAAAAAAAATGAGGTGCTTTTGATGATCTGTACTTTCTTCGGTCACAGCGACGCGCCGGAAGCTGTCAAGCCCGCCTTGAAAGCTGCAATTATTGAGCTAATAGAGAAAGAAAACGTCACCGGATTTTATGTTGGAAACCACGGCAATTTTGACCGCATGACTATCTCTATTCTCTCAGAACTGGCGAAAACACGGAACATTCGCTTTTACGTCGTGCTTGCTTATCCACCGACTGAAAAAGATTCCGATTACCTTACACATACCGTTCTGCCTGATGGTATTGAAACCGTCCCACCGAGATTTGCTATCAATTACCGCAACAGATTTATGATTGAAAATGCGGATTTTGTGATCACCTACGTCACGCATTCATGGGGAGGTGCGGCAAAATTTAAGCAAATGGCGGAGAAAAAGCAGAAGCGGATTATTGAGCTGGGTGAGTGAGGTCATTCGCAGTACAAGCGTTTCACGTTTTATTTTTTGAAAGGAGTGTCGAGATGTTTACTCGACGATACAAAATGATGAATAATGAACTTATGCCTGATTTGTCAACTCCGAATCAGATTCCCTCAAGAATAGAAATAACAACAACAGAATTTGATGAAATGATGGCTAAAGGTCTGGAACAGGCAAAAAACGGACAGGGAAAATCACTCGATGAAGCCTTTCAGATTTTTGAGGCAAGCATTAACGAATAGAACATTTTTCAAAAGAGAGGACTCACAAGGTATCTTGCAGCCCTCTCTTTTTATTCCCTCAATACATCGGACAGCCGTAGCCGAAAATCTTCTTGCTGCCAACGGGGTAATGCTGACGCTTGCAGGCATTACCGGAATTGCCCTCGATGGTGTAGACTACACCGTCCTCGCATTTTTCTACAATGCCGACGTGATTGCAGCGACCGTCGCCCTCCCAATCAAAGAAAATCAGATCACCGGCTTGCGGAAGATAGTTCCTGTCCTGCCATTGCCCGTTTTTCTTGAACCAAGCCACGCCGTCCGAACAGAGCGAGAATTTCGGGATAATGCCCGCGTCGATATAGCCGCACTGATCGGCGCACCACGACACATAACAGGCGCACCACGCGATGCGTGACTTGAAGCCGTACCATGACCAATATGGCTGTCCGCCTTTGTTGCCTATCTGCGCGGAGGCGATTTCCACAATGACCTGATTGCCGCCCGCAGTAAAGGCGCGTCCGATGGGATAGTAACGCAGGACATTGAGAACGTAATTGCTGTCTCCGTAGCTGCTCCAACCTTTCTTCTTCGCCATCAAATCGGAAAATTCCAGTGCGTTGGCGGTGGAGTATCCCTTGTAATGCTCCTGCGCCCATGCGATATAGCCGTTGCCGTAATTGTATCCTTGCAAGGCAAGCTTGATGTTGTCCATGTCAATCGGGCTTTGCACGTTGGCCGCTTTCAAGCAAGCCGCGAGATTCTGGATACCCACGTTGATGGAATATTCGGGGTCTACGATACTGCCCGCATGATGCAAGTATCGTGTGTTAAACGAACATTCGGAAGCCTGCATGGGGTCGAGTCCCTTCCCTCCGGATTCCTGCATCATGACTGCCATAATCAGATCGACATATTCGGGAATGCCGTGTTCTTTGGCGTACTTTACAATGATGGGACGGTAGTCCCTGACTTCCACACTGACCGGCGTGTAGGATTTGCTGTTGCTCCCGCCTCCGAACATCGAAATAGCACAGCCAAAAAGCACCACAACCAGAATAATCACAACGGCAACCCAGCCGCCTGCCAGCAGCAGCGTCACCAATACCTTTGTGGACTTCACCGTCACTTTGACGGCTTCGACGGTGGCGCGAATGGTCTTGCGGGAAGCATCGGCGGCGCGTTTGGCGTACTGCTTTCGTTTGTAGGCGGTCTTGGCAGTGTTGACGGCATGAGCTGTCTTTCCGGCTGCCGTGCCTGTTCTGCGGGGATTGGCAACCGTCAGGCTCCTTCCCGCCGCCTGACCTGACGATCTGACGGCGGAAAGGCTTTTTGCGGAAGTCCGGTAGGACGTAATGGTCTTGCCTGCCTGCTTTTTCCTGTACGCCTGTTTTGCGCCGTTCCGTGAGGCACTGGCTGAATACCCCGAACGGCTCGCCGCCGGAGTGGACGGCGGGCTGTTCGTTCTGACGGAAGTACCGGACGGCTGACTTGCCGCGGCATTCTTTTTCTTTTGCGCTGCTGCGGCTTTCCTTTTGGCGGCGGCTGTCCTTGCCTTGTCGAGCTGTGCTTTGGCTGCCTTCACCTGTGTTTTCAGTTCATCTGCGCTTTGCGGCGTATTCTGAACGGCGGTGCGTCCGACGCGCCTCGCGGTCTGCCCTGCGGCGACGGCGGACGTCCTCGCCCTCTCTGCGACTTCGTCCTCTGCGAATGCGGTCACGCTTTTCTGTTGAGAATTCCCATCGTTCCGCGCTCGCTGTTGTGTTTTTGCGTACTCCGCCTTCATGCTTCTTCCGAGTGAATTTGCGCCCCTTGCGGCGGCATTCCTTAACTCTGACATTCATGGTAAACCTCCTTCTTAACCAATCTT
>CAMHAV010000247.1 GCA_946182865.1 uncultured Clostridia bacterium
GTCACTTCGTAAACCGCGCCCGCGAGACCCTTCATTTCATACACGGGCTGGTAGGTTTTTTCCGCCTCTCTGACGGTAGAAAACACCTCGCCTGTTTTGGTGACAGAAATGACGCCCTTTTGGGCAATATTGTGCTTTTCAACGGTGACAACCGCGTTGGTGCCGTCCACCTTGAATTTCACGGGATTGCTGTCGAGGACATAACCGTAAGCGGTCTGTACTTCAATCAGTTCATAATCCCCGAATTTCAGGGCTTCGGGCATCATGAGACGTCCGTTGGAATCGGTGCTGTACACGTCAATGTCCACGGGTGTGGGATAATTGATGTGCTGTTTCACAAATTCTCCGGTTTTGCTGTTTTTGATTTTGAAGCTGATTCCGGCGGCGGGAATGACGTTGCCGGTTTCAGCGTCCTTTTTGACGATCTCAATCAGTGCTTCAAATTCGGCATTGTTAATGAGATATCTGTAAACCTGACCGTCATCGGAGACAAACACGTCGAAAGCGGGCATGAGTTCGCGTCCTTCCCAGCCTTTTGTCTGGTGAACAGTGTAAACGCCGTAGGGAATGTCTTGGCTCTGCGCGAAGCCGTTTTCATCGCAGACCAGCAGGTCGCGCTCTGTGTCATTTGCGTCCTCATAACTGCCGGCGGATTTCAGATACACCTCAAATTCCGCGCCGACTTCGGGGGTTTCGATTTTTGTGGAACCATCGTCGGAATGCTTGATGATGGCGATTTTGCCTTTGGCGATGGTTTCCAGAACGTCCACGGCGGTCTTGTTGTACTCTGCCGTGTACTTCTTCGCCTGTGCGCCGACGGAATAACTCTGACCGTTGAGGGTGTAGCCTTCGCTCGGCGCAATTTCGCGGATCGTCCAGTCGTCGCCGCAGACGTAATCCTTGGTCACGAACTGACCGTTCTGGTTGGTGACATATTCATCGACCAGCTGTTTACCCTTGTAGATGCCGTATTTCGCGCCCGCAAGGGAAGCGCCGCCCTGCGGACTGCCCGTTTCGCTGTCGGACTTGGTGACGGTGACTTTAAATTTCTTCAGCGTATTGGAGAAGGTTTTCTGCGTTACCTTGTTCCACTCGACAGAAGCGGTCTGATTTTCGGGTACAACATAGCGGATATCAGTGTCGACTTCCTGCAGGGTATAACCGGTGCCGACCAGCACATCATTAAAAGTGGCGACGCCGTTCTTGTCGGTGACGGCATAAGCGTCCACGTCCTGACCGCTCATGGAAGTGCCGTACAAGCGGAACTTGATGCCTTCGTTCAGCCCGTCCTCGGAGGTTTTGGTGACTTTGAGTGTTCCGCGCTTGAGCTTATTGCTGAATGTCACGGTTGCGGTCTGACCGCTGACAACGGTCACTCTGCGTACTTCCTGCGGAATATATTTATCGCCGGTCTGTTCCGTGACGGTGTACACGCCGGGGCTGAGATTGTCAATCTGAACTTCACCGCTTGCGCCTGTGGTGACGGTCCTGCTCACGCCGTTACCCTCGATGGAGAAGGTCACGCCCTTTACGTCGCCGTCCTCGCTGGTCTTTACGATCTTAGCCGAGCCGAAGCTGACTTTGATTTTGGCAAAGCCGTAGACCTGATCAGACACGGGCTGGGAGTAGGAAACGATATCCTGTTTGCCGCCCCTCGGTCCGACGTTGCCGTCCGACCAAGTGATAACGCCCATGCGCTGTGCGTTCCGCTTGCTTGCCGTGATGGTCAAGGAACCGCTGGGCGCGGTGGTCGATGTGATTTTCAGTTTGTTACCGCTGACAGAAAATTTCATATTGCTGTCATTAGAAGAGAATGAACAGCCGGACAGGACATTGTTCGTATCGGTCAGTTCCAGCACATACTGACTGCCGTTCCACGACATTTCATAACTTGATGCCGAACCCTCCGACATCTTCATAAAGCTGGGAATCGTTGAGTGCGTTCTCACGCTTTCCGCAATGCGGTTGTAGTGGGACATGATTTTCGATTTCAGCGGATGATTGGAAATGCGCTCCAGAACGGCATTTTTACTGCCCGTGCTGAGTTTGTTGAAATTGTCATCTCTTTCGCCGACAACAGATTCCCAGATGAGAAGCTGCGTCGCAATCAGGTTGCAGAGACTGTCCGCGCCGGAGTTATTGGAACGCCAGCCAGTGGACAGATTTCCCGTGTAACCATACATCATTATCCTTCCAATGAAGAGTTTGATTGTGTACGGAGCGATGGCGCTGTTGTAGTCATCGGGATAGTTATCCCAGAAATTTTCATCCTTGCGGGTAAGCGTATCGCCGGTCTGCTGCGAAACGCCGGGTTCAATGCAGTAACATGCCTGACCCTCGTAGCCGCCGATTGCGCGTGTGATCGTCCACTCGCTCTTTTCCGCCGACCAGCCGTTGAGATAGCTGTGCGCGGGGTGTCCCCAGCCGGTATTGCTGCTGACGTCGCCGGAGCGGGGGAAGGATACGATGTAGACCTTCTCCTGCGTTCCCGCCGCGAATGCCGTGGTTCCTCCGACGCTCAGCATGGTGGTGAGCAGAAAGGCAAACGCCAGCATTCCGGCTATGGAGCGTTTGAAAATACTTGTTTTCATCTGCTTTATTCTCCTTGTATTTTTGAGTTTTTGAAATGAAAAAAGGCGCACCGTTTCAACCGCTTTTTTTGCGGAATAACAGTGCGCCTTTTCATGATGTAGATATTGAGTTGTGAATGGATTTTAAGCGTAGCCCACATAGATGTGCCAGAGCGTACTGCTCTGTTTCTTATACCATACCCATACGGACGTGACTCGGCTGTCGGAAGCATAGTGGTTCATGCAATCCCGGATGTCGCGCTCGGTATAGGGCGAGTTGGGACCTGCCGTGATGGGGCTGTCATAGCAGTAAACCGCTGTACTGTCGAGCTTCAGCCCGACGCTCTGCGCATAGCTTTTGGCATACGACACCCAGTAATTGACGTCGAACTGTCCGCTTGCCGTGGTAGCTTTGGTAGTGGTGGTCGTTGTCCTTGTGGTGGTTCTGGTAGTCGTAGGAACAGTAGTCGTTCTGGTAGTAGTCCTTGTGGTAGTCGCTTTGGTCGTGGGTTTCGTGGTGAAGCCCGTGGTAATGAACCGCGTCGTGGTGGTGGTCTTTGTGGGATAGATCACCGTCGTGCGTCTGGTTGTAGTCGTGGGCTTCGTGGTAGAAGTAGTACTTCTTGTAGTGGAGCGTGTAGTAGAAGTGGTACTTCCGGCCGTGCTTCTTGTAGTAGAAGCGGTGGTCTTAGGCTTTGTTGTGGTCGTGACTTTCTTCGTGGTGGAAGTGGTCGTTTTAGGCTTCGTGGTGGTTGTGACTTTCTTCCGCGTGGAAGTCGTTGTTTTCTTTGCCGTGGAAGTAGTCGTTTTAGGC
>CAMHAV010000248.1 GCA_946182865.1 uncultured Clostridia bacterium
CTCAAACATAATTATTTGTCAAATTGTTCAGGTTATTTATTAACAGAGCCTAAGGAAATAAAGGAGCTGACACGATGAGTACGGACTTTATTCTTGGGCAGAATATCACCTGCCTGTGTGTTCTGACAGTGCTTACGGTGGTGATCTATGTCCACGGCAGCGGTCAGCGTCGCCCGCTGCTGCTGCTTGGCGGCACACTGCTGGCACTGACGGCGATCGGTATGCGCATCATGATGATCGGTCAGGCGGCAGAGGTTCCCTCCGACCAGATTTCCGCCATGGGCATGGTGAGCGTGATACTGGCTGTTTTGTCGCTGGCAGCGGTAACGGGTTCGTTTTTTATCCGCAGAGAAAGGCTGACTCTGTCGGTCAACTGGATCACACTGCTGGTCGCGCTGTCGCCGGTTTGGTTATCGGGACTATTGTGTGTGCTGACACATGATGTTTCTTTCCTCTGGAGTGGTCTGACGGTAACGGTTCTGACGTCGTGGTTCGTTTTCAACCGCGACAGGGAAAAGGAACTTCAGAAAAATGCCCAAGAGATAGAGCGTCAGCAGGCGGTGCTGTTTCAGGAGCAGATGCAGCCCCATTTTCTGTTCAATTCCATGAGCGTCATTCATTCGCTTTGCGACGCAAATCCCGCGCTGGCGGCGGAGGGCATCGAAAATCTGGCGGGCTATCTGAGAAACAATCTTGACGCGCTTGCCTCGGATAGGCTCATACCCTTTCAGCAGGAGATGGCACACATCGACCAGTACGTCACGCTTGTCAAGCTGAATCCCACCCGCAGCTTTGAGGTTATCTATGATCTGGCGGTAATTGACTTTTACCTTCCCGCTTTGTCGATTCAGCCGCTGGTGGAAAATGCCATCCGCCACGGACTTCGCTCCGTCACCGAGGGCGGCACGGTCATTATATCCACCCAGCGTCAGGGAGACGCGATACGGATCACAGTGGAGGACAACGGCTCCGGCTTTGTCGAATCCATGACGGACAAACAGCGGGAACGCGTTGGTCATGGGATTGCCAACGTGCGCAAGCGGCTGGAATCACAATGCGGCGGGTCACTGCATATCAACAGTGACAAAGGCGGCACGAAAATGGTTGTCATAATCCCGAAAAACGGTGGTGAATCAAAAAAGTGGTAACAATTACGGTTGATGATAATCCGAAGATTATCACCCCCATCATCAAAATGCTCAAAAAAATTGACCCCTCCGGCACACATCTGTCGGCGGAATCGGGCGGCGAGGCACTTGAACTGCTGAAACGGAATTATGCTGATGTGGCATTTCTCGATATAGAGATGCCGGAGCTGAACGGACTGGAAACAGCGAAGCGCATGAAGACGCTCTGTCCGAGGACGAATATTGTATTCATCACGGGGTATTCGGAGTACGCGCTGGCAGCGTTCGGACTGTATGCCAGCGGGTATTTATTGAAGCCCGTCACCGAAAACCAGATCCGCGAAGCGCTCGACAATCTCCGCTATCCTAACGCCCCGCCGATGACCCGAAAAATCAAGGTGCGGTGCTTCGGCCAGTTTGAGGTGTGGTACAATGGCGAGCCGATTAAATTCACTCGCTCGCTGACAAAAACGCTCTTCGCCTATCTGATCGACCGGCGGGGCGCAATGTGCGATACCGACCAGATGATATGTGCGGTTTGGCCGGAGGGCGTGGTGAATCAGACCTATTCTTCCTATCTGCGCATGCTGATTTCCGATTTGCAAACGACGCTGACCATGCTCGGCGTGGGAGAAACGCTGTTCCGCAGCCGCGGCACGGTGGGAATCAACACCGAGATGGTGGACTGCGATTATTACAAGTATCTGCGCGGCGACGAGGACGCGATACGTCAATATAACGGAGAATATATGACACAATTTGAGTTTGCCGAGGAAACAAGGTATCATTTGCTGAGCGACAAAGACGGCAAATGAAAGGGATTCTACGCAAACATCATTATTTTTTCTATTTTTTCTATTTTTTCTATTTTTCAAGGAGGTTTTCTTATATGAAAATCTGCCATTTATTAAACAGATTTTCTGTCCCGCCCTGTTACAAGAAACGGAAGCCGAAGCACAAGCAGCTCCTCCGACTCGGCTGCGCGGCGCTTGCGCTGACGCTGACGGTCGGAACGGTTCCGTTTCTGCTCAGCCACGCGGCGGAAGGTGATGCGGTAACGCCCAGTGACATTGCTGACAAGAGTGATGTGGAAACGTCTGCTGAAATTCCTGCAAAAAGCATGACCAAAACCGCCGAGCCGAAGCAGTATATGGACAACGCAGTGGAAAGCGGTTCATGCGGCGACGGTGTGACCTACACCATTGGCAGCGACGGAATTCTGGTTATCAGTGGCTCAGGCGTCATTGCTGACAACGCATTTAACTGGAAAGATAATTTTTCCAGTGTTGTCTTTGCTGATCACAGCAATATTATGGGCATCGGGAAACAGGCGTTTTTTGAGTGTGCCAATCTGCAATCCATTCAGCTTCCCTCCAGTGTAACCGGTATAGGTCAGAATGCGTTTGGTCGCTGTGGAAAATTGTCGTCTTTTTCTTTTCCGGAAAATATAACTGTGATTGAGAAGGATATGTTTGACAGGTGCAGCGCTCTGACTACCGTTGACATTCCGCCCACGGTAACCAGAATTGGCAACAGTGCTTTTTATGGCTGTACCAGCCTGAATTCGGTCGTTATTCCCGAAGGAGTCACAACGATTGGCTCACTGGCATTTTATAAATGCGCTTTTTCAACCGTTACTATTCCTTCCACTGTGACAAGTATCGTGGGTTCTGCGTTTAACTATTGTCCGGTTTTAGAAACCGTCATTATTGAAGAAGGCGTGACGTCTACGGGAAACAACATGTTTGAAAATTGCAGCAAGTTAAATACCGTGGTTTTTCCGTCAACCATGAAAACTATCGGATATAGGGCGTTTTCACATTGTACAAGTCTGACGTCTCTGAATCTTCCCGACGGTCTGACAACGATCGGAGATAATTCATTTACCGGTTGCACAGGTCTTACTTCTGTGACGATTCCAGGTAGTGTCACAAAACTCGGGGATGCTGCCTTCATGGATTGCAAAGGTCTGACATCCCTGACGATTGAGGACGGTGTACCAGCTATCGGAAGTACGGCGTTTCAGCATTGTGAAAGTATCACCTCCGTGACCATTCCGGGAAGTGTAAAAACAATTAATTACGACGCATTCAAACACTGCTTCAACATGGAGTCTGTGATCATTTCAGACGGTGTAAAGAATATCCGCAACGGCGCTTTTTTGAATTGCAATAACCTAAGGAATTGTGCATAAATAATTAATACGATTCCACTTGCAAAATCTCTCTTA
>CAMHAV010000249.1 GCA_946182865.1 uncultured Clostridia bacterium
ATGGAGGACATCGTTATCTGCATGCTCGGCACCAACAACCGCACAACGGCAGACAACGCGACTTTTAGCTATACAAAACAGTCCTTTTATGACGAATTGCAGATCATCAAAAATCGGCTGGAGCTGAACGGCACCGAGATCATCTTTATGTCTGCGCCGCCCGCCGGCAGCACCAATGAATCACAAAGCGGCATTCATTTCCACATGAACGATGTGGACGACGTGATCGCAAAATTTGCTGCTGACAACAACATGGAATATCTGAGTCTGTACAAGAAAACACTGGATTACATGGAAAAAACAGGCGCCACGCTGGATGATCTGCTTGATGACGGGCTGCATCCCAACGACAGACTGCACAAGCTGATGTACGGCTGGATTGTGGAGGGGATCGGGTTGAACAGGGAGCACAATCCTGTGATTGACAGCTTTATGATTACAACCAATGAAATTTCGGAGGTATTGACAGGATGATGGAACCTATTACGCGAAAAGATATGTTTCTGGCAAATGCGGCCGGACAGGTAAACAGTGATTTGCCGACGCCGATCACGCGAGAGGATTATTATCTGAATGAAATCTGCGGACGGTTTGACAGCATGGAGCGACCGACCGATGAACAGGTGCAAACGGCCGTTGACAATTATCTCGATGAGAACAGTATTGTCTTTAATACAAGCGCGGAAATTACGGAGGTGCTAAATGGTTGATTTAAACAAGGGTGCGACAGTCGGACTGGTTAAGGCATTGAGCGATGATATTCGCACAGATGCGAACGGTGTGAAGCATTTGAGCGCCGGTGCGGCAGTCAGAGATTTATACAATAAGCTGGAAAACGAAATTGACGCGCTGGCGGAGATAACGCATATCAATTCATGGGCGGATGTCCAGAAAGCTGTCCGTTCGGGAATGGCAAACAAGATCTTTTCCATTGGCGATCAGCTCACTTGCCAGCGAAACGGCGTGAATCTTGTGTGGGATATTATCGGCATTGACCACGATACGCCTGCCGATTCGGAGTACACCCACAGCATGACACTGCTGCTTCACGACTGTTTTCCCACAACGATGCAGTTTGACGCGGCGGAGGCTTTTTATTATGCCGAAAGCGGACTGGCAGCGGGAACTTATCACTTTATGATTGACAGCAGCGACTATCAATTTACGCTTGCCAATGCTGTGCCCGCGGGTGGGCAGCTTATTCTGAACTGGACAGGGACTGCTCCCACAGGCGTTTCGGTCAGTCCGACCAGAGGCGGCGCGATCGAAGGGGGGGCCGTTTCCGTCACGCAAGGTTCCGGCGGTACGTCTCTCGGAACATTGACAAGCGCGGGGGACTTCGCTCATCATCTCAATTCGCTTCATAGGATTACAAACGGTTCAAGCAATTATAAAGAATCCGCCATCCGTCAATGGCTTAACAGCAGCGCAGCGGCAGGGAGTGTCTGGACGGCGCAGACGCAATTCGACAGACCGCCTTTGTCAGCGACAAACACCGCCGGATTTATGAACGGTATGGATGCTGATTTTCTCGCGGTAATCGGCAATACACATATTATCGCGGCGAGAAATACACTGACAGACGGTGGTGGGGCGGATGAAATGAATGACAAGTTTTTCCTTTTGTCGAGAAGCGAGGTGTTTGGCGGCTCTGACACCGGCGTGAATGAAGGGACGGCCTATCCGTATTATGCCAACTATTCTGATTTGACGGCCGCCGGCACAGGAAACGACGGCAATCGCATCAAGATGATAAACGAAACGCCGCAAATCTGGATACTCCGTTCATGTACGTCAAGCTGGGGATACGGCGTGCGGAGTATTAGCGGCAACGGCGCCATTAATTCCAATTATGCGGATAGCGAACGTGCATTTGCTCCCGCCTGCAACATTATTTGAAGGAGGAATTTTCATGTTTAAATATACTTCTTTGAAGGAACAGCTTGTAGAAGAACGCAAGAAAAGCACCCTGCTCAAGGAGCAGACTGACAAAAACGCAAGCGACATCGACTACATCGCCATGATGAGCGACATCGAACTGGAAACAGGCGGAACGGAGGTTGACGAGAATGAGCAATAAATATGAGAAGGTCAGGGGTTACTTTGACAGGGGACTCTGGAGTATCGAACGCGTGAGAAACGCTGTGGTGAAAGGTTGGATTACCGCAGAGGAATTTGAAACCATTACAGGGCTGGATTACGGGGAGTGATGGCGGAATGACCGAAAATCAACACAGAGCAAGGGTTGTTGCAACCGCCAAGAAATATCTCGGTTGCAATGAGAAAGACGGCAGCCACCGTCAGATCATCGACCGCTACAACAGCCACAAGCCGCTCGCGAGAGGGTACGCCATGAAGTACACGGACGCATGGTGCGCGACCTTCGTGAGCGCTGTGGGCATCGAGCTGGGACTCACCGACATCATGCCGACCGAGTGCGGATGTCCCGGCATGATTGAGCTTTACAAGAAGCTGGGGCGCTGGCAGGAGAATGACGCGTACACACCGAAGCCGGGTGATGTGATGTTTTATGATTGGCAGGACGGCACGGATTATGCCGCCTCCGACAACAAAGGCAGTCCCGATCATGTGGGCATTGTGGTCAGCGTGTCGGGCGGTGTTATCACGGTCATCGAGGGCAACAAAAATGACGCCGTGGGTACTCGGGCAGTGAAGCTCAATGGGCGGTATATTCGCGGCTACGGCCTGCCGGATTACTCGAGTAAATCCGCGCCGGCGGACAAGCCCGCCTCCCGCGGTACGGAAAACACGGCGGCAAAGAAGAAATGCCCCTATGCCCAGCCGTCTAAAAATCTCCGGTATGGGGCAAAGGGCAACGGTGTGAAATGGGTTCAGTGGCATCTCAATCAGACGGGCGAGAAACTGAAAATTGACGGAGCTTTCGGCGTGCTTACCAAGACTGCCGTGCTGCGTTTTCAGAGAAGGCACGGACTCGCCGTGGACGGCATCGTGGGGCCAAAGACCCGCGTCGCGCTGCGAAAGGCGGTGGGGTGAAATGGCTGATATTGATTGGTCGCGGGTCGTCCGGATGCTGGGCGCAGGGATTGCGAGCATTGCGACATTCCTCTTTGGTGCACCGGATATCTGGCTGATGACGCTGCTGGCGTTTGTGGTAATTGATTATGGCAGCGGGTTGACAGCCGCGTACATGCGTAACGAACTCAGCTCTAAAGTGGGCTTCCGGGGCATCCTCAAAAAAATGATGTATTTCTTCGTGGTCGCTGTGGCACACTGCGTTGATGCGGCAACTGGCGCGGGAGGCGTTTTGCAGAATCTTTCCATCGGCTTCCTGATCGCCAACGAGGGCATTTCGATTCTGGA
>CAMHAV010000250.1 GCA_946182865.1 uncultured Clostridia bacterium
CCTATTTTACGCGCTTTTCAACTTCTTCACTTTTCCACTTTCACGGATTCAGGTATATGATAATATTTCTCAAAAATTATTTCAACAAAAATGCCTATAAACTCTATTGTTCCGAGCAAATTCTCTATTGTTAGGAAAAGCTAACAAGCCGATACAGAAATCGGCAATATAAAAAAAACATGTCATCGTCCTTATCGTCCTGATCGTCACTCGATGTCTGAATGAAGCCAACGCCCTTTTCTTTGTTTAATGCGACGCAAAATTTGGGCTTTCACACTTTATTGACAAGTCCAGAATGATTGTGTATAATACAAGCATTCATGGCAGTGATAACAGCGACATTCCGGATGAATCAGATGATTCACAGGACAGCGGGTACGCCGATGACGATGAGGCAAACGACATGGACAAAACAGGGGCAGCGTTGGGGCGGCAATTCGCTTTAGAAAGGACTCAATCATAATGGATTTGACGACGGCTAAGAAATTACTGAAAAACACTCAGAAAAATGAGCTTATCAAAATCATCGCAAAGCTTTCCGCCTATGATGAAGCCGCCAATGAGTGGCTTCTGGATTATTGCAAAGAGCATTGTGAAGAAGATAACAAACTTGTCGTTCAAAAACAGATGCAGCATTATTGGCGTGTCGCGGAGAAAATCATCGACGAAGCCAACGACTACGGCGGCTGTTCTGAGGAAGATGAAGACGAAGCGTACGACGCGCTGAGGAAAATCGACAAGCTGAATGAAGAAAACGAAACCCCATGGGAATTTCGCAAAGAAATTGTGGACGGGATGATGGGGCAGTTCTTCTTGGGCAACAGCGGCTTTGAGGATTCACTGTACGACAGTTGTTCCGCGCTTTGCAAAACACAGGAAGAACAGCTATATCTGGCGGATCTGCTTTCAAAATCCCGGAGCACCTATTATAGGCGTATCGCGGCAACAATTCACCTGAATTGCGGCAACGAAGAAGCGTTTCTGGAAATTCGTTCTCAAAACCTCGAATACGGGTCGGACTATATCGCTTTAGCCGATTACTACAGGAATCACGGACAGCAGGACAAGGCGGTGGAACTGGTCGAGCAGGCGCTGTCAAAAGCGGACGGGAGAATGGACGACGTTTACAGATGGCTGTTTGACGAATACCGCAAAAATGGGCAGGAAAACAAGATACAAAGTCTGTATCGAAAAGCGCTTTCAAGAAAGTGGGATGCGGACGTTATGGTGGAGCTGATGCTTGATTTCTATTCTGACGATTACGACAGGAAGAGAGAGTACCTGCTGAAAATGCCGGAGCTATGTGACAGCAGAGATACGAAAAAATGGTTTGACAGATGCAGAAGCGAACTGAGCGAAGAGGATTTTAATATCCATAAACCACACTTGTATGCCATATTGCAAAAGAGAAACATGCATGATTATCTCCAGCAAAAAATTGACGACGGTGAATTGCAGGAAGTCTGGGATTATCTCAAATCATACCCACCACGCCTGAACGGACTTGGCGTAGATCAAGGACATAACCTCACAAAGCAGCTTGCGGATGCCTATCCACAGGAAATCTGTGAACAATACTGGAAGGAATGCGAAATATTATGTTCACAGAGCAACAAGAATAACTATCGCATGGCAGTACATATTTTGGTGGAAATCAAGAAAATATGTAGAAAACATAAGATGACAGAGGCATGGAAAAGCCGGTACTACGCCTTTTTGGAAAAGCATAAAAGGAAACCGCTGCTCATGGGATATATCCAATCAGAAAAAGCATTGCAGTCATGAGCAGAATCCCAGCAGCTGCACCGACGGCAAGATCTCCGTTAATGAACTTGAAGCGTGGATGGAGACTTGCTTCACCAACAGAAAAAAGAAAGGCTGAAGCCGACCGTCCCTTTCACCCTTTTTTCAAATCGTCGATTTAAGCCCTGAATGCCCTGAGGCTGGTACTTTTCCGATTTCTTTCGAAAAAGCTCACAAATCGGCACACAGGCTTCAACAGGGGCGTTTGCTTTTGGATGGTTACACTTGGGGACGGAATCATGAATTCATAGAAGTGATCAAATCATCGTCCTTATCGTTCCTATCGTCACTCGATGCCTGAATGAAGCAAAGCCCTTTTCTTTGTTTAATGCGACGCAAATTTTGAGCCTTCAGATTATGGAAACACTGCTGTCGTATTCATCGTCTTGATCGTCCTCATCGTCACTCACTGCCTGAGTGAAGCAATGTCCTTTTCTTTGATTAATGTGGTGCAGATTTTGTACCCTCAAAATTAAAATAGACCAAGCATTTGTGGCGACTTTAAGCCGTCATCATTCATGCTTGGTCTTTTTGTTATCAAAATATTTACTTTTGAATCCGACCGCTTAAATTGTAAAATATCACAAAAAAGCAAAACTGTTCAAGCGCAGCTATTGATTCAAGAGAAGGTCGATATTTTCCAAAATAGTCTTTATGATGTTTTGCTCTTTTTCACTTTTTCTATGGATCAATTCATAACATTCAGACGCCGTACTGCTACTTTCATCCGAGGATTGCATATAAGCGAAAAAGTCAGAAAAAGAAATGTTGAGAGCAGATAAAATTTTTTCAAGGCTTGTGATGGTTAAGAACAATTATTTTTTCTGGTTACTGTCTATAGAACATTTGCAATCATTTTTTAGCAATAACGTGAAAATTGGCAATTATTTCAGATGTTTTTAGGGATACGATGCTCGATTTTCTAATGATTACAAAAAAGGAGGTGAAATAACTATGAAGGCTATGTCTATTAATGCTCAGGTAAATGCAAACGCTGGCAGCGGCTATAAATGCAGCGCGTGCGGACAGAAGTTTTACACCTATAAGCTTGAGAAGGCTGCGTGGTGGCTTCCCGCGGTTAAGGTGAGAGCTATTGATCAGTGCAATACTCATATCATTTGTTGCCATAACGGAAAGGCAAAAGCTAAGTGGTGCTGGTAATCGCTTATAATTTATTATCACAATAATTGTGGATAATATTTTGAAAAAGAGTATGCGGTATTTCTAAAAACATCTGAAATAGTTGCTTATTTATATTATTATACATTCAGTAAGTGTAGATTACATTATGCTTTTACTGAACATTAGGAGATGAAAAAATGAGATATCCTCATGTTAGACAGCATGATGAAAAAGATTGTGGAGCGGCCTGTCTTTCAATGATTTGTGAATATCATGGTCTAAAACTCCCTATTACCCAGTGCAGGGATTTAATAAAAGTAGACAATTTAGGTGCCAATATTTATGGTATGGTAACAGGAGCGGAAAAAATCGGATTTGACAGTCAAGCACTTGAAGG
>CAMHAV010000251.1 GCA_946182865.1 uncultured Clostridia bacterium
ACCCGCTAGGGAGCCTTGCCCCCTAGGACCCCGCGCTCGCATTCGCTCGCTAGTTACGCTTCGCTTTTTTTCTTATTTTCTTTTTTTCTTATTTTTCCTTCATTCCCATGGCGATCTTTACGGCATTATACGCGCCGTCGTACAACCCGATGGTCTTATTGATCTTGATGCGCTCGCACATCTGCTCAAACAGTTCGCTTTCATTGAGGAACATATCCAGCATTTGCAGCGTGTGCGGCACATCCTCGCATTCCAATGTGCCGTCGCCCATTTCCGCCGAATGAATCGCACCCCATTTTTCATGTCCGCCGATGCGCTTGAGGAACAGCTTGGGAATCGGATAAAAGGCCAATTCGCTCGGTTTCGTAACCAGTACATCCGCCGAACGCATGAGAAGATTGGTGCAGTACACCGCTTCAAAAATATTCTCGTGCCAGAAGGCGTGTACGCCCTCCACGTCGCCGTCAATCGCCGCCTGCGCAAAGGAATTGGTGTCGTTCCAGTCCCCGAAATGGGTAGTGCTGAGGTCTTTGAGTTCCTTGATGCTCTTGCAGAGCTGCTCCCAGACTTTTTTGTAGTCGCCGACATTGACATACAGCGCCGCCTTTTTCTCGCGGATGAGGGGGAGCAGGTGCCTGATGACCGCCGCGAAGAGTTCCCGCTGCGCGCCCGCGCCGCCGATGGTCAGCAGGAAGCGCATGGGCTTGCCGTCTTTCTTGCGTGCCACGCGCGCGTCACAGTCGGCTTCGAGGTTGGCGACAAATTCGTGGTCGATGTAATGCCCCGTGTAAACGAGGCTGTCGGCCGGCATGGGCTTCAGCACATCGCTGCCCTGCATTCCGTTGAGAATGCGGTAGCCCATGTAGGACTGCTGGGTCTGAATCGTGTGGATGCTGCCCTCGGCCAGGTGTAGCGCCATCGGCCAGTTGTCGGGAATGGCGTTGACCACATGCTGCATGCCTGCGTGAAGCGCCGCCTGCGCCGGCCAGACGTGCGTGCCGATGACGGGGATTTCCTTGGGAATGTTTTTGTAGACAGGCGCCATCAGTTCCGCGTTTTTCTGGTCGCCCGCGTTGTAGGTGAGCTGACGGAACCCCTCGTAATTGAGCGGCTCCCAGTATTTTTTATTGAAGAGCTTGCTCTTCTGGGAGAGGCGGGAGCCCATCGAATAGAGATCGTTCTGCGCGCCGATGACCTTGGTGCAGGTGGTGTTGGGGTAGGAATTCAAGTCCATCCAGTAAGGGGTGTAGCCCAGTGCGTGCGCCGCCGACGCCATCGCCATGGAAATGCGGTAATGACCGAAACCCATGCGGATGTTGCCCACGATAATGCCCTTTTCGGTGTCAAAGGGGATGACCTCGCCTTCTCCCTCGCCCTCGTCCACGCGGATGTCGTAAACGCCGAGCGGTTCATACAGGCAGGCGTTTTTCACGATTTTCACGCTGTAATCCGCGCTGCTGTCGTCGCCGTATTTTTTGGCGAATTTCTTTTTGGATTTTTCGGCTTTTTTCACCGCTTTTTTGCTAATGGGATTGCCGAAAATCACACTTGCTCTGTCAGTCATGTGAATCCTCCTTATAGGCAGTTACGGTAAAGGGCAGCACAACGTCCTCCGTCTGTGCCGCGCGCAATGTGAGCGTTACCTTGCCGCTTCTGCCTTTGGTTTTGATATAGATTCCGCCGCATCCTCCGCGAAGGAGTACGGTGGAGGGACCGATGATCTCCGCCTCCCCCTCTACGGACGCGCTGACCGCGCCGAAGAAGAAGGGAAGCAGGTTGCCGTTCTGGTCGGTCATCCGCAGGCGTACCGCCGCCGCGTCGTAGGTATCTCCCTCGACCAGCTCCGTATGGCTGACGGTGGCATGCAGCCGCATGGCGGTAAAGGGGGATTTGTACACCGTGCGGACGACCTTGCCGTCCTTGATAGCTTCAAAGCGGTAGACGGTCGCCTCGCCGCCCCAGTTGCCGATATATTTGCCGTAGAGCGCGTAGGCGTCCCCGAAGGTCATGCGGTAGCGGAGCATGAGCCACGCCGCCTTCCGCTTGGCGGAGGCCGACAGGTGCGACATGCCGAAGCGGGTGGATTCGTTGAGAATATCCCGTACATACCGCGCCTGTTTCTTTTTGAAATGCTCGGTGTCCTGTATCTGTGTGCCGATGTAATCGGTGATTTCGATGGGCGGTCGGGGGTAATGGGTAAATTCGCTGTCCCGGTGGGTGTATTCCCTGATGAAAACGTCGTTTTTGTAGAATTTTACGCTGTCGGCATTGGTGATGATATAGACCCTGCCGCGGTTGCCCGCCGGATGCTCCCCGATATCCATGGAGGAACTGATCTCCAGCACCGGCACTTCGTCCTGCATCGCGCCGTACACCGCCGCCGCCAGCTTGGGATTGCGGAACATATCGGTCACGCCGTGATAGCAGATGCGGTCGCCGCTGCCGAAATCCTTGTGGGTGTTGTAGTCGAAAAAGCACCAGCCGAAAGAACCCGCGATGTCCTTCTGCTCCCACACGCTGTCCAGCACCCGCGCGTGGCGCAGGGCGTGTTCCAGCCGCTGTTCCTCGTCGTCAAATGCCTTGGTGGGGTACATATGCCCGTTGTATTCCGAAATCAGATAGCCTTTTTTCATGTGGGAAGTGACGGCCTTTTTGGGTTCACAGCCGGCGTTGGTGCCGTCGTGGGAGAAATCGTTGTAGGTGTAAACGTCTTCGAGCAGGCTGCCTTTTTTGTAGCAGCGCACGCCGCCGGTCTGCCGCGTGGGGTCGAGTTCATGGGCGGCGGCATTCGTGCGGCGGTAAAACGCGTCGTCGTCGGGCGATTCGTTGATGCGCACGCCCAAAAGAATCACAGAGGGATGATTGCGGTATTGCATCACCATTTCGCGCGTGTTCTGCACGGCGATGTCCTTCCATCCGTCGCCGCCGATGTGCTGCCAGCCGGGAATTTCGGTGAAGACCAGCAGTCCCAGCTCGTCACAGCGGTCGATGAAGTGGCGCGACTGCGGGTAATGCGAGGTGCGCACCGCGTTAAGACCCAGTTCTTTCTTTAATATATCCGCGTCATAACGCTGTAGGGAGGCCGGCATGGCATAGCCGACATAAGGGAAACTCTGGTGGCGGTTGAGTCCCAGCAGCTTGGTCTTTTTGCCGTTGAGATAAAAGCCGTCCTTGCGGAAGACGGCCTCACGGAAGCCGATGCGCGTTTCCACGCGGTCGATGATTCTGCCGCCGCTCATCAGTTCGGTGACAAGCGTGTAGAGGACGGGGCGTTCCGTGTCCCACAGCTTTACCTGCGGCACTTCGAGCACATACGCCGCC
>CAMHAV010000252.1 GCA_946182865.1 uncultured Clostridia bacterium
CGGAGAACTGTGTCCCCTCCCCGTCTTCCTCCGGCGGGACTTTTTCGGTAGTCACAGCAAAGAATTCCCCCGTTTTCTCCGGTTCCGCCGTAAGCACTTCCCGTGTTGCCGCCGACCGCAGCAAAGATTCCACAGAATCCAAGGGCGGCGTGACGGCATAAACGTCCTCCACGGAAAGGGGGCAGATCAGTTTGAACGCTACCAGACCCCACATCAGGCAATGCAGCCATTTGGGCGCATTGGCAAACATCAGCCGCAGCGCCAGCACGACAAGGACAAGCGCGCTCGCGTTCAGGCTCATACTGAGAATCACATCAAACAGCCGTTCCATGTCAATCCCCCTTGTATCCGTCGATCATGCGCCGAATCTCGTCCGCTTCCTCCGCCGAAAGCTGCTTGTTGCCCACAAACGCCGCAATGAAGCCGGGCAGCGAACCTCCGAAGGTGCGGTCGATAAATTCGCGGCTTTCGGCGCACTGCACCTCCTCCCGGCTCACGAGCGACGTGACGACCGAGTCCTCGTTTTTCAGCACGCCGCGCTCCGCCAGTCGTTTGAGCACGGTGTAGGTGGTGGATTTCTTCCACTCAAGCTTCTCGGCGCACAGCTTCGCCAGATCGCCGCTCTTGATGGGTTCGTTCTCCCAGAGAAGCAGACAGAAGCGGTACTCGCTTTCAAAAATCTTGGGTGTGTCCATGTGGATGTCCCTCCTTCCGTTATGCGGTCTAATGCATTAGAACTATATTCAGTCTAACACGTTAGACCTATCTTGTCAAGGGGCAATCTATGAACATTTTATAAAAAGCAAAAATCCATGCAGGGCAGCCGCAAGGCGACTATGCATGGATTTTTTTGAAATGGGATTTTGATACTTAATAAAACGCTTACATCATCACTGCTTCTGCTTGAATGTGAGAATCGCGCCGCAGTTCGGCGTGGACGTGACGCACACCAATTCCCATCCCTGCGCGTACATCTCATTGGCTTTGTCCTCGATGAGCTTGGCGCGCTGCGCCGCGTCCTTGGTGAATCCGATGATCACTGTCTTATACATTTTTCGTCAACCTTTCTGTTTTAGAGTCTGCTGACGTATCTCGGCGCGTGCGTACTGCGCCGTCAGATTTTTCGTCAAATGTAGGGAATTTACCACCGCCATACTTTCGTATTGCAAGGTAAATTCACGAAATATGACGGAAAAGATGCAAGCAGGACGTGCGTGAAGAGATGCGTCAGCAGACTCTTAGGATGGCTTTATTGTAATGCCGGAAGGTTGAGAAAAGGTTAAGATTTCAGCGGGGTTTGGTAAAGATTAGCCTTATTCCGCACTGTCGCCAAAGTATGCCGAAAGATTCCTCCCGCCATACATAACCCTTACAATTGTAATCGTCTTTTGTTGCTCATTGGGAACATAAAGAACGCAGTATTTATCCACCGTCACAATCCGTAAATCACTATGCTTCTCTTTTTGTGGATCGAATCTGCGAAACCGAGAGGGCATTTCATCCAGTGAAAGAATCATCTTTAGTAAACGGTTTACCTGCTGACGAGCCGTTTCGGGTGCATGCAGTTGAAACGCGATATAAGCAAAAATGTCTCTTAGGAACTATGCAGAATTTAATCAGTCATTTTCTGCTTAAAAATACAGTATGCTTGCGTGTTTCAGAAAGTGAAATGTATCAATTATTTCTGCATAGTTCCTTAAGTCATTCTCAGCTTCAAACGATAAGTGAACGGTATAAGTCATAAATGATAATCTCTGCGCATTTCTTCAAACACCTGACTGGCCGGTTTTGTCCGTCCCTCTCTCATCGACTGATAACCTTTTTCCAGTTCCGCGTCAAGTTCTTCTTCACTTAATTCCTCCAAGGACAAAGGCTTTCTGAGAGGAAGCTTCACTTCAAAGGGCAACCCCCCGTGAAGAATAATCTGCTTATAAAACATGGTAATCGCACTGGACGCAGGTATTCCCAAAGCAGCCAAAATGCTTTCCGCTTGTTCTTTGACATCCGGTTCAATTCGAGCGTATAAATTTGCGGATGTTGTTGCCATTATGATCTCCTCCCATCTAACCTTATTATACGCTTTTGCCCTGACAAAAGCAATACAATAGCCTTAATAATTCCCCAAAAATTTAAAATTGGACATCTCGGTGCTGAGGGAACAGATCAGCGCGCAGACCTTTTCGTCATGGACGTTGCCGTTGAAATCGAGGTAGAAGCGATACTGGAAATTCCTGCCCTTGAGCGGACGGGATTCGATCTTGGAAATATTCATGCCGTTGGCGGAGAAGCGGGACAGCACGCGGTACAGGCTGCCGGTGCGGTGGGGCAGCGAGAAGGTCAGGCTGATCTTGTCCGCGCCGTCGCGGATGACTAAGTGCTTGGAAATGATGATGAACCGCGTCTGGTTGCCCTGAATGTCCTGGATATCCTCGTCGAGAATCGCCATGCCGAACTTCTGTCCCGCCACGCTCGACGCAATCGCTGCCTTGGTCGGGTCGTTCCAGCGCGCCACATGCTGCGCCGCCACGGCGTTGTTGCTGTATTCGTTGGCAATGAAGCCGTGCAGCTGGATATAGCGCGCGCACTGCCCGAGCGCCTGCGGGTGGGCATACACTTCCCGGATATCCTCCATCTTCGCCCCTTTGGGTGCGAGCAGGCAATGGTTGATATCCACATCGGTTTCCCCGATGATATAAAATCCGTGGCGCGTGAGCAGGTCGTACACGTCATTCACCGCGCCGACAGTTGTATTTTCCAGCGGCAGCACGCCGAAATCGGCATAGCCCTCCGTGACCGCCTCAAACACGTCCTGGAACTTGGCAAAGAACATCGGTTCCACGTCCTCGCCGAAAAACTGCCGGGCGGCGAGGTGAGAATAGGCTCCCACCGTCCCCTGACACGCGATTTTGGAACCTTTCCACTCGCTGCGTGCCGTCATCAGCTTCTTGCGCAGCTTGCCGTCGTCGCCGTAGAGAAGCATTTGCTGATAGGTGCAGCTGATGTCGATGAGCGTCGCCATCAACGTGCGCGCACCGCTGCCGAACTGACCGCCCTCTCTCTCCACGCGTTCCAGAATTTCCTGTTCCCGCTGGGGCTGGAAAATAGGCGAACCGTCGCGCTTCTTGACCGCCGCCACCTTTTCGGCGGCACGCATGCGCTGCTGAAACAGCGCCATGATCTGACGGTCAATCGCGTCGATTTCCTTGCGGATATCGGGCAGATTCAGTTCATCCGGCGAAGTCTCGTTTTTTTCACCGCTGACGACGG
>CAMHAV010000253.1 GCA_946182865.1 uncultured Clostridia bacterium
TCATCAAAATCATCCGCTATGTCTGGCAACGGTTGTTCCTCGGGTTCATCAAAATCATCCGCTATGTCCGGAAGAGGTTCTTCCTCGGGCTCATCAAAATCATCCGCTATGTCCGGAAGAGGTTGTTCCTCGGGTTCATCAAAATCATCCGTCATGTCCGGCAGCGGTTGTTCTTCGGGCTCATAAAAATCATCCGCCATGTCCGGAAGAGGTTGTTCTTCGGGTTCACCAATATCATCCGTTATATCCGGAAGAGGTTGTTCCTCGGGTTGATTGTTTAAGGTGCCGTTCAATTCGTAATGGATGACAGGTTTAAAGCTGTCAGGCAGCTCATCGTGCGGCATTGGTTGTTGAAAAATATTTTTTTCTGAATATGGCAGGTCGAGCGGATTGGCCGGAATTGACGCGGAGTTCTGATTATCGTCGAGCGATGAAGTAAGTAAGTCATTCACGTCATCATCGCCCTGATGGCCTTCTTCCTGTCCGTCAGTCATTTTAAGGATGTTCTCAAGCGCCATGTTCAGCCATTCCGCATCGTCTAAATCGCCGGCCATGGCGTTCTCACTTTCGGGTTCTCCGACATGGGGAAGATGCGCTTCGTCATCAACCCGCTGACGGTTGGAAGAGGCAAGGAGATCGGCTGCGGTCGGACGCTCGAAAGGCGTTTTCCGAATGTGTTCGTTGCCTTTTGTCTCACTCATATTGCGACCATACCCCCAAAAAATCTCAAGATTGTGTTTCAGAAAGATGCTGCATGCTTGTCCGACATGAATTGATCAATGAAAACCATGTTTGTCAGACTGCCGATGTGTATAACCAAACGGAGTCCGTCATGCACTATTCAAATGTCATTTTATCATTGTTGAAAAAAAAAATCAATAAGGTTTCATGGTATATTTTTTTATATCATCAATCTTTGTTTTAAATGCACGAATTTAGATTGAGATAAGCAGAAAATTATTACAAAACTACAATGACAATATGATTAATAAAAACACAGGAGATAAATTATTTTGAATTTTTTTCATAAACCGCAAGAAAATGCTTTGATAATCTTGAAAAATTGCCATTCTTTGGTTATAATAGAGACATGCTACAGGCGTATTGGTTGGCAGAAACGGTTTCAGCTACCGTATTGCAGGCGGTGTTTTTTCAACATCCATCAAACCGATTAAGAAAATCATACGTAGCTATTGACTTTATTACAAAAAGTTGGTATTATCTCTGGTAGGGTTAGTTCCCAAAGTGTATGGGTTACTGTCGGATGTTGTTATGATGATACTGTGCGATGGGTTGTGATTGGGCAATGAGTTATAGAAATACAATGGGGTTTCTTCGTTCTCATTGCTTGTTTTTTTGAATCATTCCGGAAAGGTAGTTTTATGAAAAATTCGTTATCAAATAAAGCATTAATCAAGATCATGGCCATTTTAGTTGCTTTGGCTGTTGTGGTGAGTGTTTTTGCTGTCGGTATGAGATGGCTGAGCTTGAAATCCAGTGATCATTTATTGGATGAATATGTCGTAACGGACAATATTCTCACCGAAAGAGAGCATATGCTGGTCGGCTGGTGCCTTGGCAATTCGCTTGACTCCATTACTTACAGAAAGGGAGAAAGTGTTTCCTATTACGAGACCGCATGGGGCAATCCTGTAACCACCAAAGATATGATTGACAAAGTCAAGCAATCCGGCTTTAATGCCGTGAGGGTTCCGGTCACATGGAACGACCATATGGATGAAAATGGCACGGTGGATACGGACTGGCTGGACAGGGTGGAAGAAGTGGTCAGTTATGTCTTGGACAACGACATGATATGTATTCTGAATGTACATCACGATACGGGTGAAACCGCTTGGATCAAGGCGGATTACTCCCGCATTGAAGAAAACAAAGACGGTGTTTCTTCGCTTTGGCGTCAGATTGCGGAGCGGTTTCGGGATTACGACCATAGACTGGTTTTCGAGGGCCTGAACGAAATGCTCAATAACAGTAATCAGTGGACGGATGCGTCTTATGATGATTATATCGCTGTCAATGAGCTGAACCGCACCTTTGTGGAGACGGTGAGGAATACCGGAGGCAAGAATCAGAACCGTTATCTGATTGTAAACACTTATGCGGCTTCTACTGATTTCAAAGCGCTTGCCATGTTTGTCATGCCGAATGATACAGTGAAGAACCGGCTCATTGCTGAGGTACACTTTTATTTCAACGATACAAGTTCAACTGACGATATGCTCAAACGGGTGAAAAGTCGTTTTATTGACAATAATATAAATGTGATTATTGGCGAATTCGGCATGAAGGGCGATCCCTCAAATGAAAATTCTGTTTCGGAACGCAGATATTACGCCCAGTACTTTGTCACAAAATGCCGGGAAGCCGGTGTCATGGGCTGCTTCTGCTGGGACGATGGGGGTACCTTTTCGGACGCGCAGAGCATCAATAACTATGCTATGCTCGACAGAACGAACTGTCAATGGTACGATCAGAGGCTTGTTGACACTATAATGAGCAGTGCCACAGCCCATCAATAAATGGAAACATTAACAGAATGTTCTACAAGCAAACACACAGTCGTTTTGGAAAAAAACGATATCATTGAATGGTGATAAGGAGGTCTCTTTTGTGAAAATATGTTTTATTGCCTCTTCGGGCGGACATCTGGCTGAGATAAACCAATTGAGAGAAATATCGGAAGCATATGATTCATTTTTGGTTACGGAAAGAAATGATTTTTCCGAGGCGCATATTTGCTCCAAAGTGTATCATGTTTCCAAGCAAAATAGAAAGGAAGCCATGTTTTTGCCTAAGTTTTTGGCTTTGTGGGGCAAATCTTTCAAGATTTTTATGAAAGAGAAGCCCGACTGCATCATTACCACAGGTGCGCTGATTTGCTATCCCATGTGTCGCATCGCCAAGTTGTTTGGCAAAAAGGTTGTTTACATTGAGTCTTTTGCCCGCTTCAACACCGGCTCCATGACTGGCAAGTGGATGTACGGTGTCGCGGATTTGTTCATTGTTCAGTCCGAGTATTTGCTTGATATTTATCCGAAGGCAATTAATTGCGGCTGTATCTTTTGATTGACGGCCGTATCATTTACGGTTTGATTTTTGTTTTTATATGATATTCAAGGTGGAGTATTGATGATTTTTGTATCAGTAGGAACCCAGAAATTCCCATTGGATCGTCTTTTTAAGGAGATTGATTCTCTTATAG
>CAMHAV010000254.1 GCA_946182865.1 uncultured Clostridia bacterium
ACCTGAATCCGTGAAATACAAATTGTAAAAGACCACTGAATGCCCGATAAACACGGCGTTTTAAGCGAAAATCTCGGCTTATGAATTTGCACCAAATGGGTGCAGAAAAAATGCCTGTAAAAATGCCTGAAACATTCGATTCTATGCGTATTTCAAGCATTTTTCATAATCCAAGTCTCACGGATTCAGGTAATACATTGGCAAATACCATAGAATCATGCAGCTTGTTTTGTGATAGGTTACGCGATTAACCTCTTGCGCAAAGGCACTCCATCCATTATAAACTTCTTGAAAGAACATGAAAAAACATCGAGGAGATTTTTTATGCGCAGGGATTCATTTATTCAGCAGGTATTCAAAATCGCGCTGCCCGTTGCCTTGCAGTGTATGCTGCAATCATCATTTTCCATTGTCGATCAGATAATGGTCGGGTCGCTGGGGAGCGTCAGCGTGGCGGCAGTGGGGATTGCCGGTAAGCTCAGCACCTTATACAGCGTTGTCATCGGGGCGGTGGTGAGCGTCGCGGGCATCATCCTTTCGCAGTATCTCGGAGCCAATGATAATGACGAAGCCGACCGGGGATTTTCGCTGCATACGCTGCTGTCAATAGGAATAGGCGTTGTGTTTATGGCTGTGTGTCTTGCGTTTCCCGTCAGATTAATGGGTCTTTACTCGGCGGACGGAAATACCGTTGCCGTTGCCGCAAAATATCTGAGAATCATCGCCTTCGGATTTTTGCCTTACGCGGTGAGTATGATGACTTCTGTCAGAATGCGCTGCATGGAAAAAGCCTCTCTTCCACTGGTGTGCAGCATAATATCCAGTCTGCTCAACACAGTGCTGAATTATCTGCTGATCTTCGGAAAGCTCGGTTTCCCTGCCATGGGCGCAAACGGCGCGGCGACGGCAACCGTCATCTCTCAGGGTTTCAACGCGCTGCTGATGGTTGCCGCCATGAAAGTGATTGACAGAAAGAGGAGCATATCTTTCAGGTTCATGCCAAGACTAACCAAAATGACCCGCGGCAGTTATCTTGCCATACTCTTTCCCGTGCTGGTCATTGAATTTATGTGGAGCCTGAGCGAAAACGTCTACGCTTCGGTGTACGGTCACATCGGAACGCCGGAATGCGCCGCCATGACGCTGACGTATCCGGTGCAGGGCTTGACTGTCGGCGCATTGAGCGGTATAGCGCAGGCGGCGGGTATTCTGATAGGAAAAGAACTGGGAAAGGGCGAAAAGCATTCCGCCTATCAGAAATCCAGAAGGCTGCTGCTTTACGGACTGATCGGCTCGTTTGTCATTGCCGCCCTGACGGTGCTTGCCATGGGCGTTTACACTGACTTTTACAACGTAGAGGAATATGTCAAGTCCACCGCGCGTCAGATTCTCATCGCGTTCGTTGTCGTGCTTCCGGTCAAGGTGCTGAATATGATTCTCGGCGGCGGCATTGTCCGAAGCGGAGGACAGACGCGCACCATGATGATCATTGAACTGCTCGGCACATGGGGATTCGGCGTGCCGCTGGCGCTGCTGGGTGCGTATGTCTGGAAATTATCTATACCGCTGGTGTATTTTATCTTATCTATGGAAGAATGTGTGCGGCTGCTGCTGACGTGGATCGTCTTTGTCAGAAAAAACTGGATGAAGAAGCTGTGAAAGGACAGGAGGCAATGGCATGTGGTCTGAAAACAAGGTGAGAATCAAAGATATCGCCGAGGAATTGGGATTAAGCACGGCGACCGTGTCCAATGTGCTCCACGGCAAAACGCAGAAGATCTCCGACAGAACCGTCAAGGCGGTAGAGCAGAAACTGGAAGAACGCGGCTATATTCCCGATATGGCTGCCACCCTGCTCGCCCGCAACAATTCGCGTATTATCGGCGTAGTGGTCAACGATCACCCCAAGTACGAAGGACACGTTTTTGAGGATTCGTTCATCTCGGCGGCTATCAATTACCTGTCGGACGAAACCGAGGCAAACGGCTATTTTATGATGCTCAAAAAGGCAAAGAAAATCACCGAGATCGTCGCCTTTGCCTCCATGTGGAATCTTGACGGCGTGGTAGTCATCGGCTTCTGCGAGGACGAATATCAGGATCTGCGCGACAGAATCCGCGTTCCGTTCGTGATTTACGACGGATTCCTTGATGAGCAGAACCGCTTCGGCAACCTCACGATTGACGATTTCGACGGCGGCAGACAGGCGGGGCAATATCTGAAAGAAATGGGACACCGCCGTGTGCTTTGCGTCGCCGACAACGAAATATGTATGGACTATCTGCGCTATCAGGGCTTGTGTGAGGGGCTGGAAGTCAAAGCCGGCTTCATGAAAATTCCGATGCAGGCAGCCGAAAGGGAGTTATTCTATCAGGAACGGCTGGCGGCAATCAAAAACTACACCGCCGTCTTCGCCGTATCGGATTATTACGCGCTGGAACTGATGCGTTTTTTGCAGAAAAACGGCGTGGATATTCCCGACGAACTTTCCGTCATCGGCTTTGACGGCAGTCGGGAAGCGCGGAATGCTCTGCCCAAGCTGACAACCGTCGCGCAGGACAATGCTCTTCGGGCAAAAACGGCAATTCATCTGCTCCTTGAAATGATCAACGGCGAAACAGACGCACAAACGGTTTGTATTCCCGTAAAGCTGTGGGTAGGAGACAGTGTGAAGGACTTGAAGAATCTGAAAGAAGACTCATAACAAACAAAAAAACTAAGATAATCCGCTATCAGAAAAGTCAGTATGAGGGGTTTCTTACGAAAAAAATAACCGGAGGCGTAGCTCAGGGTAGAATATGCGTTGACCGAGATCGGACGCAAATTCAAGCCTGCGCATGAAAGCATCGAAATATGCATTCTGAAAACGCAACAAAGGCGCATTGACCTTGCTTCAGTCAATACGCCTTTGCGTTTTTTATATCTGAGCGATTATTTCTAAAAAACTGAATTCGTTCTTAGAAAGCAATTCTTCCGGAAATCATCTCTCGTTTGGTCTGGCTTTCCGGATAACCGGAATGAATGTGTCAAACCTGAATCCGTGAAAGTGGAAAAGTGAAGAAGTTGAAAAGCGCGTAAAATAGGGCGTTGAAAGCCGGAAAATAAAAAACAGAAATTCACCCAAAAGGTGAAAGAAAAGCTATGAAAAAGCAACCTTTTCTGGTATACCTGAATCCGTGAAATACAAATTGTAAAAGACCACTGAATGCCCGATAAACAC
>CAMHAV010000255.1 GCA_946182865.1 uncultured Clostridia bacterium
TGGTGGCGTATATGAGCGTGGAAGCCCCGTCCGGCGGTCTTGCGCTGAAGAAGGTGTCCGACGACGGTGTGGTGGAGGGCGTGACCTTCACCATCAAGGGCAACGGCGTGGAAAAGACCGTGACCACCGGCAAGGACGGCTTTGTGAACGTGACGGGGCTGTTCCCCGGCACTTACACGATCACCGAGCAGACCATTGACCGGTATGAACCGCAGGAGCCGCAGACTGTCACTGTGGAGGGCGGCAAGACGGCGACTGTCACTTTTTCCAACAAGCTCAAGCGCGGGAGTCTGGAGGTCATCAAAACCGCCGAGGATAAATTCATCGAAGGAGTGAAATTCCACCTTTTCGGCAAGTCGTATGCCGGAACGACCATCGACGAATACGCCGTCACTGACAAGAACGGTCTGGCGAAATTCTCGAATATCCCCATCAGCGGAGACACGCCTTACACGCTGGAGGAAGTCAGCGCGGGCGATCAGTACACGGTTCCCGACAAGCTGACCGCGCCGATTGAGTGGAACAAAGTCACCAAGCGCAGCCTGAACAATTCGCTCAAAAAGTTCCGCGTGAATGTCGTCAAGAAGGACGCGGATGGAACTGCTTCTCAGGGCGAAGGTTCTCTTGCTGGCGCGGTGTACGGCATTTACAAGGGCGACACGCTCATTGACCGCTACACCACCGACAAGGACGGCAAATTCACCACGAATTACTACACCTGCGACACAGACTGGACGCTCCGCGAAATCTCTGCACCGGTCGGCTACACGCTCGACAAGACGGTCTACAACATCGGTTCCGACCCCAAGCTCTTCACTCTGACGCAGAACACCGTCAATATGGAAGTCAAGGAAACCGCCGCCAAGGGCAATATTGCCATCGTGAAGCACACCGATGACGGCACGACAAAGATTGAAACACCCGAAAAAGGCGCGAAATTCCAGATTTATCTCAAATCCGCGGGCAGCTTTGATGCGGCGAAAACAGCCGAAAAAGATACCCTGATCTGTGATAAGAACGGCTATGCCAAGTCCAAAGACCTTCCCTATGGCTTATATACCGTGCATCAGGTGTCCGGCTGGGAGGGACGCGAGCTGATTGCCGACTTTGACGTGTTCATCAAGGACAATGCCGAAACCTACAGTTTCCTGATTAACAACGCGAATTTCCGCAGTTTTCTCCGCGTGGTGAAGAAGGATTCCGAAACCGGCAAGACCATTCCCTACGCCGGCGCCGGATTCCAGATTTACAATCCCAGTGGCAAGCGCATTACCATGAAGCTGACCTATCCCGAAGTGAAAACCATCGACACGTTTTACACGTCCTCCGACGGAACGCTCACCACGCCGCAGTCGCTGGAATACGGCAAGGGTTACAAGCTCGTGGAAGTGCAGGCTCCTTACGGCTATGTGCTGGATTCTACACCCATTTCCTTTGATGTGACAAAGGAGAACGCCAAGAGCAAGGACGACATTCCGGTGATTGAGGTTGTGCGCACGAATATTGCACAGAAAGGAACCATCACTGTCACGAAAAACGGCGAGGTGTTCAGTTCCGTGAGCGAAGCAAAGGGCATCTATCAGCCGATTTATGCCGTGAAAGGATTGTCCGGCGCGGTCTTTACGATTACCGCCGCCGAGGATATTGTCACGCCCGACGGCACCACCCGCGTCAAGAAAGGGACGCTGGTGGACACCATCACCACCGACGCGAAGGGCAGCGCGAAGTCCAAGCAGCTTTATCTCGGCAAATACGAGGTCAAGGAAATCACCGCGCCCACCGGCTTTGTGCTTTCCGGCAAGGTGAAAACCGTTGAACTGACCTACGCGGGACAGGACGTGAAGGTCACGTCCACCGCGACGGAATTTACCAATCTCCGTCAGAAGGTGGAAATTGAGCTGAAGAAGGGACTGGAAATCGACGAGCTTTACGGCATCGGAACGAACGGCGAAATTTTTGATATTTCGTTCGGACTGTACGCCGCCGAGAAGCTCACCGCCGCCGATGGCAAGACCATTCCGAAGGATGGCTTGATCGAGATTCTCTTTTTGAGCGATGAAGGCAGAGGCAAAGCGAAAACTGATCTTCCTATCGGCAGTTACTACGTCAAGGAAATCGCCGCCAATTCCGCGTATGTCGTTGGCAGCACGAAATTCCCTGTCAATTTCGCCTATGCCGGACAGGAAAAGGCGACGGTTTCGCTCAAGGTCAACGACGGCAATTCCATTGCCAACAAGATTATTTACGGCAGCGTGAAGGGCAAAAAGACCGACGAAGACGGCAACGCACTCGGCGGCGCGGTCATCGGCATTTTCAAGGTCGGTACGGAGAAATACACCGAAAAGACCGCCATTCAGACCGCGACTTCCGCGGAGGACGGCAGCTTTGGATTTGAAAAGGTTCCCTACGGCACATGGATTGTCCGTGAAATCGCGGCTCCGACCGGTTTTGTACTGTCCGAGGAAGAATTCCCCGTGACAGTCGGCAAGGCGGAGCAGGTCATTGAAATCAGCATGGTCAACCGCTTCATTAAGGGCAATATCGCTTTAACAAAGGTGGATGCCGACTATCCTGAAAACAAACTGACCGGAGCGGAATTTGAGGTCTTTGCCGATACTGATAATGACAATGAATTGGGAGAAAATGACCTTCTTCTCGGTATGATGGCGGAAGGGGAACGCGGCTGTTACCGCATGGACGAGCTGCGTTACGGTCGCTATTTCGTCCGCGAAAAGACGGCTCCCGTGGGTTTTGTGCTGGATACAAAGGTGTACGAAGTGTTCATTTCCGAAAACGGCGTGACCTATTTTATTCAGAACAAGGCGGGCGTCGGTTTCATCAACAACGCGCAGAAGGGCAGCCTGAAGATTCAGAAGCGTTCCACCGACAAGAAGGTGAAGGGCTTCTCCTTCCGCGTGACGGGCGACAACGGTTACGATCAGGTCTTCAAGACCGACAAGAACGGCGAGATTTTCATCGAAGGCTTACGCATTGGTGAATACCGCGTGTCGGAAGTAAGCGACAGGGTTTCCGCGCCGTATATTCTGCCTGCGGACGAAACGGTGGACGTGAAATACAACGAAACCGCCACTGTTGAGATGCTTAACAAGAATCGTGATACGCCGAAAACCGGGGACGATTTTAACAGCGCACTCTGGATCGGCGGCGCGGTATCCGCGCTGGCGGGAGCCGCCGCGC
>CAMHAV010000256.1 GCA_946182865.1 uncultured Clostridia bacterium
TGAATATTGTCCCCAATCACGCTGCGTATGCTTTTATTGAGCAGACACTAATTAATGTTCTTTTGTCGATGGTTATCATGAAAATCTCCAGAGTAAATGAAAATTTAAAAGTATTGACAGATTTTTGTATTGATAAGATTCTTCACGTCAGATGATTATTTCCCATTTTCTGCGCTTCTTTTCATCGGCAGGGAGCAAGTGCGATTTGGATTTTATTATAGCTTTTGAAATATCATCCATTTCCCGCTCGAAGGGATCAAAGCCAATGCCGCTGTAATCCGCTGTCAGCGTTACGCTTTCGTTATCCCCTATCGTTTCAAGACTAAACGTCACGCTCATTCCATCGTTTTCGTCGATGCAAGGCTTAAGACAGCCTGTATAAAATTCCTCCAGTACGATCTCACAGGAATTCATCAGGCGGCGGTTCATAAATCGGCTGCGACAGAAATCCTCCAGCGATCCCATCATCCCAAAGAAATCCGTGCCGTCTGATGCCGTATTCCATTGCCAGCTTGTCACCTTCATCACAAACTGTCTGGTCTTCTCCTTTTGAGGATGCTCAAAAATCTCCTCCGGCGTTCCTTCTTCGCAAATTTCTCCGTCGGACAGAAACAGTATGCGTGAGGAAATGTCGCGTGCCAGCTGCATCTCATGTGTAACAATCAGCATGGTCATTCCTTCTCCCGCCAAAGTACGCATGACGTTTTTTACTTCCGATACCATCGTCGGGTCGAGCGCACTGGTTGGTTCGTCAAACAGCATGATCTCCGGCTGCATCGCCAGCGCACGGGCAATAGCGGCTCGCTGCTTCTGACCGCCGGAAAGCTCATCGGGGCGGTTTTTCGCCTTTCCTTCCAATCCCACGCGGCGAAGCTGCCTCAATGCTTCTTCCCGCGCTTCCTCCGCGCTTTTTCCGAGAAGGTCGATCTGGGGTACCACGATGTTTTGCATAATCGTCATATGTCCGAACAGGTTGAAGGACTGAAACACCATGCCCACCTTCCTTCGCAAGGCGGAAAGATCGGTGTCGGAGTCGCAGATATTTTCGCCATTTACTAATATTTTGCCAGAGGTAGGTGTTTCCAGACGGTTGATGCAGCGTATCAGGGTAGATTTGCCCGTGCCGGACGGGCCGATAAGGCTGATCACATCGCCTTTTTCCACGGTAAAGCTGACGTTTTTCAGCGGTACGGCTCCTTCAAACTCTTTTCTGAGGTTTTTAATTTCCAGGATGCTCATTTGTCTGTTCTCCCTTCGATAATTGTATCAACGGTGCGGCTGCCCGCTTCAACCACTGCTGCCATGCCCCATGTCAGGAAGAAGTAGATCAGGGCGATCAGGAGCAGCGGAACAAACGCTTCCAGCGTATGTCCCCTGATAATATCTCCCGCCCGTGTAAGGTCTGTCACGGTGATGTAGCCAACTACGGAGGTTTCTTTGATCAACAGTGAAAACTGCGTTTTGAGCAGCGGAAAATATATTTTTCTCGCCTGCGGAAGAATAATCCTGCGGAATGCTCTCTTTTCGGTGTAACCGAGCGCCAATGCCCCTTCCATCTGTCCGCGATCGATGGCGTCTACGGCGTTGGAGATGAGCGCATAGGCTTTTGGCGCGAAAATCATCGTAAATCCGATGACTGCCACCAATGTGGAAGAAATAGCGGAAGAAGCGAACACGACGTAATACAGCAGCATCAGTATCACGACCACGGGCAGTCCGGCTATCACTCTGCAATAGGCGGCAATCAACCGGCTGAGCCACCGACGCTTCATTCGGTTAAGAGAAACCATGCCAAATGCCGCCAGCAGTCCCAGAACGCCGGAAAGCAGCGAAATCAGAACGGTGGTTCCCATGCCGGAGAGAATCAGTCTGTACCGTCCGTCTGTAATCAGCGTATCGCGCAGTTTATCCGTGAGGCCGCCGAAGAGGCTGTACCCCTCGCCGGAGGATTTTTCGGCGCGGACTATCAGCACAAACGCGGTTTCGTGGTAGGGCAGGAAATTCAGCACTTTCTGACGTTCCTCGGTAATAATCAGGGAACCGGCGCAAACATCCGCCTTGCCGGATTCCACCGAAGCAATCAGCGCGGCAAACTCCATTGGGATAAACTCTACCTTGTAATCCAGTTTCTCGGCAATCATCAGAAGGATTTCCGGTTCAAATCCCAGCACGTCTCCGGCGGCGTTGATGTATGCGGCGGGCTGCATACTGTCGCCCACGGCGACACGTATTTTTCCGGCTTTTCCCTTCCACGTCTGCTTGGGCATGACCTTTCCGCTTTCGTCAGCGCTTGTCCATTTATTCCATACCGCTTCTATGTCATCGGCGGGTATTTCCGCCAATGCACTTTCCCATTCGGGCAGGTTTTTGTAATTCTTTGAAAAACCGCAGCCAAACACCGCTTCTTTGAGCGGTTCGGGAAAGCGTGCCACATCGTCGTACTGATTGACATACAAATCGGCGATGGCGGTATTGTTCAGAAAAGCGTCGGTTTTGCCGGTTCGCAAAGCCATCAGCAGCTCAGAGGGAGAAGTATAATAGGTGTATTCCTTCACATCCGGTATCTTGCTGCTGATGAGCGCTTCAAACGGCGCTCCGGTCAGCATACTGATCGTTTTCCCGTTCAGTTCCTCAAAGGAAGCATATTCCGGCGTTCGTCCGTCTGCTGCTTTTCCCGCTGCCATGACCTTGACGGGCGCGGTCAGGAACAAAGCCGCCAATGCAAGCCATACCGCGGTAAGTACATAAAATCTGCTTTTTTTCAAAATCATCACGCCCATCTTTATTTTATTTTATATTGTACCATACGCTGTCCAGTAAATGTCCAGTATAATCAAATAGAATTTTTTTCAGTCATTTTTATGTTTATTTTCAGGCAAAATCCACAATTATTTTATTGTAAATTTGTGACTTAGAGAAGATTTACACTGAACATTTGCCGGACAAGGTATGATATAATTTACAAGTAACTAGACACACCAAACCGAAACTTTAAGAAAAGAGTGTGAAATCATGGTTCGAACAGTTATTCTGACAGAGTTCATGCTTACCATTGCGCTGCTTTTACAATTAATCGTTCTGGCCTTTGCTGTAA
>CAMHAV010000257.1 GCA_946182865.1 uncultured Clostridia bacterium
CTTAATGGCAAGCTGCGGCAACGAGGATAAGCAGACCTCCAGCCAGGAAAGCGCGGATTCGTCCGTCACCGAACAGCTGACAGATGACACGCTGGGCGACATTTTCAATGAAGCGTCCGAAATCGGCGAAGGCACAGCCGGCGTATCCCTGAAGAGGGCGCAGATTGCCGCCAAAATTGCCTCATACGCAGCAGTATTAGGCTTCGACGATGATGCGGTAGAATCGCTGAAAGCGGAAATGCTGACAAAATATGAAGCGCTTGACGAGGAAAAGCAAAAGAATGTAGACGACACCTTCATGGATGCCTTCTCACTGCTCGATAAAGCCATTGTGGACGGTGACTACGACAGCGTGAAGGGGCTCTTTGAGGACGCAGGAGCAGCGGAAGGTCTTGATACCGTTCTGAAGGCCCCGGGTCTGAAGGAAAGCTACAATGTATTCAGGTCTGCTTACCTGACCATGGGCAATTCAGAGGATTAATCATAATAAAGGAGTTTTGTTTTATGAAGTACGAAATCAAAGGTGAGAATTTACCTGTTGTATTATGCCATCTGGAAGCCGGAGAAGAAATGACCTGCGAAGGCGGTTCGATGTCCTGGATGGACGACGAGATCGAAATGAAAACGCAGGCAGGCGGCATCGGCAAGGCACTCGGCAGAATGTTCACCGGAGAAAAAATGTTCCAGAACAAGTACATTGCAAACCGTCCGGGCGAAATCGCGTTTGCCGCTTCCTTCCCCGGCTCTATCCGCGCGGTAGAGGTAACACCCGATAAGCCGGTGGTGGCGCAGAAGGGCGCGTTTCTCGCCAGCTACGGCAACATCGAAGTGTCCGTGTTCTTCCAGAAGAAGCTCGGCGCGGGATTTTTTGGCGGCGAGGGCTTCCTCATGCAGAAGTACTCCGGTAACGGCATTGTATTCCTTGAAATTGACGGTTCGGCAATCGAGTACGACATTCCCGCAGGCGACAAGAAGATCGTTGACACTGGCTACCTCGCGGCAATGGACGCTTCCTGCACGATGGAAGTTGCCATGGTCAAGGGAGTCAAAAATATTCTGCTGGGCGGAGAAGGTATGTTCAACACGGTCGTCAAGGGCCCCGGTCATGTGATTCTCCAGACCATGCCGGTGCAGAATACCGCCACCATGCTTTACAATTATATCCTGGATTCTCGAAAACGTGACGATAATATCATAGGAAATCCCATAAAATAGGGATTTCGAGCTGCTTTTATCGTCACGCATTGGGAATGGATAGTTGTGACGATGAATGCCCATTTTATGCGCTTTTAGACGATGCTCGTCATGTTTTTCCGAGAATCCAGGTTATATGCCGCATCCCTCTTCCAACTGAGAAAGGATGATTACAGCTGCGTTACCATCGTTTATGACGCATCTAAATAAATCAGCGTAAAACTGCCGGATTATTATTTTGGAAAGGAATGGTGAAATGAGTAAAAAAAGCTCTAAAAATTCATACCGTATACTTTCAGCAGTACTGGCGGTACTTCTTGTCGGCGTTATGACAGTGCAGTGCGTTTATTGGGCAGGTACATGGAAGCCGAAGCAGGAAGATACCGAGCCGATCTACAGAGGCAGCTTGACACGCATGGCCTATACACTGGATCAGGTGGTTGTGCTGAGTCGTCACAATATCCGTTCTCCGCTTGTCGGCGGAGGTTCGCTGCTTGGCGATATTACGCCGAATGAATGGGTAGAGTGGTCTTCCGATCCAAGCGAGCTTTCTGTTCGCGGCGGCGTGCTGGAAACCGAAATGGGGCAATTCTTCCGCAAATGGCTGGAAGCGGAGGGTCTTTTTGAAAAGAACGAAAAGCCCGCAAAAAACGAAGTCCGTTTTTATGCCAATTCCAAGCAGCGCACAATTGCCACAGCAAGTTTTTTCTCAGCAGGGCTTCTCCCGACCGCAAACGCCAAGGTAGAGTATAAAGTGGAGTATGACAAGATGGATCCCGTTTTTAACCCCCAGCTTACCTTTGTCTCCGATGAATACAACGCCGATGCGGAAAAGCAGGTATGGGAAATGTATACCGACACGGTAGCCAAACTCAGCGACAATTATTCTCTGCTCACTGACGTGATCGACATGAAGGATTCCGTCGCGTGGAGAGAAGGAACTGTTACCGAACTTCGCACAGACGATACCAAGCTGAAGCTGGAACTGAACGCGGAACCCGTCATGACCGGTTCTCTTAAAACCGCCTGTTCCGTGAGCGACGCGCTGATACTGCAATATTATGAAGAACCGGATGAGAAAAAAGCAGCGTTCGGACACGAACTGTCACAGGAACAGTGGGAACAGATTGCGGAGATCAAGGACGTCTACGGAGATGTGTTGTTTACCGCCCCGCTGATCGCCTCCAATGTAGCTCACCCGCTGCTTCAGGAAATCCAGAAAGAGATGCAGACTAAGGACAGGAAGTTTACCTTCCTTTGCGGACATGATTCCAATGTAGGCAGCGTATTGGCAGCCCTGAAGGCGGAGGATTACACACTCCCGTATTCCATGGAAAAAAAGACGCCTATTGGCTGCAAGCTGCTGTTCTGCCGCTGGCACGACGAAAACGGAAAGCCATACTGCTCACTCGACCTTGTCTATCAGACGACACAGCAGCTTCGCGGCGTGACGCTGCTCGATCTGAATGAAAGTCCCATCACGGTTCCGATCACACTCAGCGGACTGGATACCGTGGATGAAGGGCTATATGAAGAAGATGCGTTTATGGCAAGATTGCAGGAAGCCATAGGCGAATATGATACTATCACAGCGCAATATGCGCTTAGTAAAGCAGCATAGCAAAGGCAAATAATCACGTTACCGTGATTAATAATATTCAAAGGAGTTTTTCATCATGAACAAATCTTTCAAAAGAACCATCGCAGCCGTTTCCATGACCGCCATGCTTGCGGCGGGCTTTACGATGCCCGTTTCCGCGGCAACGCAGGTGGAAGTCACGGGCAATCCCGTGATGATCAGAGCCGACGCAGGTCTGAAAAACACCGTTGTCAGCAAGGCGCACAAGGGCGACAAGTACGTTTATGTCGGACAAAAAAAGGATTCCACCGGCA
>CAMHAV010000258.1 GCA_946182865.1 uncultured Clostridia bacterium
ACAAATCGTTGTATAGTCTTATGATTTGGGAAAGTAGTATTTTATACTTCGGGCGATATTTACGACGAACTTGCGGAGAAGTATTATCAGGAAAATGGCAGCTATCCGAATGCGGTAACTGACGGGTACTACCAATTCACATCATCGAGTGGCACATACGAAGCCGTATCAGAAATACTGCTTGCTTTGTAAAAAACGGAGGTTGTAATATGAATCATAACATTTTACCTAAAATCAGTGAATCCGAGTTGGAAGTCATGCGATTGCTCTGGGAGTGGGGCGAACCGATGACCGTCACACAGATACGCACAGAAATGGCACTTCGCATGGATTGGGAAGCGGCCACCATTAAAACGCTGCTCAGCCGGCTTTACAAAAAAGGTGCCGTAGAGCGTACATTTTCCGACGAACAGAAGGTGTTTTTGTATTCTCCGCTGGTATCTAAGGAAGATTACGGAAAGGAATCCGCCGGAAGGCTGATTGGCAAGATCTTTGACGGAAGCGCAAAAAAGCTGGTGGCTTCTCTGATTCAGAGCGATAGACTTACCAAAGAGGATATTGCGGAGCTATATGAAAAATGGGGCAGCGATGACAATTGATCAGCTTGAAATTTGCGTTGTGAACAGGAGATGACGGTACGATGAGCGTTAATTGGTGGAGCTTCTTTTTGACAGTCATTTCCATGTCATTTTCGGGCATTGCGTTGTTTATCCTCTATCTTGTCATCGGAAAAATATTTAAAAACCGCCTGTCTCCCCATGTTTATTATGTCATTTTGATTTTGGTGATACTGAGAATGGTGGTACCCTATTCCTCTGATTTTTCTTTGATGAACAAGACGTATCACAACCTGACAGTCTCTTCATCGAATGAAAACCCGAACAACAGTGGAATCCGGCAAGGTCGCGGCGAAAGCCTTTTGCAGTCGTTTCTTCAAGCTGACACCCATGTTCCGACCTATACGATTCACGACGATTTCAAAACGGAAAAAGAAAGTATTACCCGAAGCATATCGTCGTGGAAGAATACAATTGTTGTGATTTGGTTGTCCGTAGCGGTTGCTATCTTCCTGTTCAACACATTGGGGTATTTTATATGGCAGGCGCATATTTTGTCACGGGCGGATTACTGTATATTGCATAAAAAGCTGCTTGTCAATTTAATGGGTAAGAAACGCCGCCTCAGCGTGATGGTTTCAAAGCGAGTGAATACGCCTATGCTTGTAGGCGTGATTGATCCCGTGATTCTTTTGCCGTGTGAGGATTACAGCGACGCGGAGTTAAATCATATTTTGCGGCATGAGCTGCGTCACTTTTATCGGCATGATACCGCTGTGAAGTGGCTTGTCATTGCCGCAAGGTCGCTGCATTGGTTTAACCCCCTTATGCCGCTGATCGTTCGGGAAGTAAATGAAATGTGCGAATATTCCTGTGACCGATCAATTACCTATTACATGAATACGGCGGAACGCAAAGCGTATATCCGCACCATCCTCAAAACAGCGACTCGGCAGTCAAACCTGTTTTTTACTCCGACAGCTTCATTGTCAAACAGTGCTAAACGGCTGGAACGACGGTTTATCAGCATTTCGAAGCAAACCTATTTTTCACCGATTAGAGCGTTGGCGGCAGTTACAGCGATATGTCTTGTCCTGATAACAGGCGTTTCGCTCGGCGCATTTCAGTTTGAGGTCAAGAATAAAAGACCGTCACAAAGCAGCCCAATCTCCAATACTGAAAAAATCAGTTTAGCACCGTCCTCACCCTATGCGCCGAGGCGTGAAAATACGGTGACAAATGTCTGGTACCGTTACGGATATGAAAGAATGACGTTTGAATTTACCGTCCCCGACGCTGTTTTTGATGAGAAGCAAAAGCAGTGGATTGTGCCGCGTGAAAACAGGAGTTATGTTGACAAATCCACTCTGAGCGGCTCAACAGAGGATTATTACTTCATGTGTTCGGTTTTTAAACTGCTCAATTTTGAAAATTATGAGCGAGTCGGCGAAACCATGACGATGTTATATTTTCCGGGTGATGCGCTGCAAGTCATGTTTTACAATGAGCTATATTTTTACCTTGACAAAGGTGGCGATCTTCTGGTGTGGTTAGATTTTCAATATATAAAGAATCACCCTCATTCACGTGACTATCCCGATTATCTGGAGCAGGAACATGTGATTTCCGTTTATCATGTGCCTGATGAGTTGTATGATGAAGTCACGGATGCACTTTATCATTACGCAATAGAGCATCACTAATTTATTATTGATGGAGGATTGTCAAAATGAAGATGTACACCAATCAATTTTGGACTTTGCTGCTGTCACTGACGGTAGTATTATCCATCTCTTTGTCAAGTTGTGACACTGTGCCAATGGTAGGAGAGTGTGATTTTTCAAGAAAGAAAGTGATTCAAGACAGCAGAAACGGTTTTGTTACCTTTGCGTTTGAAATCCCTGAAGAATGGATATCCAGTGAAGATGAAGGCTATCGCTCTGTTAAGGTGTTTTCTGAGAATATGGCTGACTCTGTAAACAAGAGCAATGCCTATGATCTGATTTTAGGTATTAGCTGCTATCGGGAATCAACAGGCGATCTATCCTTTGCAGAACGAATGAATGCCATAGAAGAATTGCTGAATGGAAACGGTCAGCCATATGAGGAATTCACCAAAAAGAACATCGGTACAATGGACAACGAAATTACGGCGGATGATTTTGAATTTCAGCTTTTTAAAGGTCAATATGGAAAAATCGCTGCCGTAAAATATACTGTGACTTATCCGAATAAATATAATTTAGCACCACAGCGCATGATTCGTTGCTACCGCAAAGATATTCCGTATATGGTCACAGGCGTATTCCACGAAGATGACACACTTTCGTCCGGAGATGTGGCTCTGTGGGTTACCAATACGCTTACTGTGACAGAACATTTTACGATGAAAGACGGTAAAATGATAAAGAAATAAATCGATTTTTGTATGTC
>CAMHAV010000259.1 GCA_946182865.1 uncultured Clostridia bacterium
CTTATTTTGCCAAACAAATATAACAATTATCAGTACTATTTTCCTAAACAACTATCAGTACTATTTTCCTATTTTTTCAAGCGTTTTTCAAGGGGGGTTCCAAAATGTCACCCCCCTAATTTATCTCCGTACACTTGCTTCTGTCGGGGCGATGGGTTATGATTAAGGAAAACATTGTTCATAGGAGGATTCAATATCATGAACACTCTTTTTGCCGATACCATGAAAAAGCTGCGAACGGAAAAGGGACTTTCACAGCGGGAGCTGGCGGAGCGGATATTTGTTACCCGTTCTGCGGTAGCAAGGTGGGAAAACGGCAGCCGTCTGCCGGACGCGGCTATGATAACACGCCTCGCCAATGTGCTGGAGGTGGACGTGGGTACATTGCTCTCCGCCGCTGTCGTGAGCGACGAATCGCCAAACGTCATTATGGTGGACGACAGCAAGGTGATCCTCTCCGACGGTCTTGCCGTACTAGAGGAGGTCCTGCCGAACGCCACGATCACCGGCTTTATCTGGCCCCAGGAGGCGATCGACTACGCTAAGGTGAAGCGGGTCGCCCTTGCCATTCTGGATATTGAGCTTGGAACAGCCAGCGGTCTTGACCTTTGCCGCACGCTGCTGGAAATCAATTCCCGCACCAATGTGGTCTATCTGACCGCCTACCCCGAATATTCCCTCGACGCGTGGGACACCGACGCCAGCGGCTTCATGGTCAAGCCGCTGACGCCGGATGGAGTCCGCAGGCAGCTCAAAAAGCTGCGGTACCCGATAGGAGGAAACGGCGTATGATGATGAGCAGCATAGATCTTGCAAATTTTGCCATTGTGGTAAGTGGCTTTGTGATCTCCGTTCTGGGTCTTCTCCTTGTGTTTTTTCTCCGTCAGACGAACCGGGAAAGCCGCAGCTTCTTCCTGATATTATTTCTTCTGCTGACGGGCTACACGTCCTCAGCAACAATCTGTCAGCTTTCCGGCAAGGCTTTTCTGTCTCAAATCGCGCTTTTTACAGAATCCTTGTTCTCGTCCATGCTGATTCCGGTCATCACACTGTATCTTCTTCATTGCGCCGGGAAAAGCTGGAAACGCAGCCCTCTGTTTGCGCTGATCGTCGCTCTGTGGTCAGTGTACTTTGTGCTGCTGGTAGTCACGCAATTCACCACTTGGATCTACTACTACACCCCTGACAACGTGTACCACCGGGGAGTGTGGTATCCGCTGCTGCTGATTCCTCCGGTTCTGCTGATGGCGGCGAACATTTTCGGTCTCTATCGCTGCCGTGCCGCACTCACACACCGGCAACGGATCGCCTTTCTCATTTATTTTGTGGTACCGCTGTTCTGCATGCTGATACAGATGTTCTTCTACGGTCTGCTGCTGATCGTATTCGGCACATCAGTGGCTGTTCTCTTTATGTTCGTCTTTCTTTTAACTGATCAGGTGGAGCGTTCCTTTCGGCAGCAGCAGGAAATCGCTCGTCAGCGCGCCAGCGTCATGGTGCTGCAAATGCGGCCGCACTTCATCTATAATACCCTGATGAGCATATACAGCCTGTGCAATCTTGACCCGCAGAAGGCTCGTCAGGTCACGATGGATTTCACCAACTACCTGCGAAAAAACTTCAACGCTGTTGCCAGCGACAGCGCCATTCCCTTTACTGCTGAACTGGAGCATACCCGCGCCTACCTTGCCGTGGAGCAGGCGCAGTATGAGGAGCTGCTTATCGTGGAGTACGATACGCCCTTTACCCGTTTCCGTCTGCCGCCGCTGACCTTGCAGCCTCTTGTGGAAAACGCCGTCAAGCACGGCATGGACCCGTATGCAGGACCGCTTCACATCTTAATTCGGACACGCCACACGGACGCGGGCAGCGTTATCACCGTGGAGGACAACGGTCCCGGATTTGACCCCGCGGAGGATTCCGAACCGCACATTGCGCTGACCAATATCCGGCAGCGGCTGGAAATGATGTGCGGCGGAAAACTGGAAGTGACCCTAAGGAACGGGGGCGGAACGACTGTCACGATGACGATTCCGGATCGGCACGCAGAAGGATAACTATCCTTTTTGGTTTACCGCTCACACGGTTTTGTTATGACATTTATTTCGTAAGATTTACGGTTTGTATTGAAGATCTTGGTGAAGTACGGTTTTACATGGGCAGTGTAATCTGATCAGTCTTGCAAAGGGATTGAAGTGAATACAAAATAAGGGCAGAAGGTTTTGCTATTATTGCAAAGCGACCTTCTGCCCTTTTTGTTTTTTCAATATGAAGTCTTTATTCTCTCAATCGGTTGTGTGGGTGGGTGTTTGGTTGGTATCCTTATGGAAAGCTATCTTTCGTCAAATACTTCCCCCTTGCGGATCTGAGATAGAACAGCGTGTGAAGCGGTGCGCCACGACCTGCCAACCGGCAGCGAGCGACAACCATCGACTCAAAATATCGGGCAGTACCCGATTCTTTTCGCGATAACCCGCAAGGTAGACAATGGTACTCCCGCGATGCGGTGCTGTGAGGAGCAGCAGGGTGAGATTCCCGTGGTGTCAGTAAACTGCTGACCGTTTGACGACTTCCCGGCATTCGGGCGTCGAGGACAAATAGAATGCAACTACCAATAGCAAAAATCAGGCACAGGGCGGTTTGGGCAAAACACGAGTCAATTCAGATAGCCGTCCTGTGCTTTGATATTGGTTGTAAAACGTAAAAAACGGAGGAAGAAGCAATTGGAAAAAAAGATACGACGCGGCGACCTCTACTATGCAGAGCTTGATCCAATCGTCGGTTCCGAACAGGCAGGCTTCCGTCCGGTTCTGGTCGTATCAAATGACATCGGCAACCGATACAGCCCCGTCATAGTGGTTGTCCCCATCACAAGCCGTAGAATCGGCAAGAAACAGCTCCCCACTCATGTAGAGGTAAAGATACCGGAACTGCTCAAAAACGATTCTACCGCCCTTACAGAGCAAATCAGAACCATTG
>CAMHAV010000260.1 GCA_946182865.1 uncultured Clostridia bacterium
TGTCTAAAGTGCACTTTAGACAAGCAGACTTGACAGAGAAGTGACTTTTGATTATAATAAAACGTGCGTTGCGCAACATTAGTTTTAGAAAGAGGGTGTATCATGCCTCCGAGAGCAAAATTTACAAAAAAAGAAATCGTTGATGCCGGTCTGACAATTTTGCGTGAGAGCGGCATTACAGCCGTGACTGCACGTGAAATTGGGCGCTATCTCGGAAGTTCATCAAGGCCGATATTTACTGTTTTTGAAAATATGGGCGAGGTGCTGGATGGCATAGAGGATAGAGCTCGTGAAATATATTCAGATTATGTTCATCAGGGATTACAGCAGAACCTTGCATTCAGGGGCGTCGGACAGGCATATATATCTTTTGCTATGAATGAGCCACAGTTATTCTGGCTTTTGTTTATGAGAAAGCTTCCGGATGATATGGTATTGGGTAAAATTCTTCCGGAAATTGATGATAACTATCCATCAATTGTAAAATCAATTACAGATCAATACCCTGTTACAAATGAAGATGCTGTTATCCTGTACCGTCACCTATGGATTTATTCGCATGGTATCGCTGCGCTTTGCGCAACCTCCATGTGCAGATTTACGGAGCAAGAGATCAGCGACATGTTGACGGCTGTCTTCAAAGCTTTATTATTTGAGAGATTGGCAGGTAAATCAAAATGATAGAGGTCAGAAATCTTACAAAGTATTACGGCAATGGCGAAAGTCGCTTTAAGGCACTGGATGATGTCACTGTAAATATCAGTGACGGAGAGTTCATAGTGATCCTCGGAGCTTCCGGTTCCGGAAAATCCACTTTTCTAAATGTTATATCCGGTCTGGAAGAAATCGATGGAGGTTCCGTTACATACGACGGCAGACAGCTCGAGAATATGAGCGAAAAGGAACTGACAAAATTCCGCCGTGACAACACAGCCTATATTTTTCAGCAATACTATCTGCTTCCGCATCTCAATGTGGAGAAGAATATCAAAATGGGGGCCGACTTGGATCATAACAAAGACTTCCTGCCGCTTATTGAGGCTGTCGGCTTAGCCGAAAAGCGGAAAAAGTTCCCCTCTGAGCTCAGCGGCGGCGAGCAGCAGCGCGTCGCCATTGCAAGAGCGCTTGCCAAAAATCCGAAGGTACTTTTCCTCGACGAGCCGACAGGCGCATTGGATGAAAACACGGGCAGACTGATACTGGACTACATTATCAAGCTGCAAGCAAAACAGGGCTTTACGATGATCATGGTGACACACAACGCCAATATTGCGGAAACCGCCGACCGGATCATTAAAATGAACAGCGGGAAAATCGTCAATACCACGGATAATACCGACAAGAAGACCGCTTTCGAGATAGGTTGGTGAAGATATGATCGTCAGCATAAAGGACAGCATAAAACTGTTCGGCATTTCCATTATGACCTGTTGTGCCGTTACCGTCTGCAATTTGTTTTTGAACTATTATATGGATCTCACGGCGATAGCGGATTTGATCGACACTCCCGTCGCGCAGGTTTTTTATGACGCCCAGCTGATGACCGCCAAGGTCGTATGCGCTGTAAGCGGCGGCTGTTTGGCTGCTACCACCGTTGTGATGCTGTTTTTCTATATCAAGCATTATATCGACAGTCATTCCAAAGAAATAGGCATTTTAAAGGCGCTCGGCTACTCCGATTTCAAAATTGCAAAAGGCTTTTCAGTTTTCGGATTGAGCGTGTTCATCGGTTGTCTGATTGGTTATCTGCTATCCTTTTGGATCATGCCGGGGTTCTATACAAAGCAGAATGCGGAAGGCTACTTACCCGAAATGCCCATTCACATTCATTGGATACTATTTGTTCTGTTGGTGATCCTCCCGTTATTGGTGTTTGCCTTGATTGCGGTAGGGTACAGCCTGTTGAAGCTCAATCAGCCCTGTGTGAATCTTCTCAAGGGAATTGTGAAATCGAAGGGCAAAAACCATGACGTCAAAGACAAAAAGAGCTTTGTCGCCGAAATGAAAAGCTCCGTGCTGAGAAGCCGCAAAACGCTAGTATTTTTCATCGCCTTTTCCTCGTTCTGCTTTTCTGCTATGATACAAATGTCCGCAAGCATGAAGGATTTGGCAAGCGATATGATGGGGTTTATGATATTTATTATTGGCGTTGTGCTGGCGTTTACCACGCTGTATATCGCTGTGACGTCCGTTATACGTTCCAACCAAAAGAACATTACCATGATGCGTGTGTTCGGCTATCAGAGCGCAGACTGTAAACACTCTGTCCTCGACGGTTACCGTCCCGCGGCTTATATCGGATTTGTCATCGGATCTGTCTATCAGTACGCTCTGCTGAAAATCATGGTTGACATTGTATTTGCCGGTGTTGAGGGTGTACCCGAATACAAATTTGACTTTCCGATATGTTTTATCACACTCGGTGTTTTTATCGTCGTTTATGAAGGCATCATGTTTGCTTACGGACAGTCTATGAAAAGAATACCGTTGAAGCAGATCATGAGCGAGTAAACGGTGTTCGTTGAATAATGGGCGGAGATGGAATAAACTATCTCCGCCCATTATGCTTAATTATTGATCAATTCACTATTGACTATTTCCATTGCTCTATCCCGGATGCTGTTCATCCGTTGCACCCACAGCATTTGATCCTGTGCCTTGAGCTGTTCGGTGACACCCTCACGCTCTGCCATCTGCTTTGTCAGCAAGAGCATTTGTTTCTCTGCCTGATCGTTGACGTCAGCAAGATAGGTATTCAGCCTGCCACCGGTCAGCAACTCTGTGTATAGTGCTTTACGATGCTGCCTGATATATCGCAGGTGCCGCTGCCCCCAAATGCCGATAGGTCTTTCCGCTTGAGCCCGTACTGTCAGGCAGGGAATGTAATAATCGCCCCGCAGCTCGTACCACAAACCGTTACTTTCGTCATAAATGGTCTTTTCCATTGTGAAATCCTCCTGTATAATAGCGTTGT
>CAMHAV010000261.1 GCA_946182865.1 uncultured Clostridia bacterium
GCAAAGATCTGCTTAATGTTCAGTTTCTCTTCTTCGAACTCATAGCATATCTTAGAGCTTTTCTTAACCATCGCTATGGTGTCAAGGTGACAATCCTCGCTGATACGGATGATTTCCTTAGGGTTGGAAAACCAACTGTCAAAAAGAACATATTTCGCGTGATGACCCGCTTTTTTCGCCTGTTTCAGCATATCCAGCATGACGTCAGTCGCTTTTTCTCTTGCCTGACGACGGCGTTTAAAGGCTATGGAACGCTTGTCAAATGCGGTTTTCACTCCGAGAACATTTTCATCTTTCGTTGATGACAGCAGCCTATGTGTGATCGGCACAAATGAGTTGCCGTCAGACCAGCCGAGCGACAGCATACGGAAGCCTTTGACGTATGTCATGGAAACATGATCAAAGACTCTCGCTACCAATTCGGTTTTCCTGTATCCTCTTTTGTGATAAGCACTGTCATCTATCACGAAAATGTCTTCACGGTTTTCGCTTGTCAACGGGCGCATAAAACCGTTGATAATTCGCTCTGAGAGTATCGTGGTGAATCGTTCCCAATTGATTCTGCTGTTATTCAGAAAACGATAGACGGTATTTTTAGAGTAGTCCTCTTTGAACCGCTTAGTTGTGATCTGCATATACATTGAGCGATCGGAAAACATCAGGCAAAGCAGATAACGGAATATCTGAACGATTGCAACGCCTTTTTCCTTACCTGCTCCGCACTTGCGAAGCAAGTCACCGATTTTGTAAGACGAAAAAAACTTTGAAATTCTGCTCTCACACTCTTGATTGTTTTCATATCCCTGTGTTATAATTGACATGGCATAGTCCTCCTGTGGTTGGTTGTTCTTGTCAATTCAATTATACCACATTTCGAGGTACTATGCATTTTTTTATTCCGTTTTTTGCCTTATTTTTGGGGCTTCATGCCTCTTTTGCGTGTGGGAAGTTTGAGTTTCTGTTTCTTTGTGGATGGCCTCGGCAACCATTTCTGCAAGCGCATGAATGGCAGCGCCTCTTGCAGCTTTTGCTTTTGCCATACAATCGCCTTTGACGATGATGTGGTCAAAGAAAAGCCCTACCCCTTTGGCGGCAACGTCCCTACCGCCGGGAATAAATATTTCGTCGTCTGTTACATTGAACACCGGAGCGATAAAGTCGTCTCGGCTGATTCCGTCATTGATCAGGTGTGTGATGATTTCCTTGGCAAGCCATGAAAAGATATAGCTCGCGCACCATGTGCCGCCGGGTGTGGAAGTCAGCTGAAATGTATCGTAAATCGGTCCCAATGTGACCGCTGTGTATTTCGCGCGATCAGCCATTGTTTTTGTCACCTGCCTTTGCTTGTGCTTTTTCCTTTGTCTTTGCTTTTTTGATGGATTCTACACGATTAATTGAAGAACGGATTGACTTTGTGGCTCCTCTGTTTTCAAAATTTTCTATTAATTCTGAACGGTCATTATCATATTCACTTACGCAATAATCCAAAAAACTGATAATGTTGAAATCTGACGGAGTTTGAATGGTCTTCTGTTTTTCCTCAATCACTGTACCGCTTCTATTCTTTTTCTTGGAATGTAGGATAAACTTGGTAGCAAGCATTTTGTCCGGAATGATTTGAGGGATAATAAAAAGATACCGTCCGCAGGGTTTGAAATGAATAGGATTTTCATATCTTTCTATAACATCGTGAGAAACTTCTACTGCAAAATCCTTATCATGCGTATAAAAATTCTTATAATCATAATTCTGGGGTAGTCCTATGATTCCTCTCACAAAATTGGTTGTATTAGCTTTTTTGCCTCCTAAACAAAGCATCTGATCTTTGATGAATCTTTTTTCGGAATGGATTTCTTTGCCGTCTTGCTTATTGGGATCCAGAAAATACCTGAAAATCAATCCCTTGTAATAGCTATTATCGTTTACAAAAGTGTAATTCAATCCCGCCTTTATGACTTGCGACAGCATGAACACATCGTCAAGATACTCCTTGTGAGAGGTGCATGCCTGATTGCCATATTCGACATAATACAGCGTTTTCTGATTCGGCGCATATTGCGCAAGCTGCATCGGAATCAGTATGCCTTCGGGATTGCCGTTTATCTCCTTCACGCCGAAGCTCCCAAATCCCTTATTGCTGCGGTTGCCGAAGCAGTGGAGCGCGAAGAAGGGAGGAATGAGTTTTTTCAGTAAATCAGACAGCCTGTTGTCCCGATCACCCGGAACAAGAATGGTCATCGTCATTCCCTTGGGGTAAAAAACGCCTTTTGTTTTGCTTTCGCCATTCCCATCAAAGGCGTCATCGCCCATTGCGGCAAAGTATAATCTGTGAATATCGCCTTTGACAACTGTTTTATTTTTGTCATTCGTTGTCCTATACATATAGAAATACGGTCTTTTCGGCATATTATCCTGCGCTCTTTGGTGCTCCGGTTCCCCGTTGGGGGTGAACGTCATCCGGTAGCGATAGGCGATGTGTCTGTTGACTTCCGAGAGAATCCAAGACTTGTCCGCGTCCTCGGGATGGTTTTGCAGCCAGTCGGCGATAAAATTATCCAGCGCGGGCTTGACTTCCGAGGCTCTCAGGCACGCGCCTTCCTGCTCCCCCTGAAAGTGCAGCAGCGGCGTGTACTGCGTGAGTTTGACGCTGAATCTACAGCTCATTATGCATGATCTCCTTCCTTCGGTTCGTTTCTGACGGTCACTTCGATGGCGACTTTGGAGCGTCTGATTTCCTTAACGGCTTGGTTGAGCGCCTCAATGGCAGCATCGAATTGGTTCTTTTCGTTTTTCAATTGCTCTTTCAGGTTTTCTATCCACTATCCACAACTTAGTGAAGTAAATCACAAATTAGATTTTTTGTTATGAT
>CAMHAV010000262.1 GCA_946182865.1 uncultured Clostridia bacterium
TGGAATAGTTCAGAGCAGTTGGCAGATGACGCTCCGATGGCGTTGCAACTATCTCAATCTTTGAGGGCAAAGAGACAGGTGGAAGATGATTTTGCAGAGCAAAATTCAAAATAATTCTTCGTTCAGAAACAGAAAATCGATTTTGAAAGGGGACTGTCGCTCGGAAAATCACAGCCCGATCTTGTTACCCTCATGCAATAATCCGAAGTCTGAAGCTGATTTTGATATGGGATTTCCCGTTTCTCATGCAGGAATCATCGTAGAAATTCTGAGCGCAACATTAAACTTGGATGTGATCACGAGCTTATCAGAGGAGGTTACCCTGATATTTTTCTTGCAGAAGAGGTTGACTTATTCAGCAAAAAATGGATGTGAAGTGCTGTCATCTCGATGATCCTATTTTACACCAGTGGTATTATTGTTTGTTAAAAAAGTATAAACTGGAATTTTAATGGTGCTGGACCCGCCTGAATCCGCATTTCCCCCTCGGTAATTGAAAATTTTTCCCTATTAGTCATATTCTGTTTTGAAAAATTTAACATTGCGCGTGTTTGATTTTCACTCGGATTATGATATTATGGTAACTATAGCAATCCAAACAAACAAAAAGACAAGTTCGGCGCGCTGGTGAGCACATGGCTGCGTTGTCGTCCTAGGTGGGCGCCAGCCCACCGTCGTCCTCCGCCTTGCCCTGCACTCACCATCATCGCCTCCTTTTGTCTCCCTGATTATTTGGATTGCTATAGGTGGGCGCCAGCCCACCGTCGTCCTCCGCCTTGCCCTGCACTCACCATCATCGCCTTCTTTTGTCTCCCCGATTATTTGGATTGCTATAAGAAAATTATAACAGCCCATAGAGATTTTCACAATAGCTTTGACCAATGTTTTGTCAGTGAGGTTAGTTTGCCATTTTTGAGCAATTAGGATTATCCAAAATCTTCCCTGTTCATAGGATAATCATTCACAATGAAATGGGTGATGTGAGGGACATCTCACCATCGTCCTTATCGTCCTCATCGTCACTGGTGTTCGAATGAAGCAATGCCCTTTTCTTTGTTTAATGCGACGCAAATTTTGGGCATTGAAAGGTGTATCAAGGTTGGAAAAGCTCTCTCTCCGAAATCCTCGATTTAAGCCCTGAATGCCCTGAGGCGGGTACTTTTCCGATTTCATTGAAAGAATCGCACAAATCGGCAAACAGGCTTCAACAGGTGCCTTGGTGGTGTGGGTTGCGGTTTGACTAAATGACATTACTTTCCATCCGTCTTAGTCATTATTCTTATCGTCACATCGTCATTTGCGATGAATATCAAAAAGGACATTGATCAAGATATCCTCTCAAAACCAATGCCCTTTTCCCATGTAAAATATGAATCCTGAAAAATGTCGCTTACAGCCTCAACTCGTCCTCCTTGCGCTGCTTGTATGAGTGGATGGCAAGAGGAACGCCTGCTCCGATTCCTCCGCCGACAACCAATCCGATCAGAATGAAAAGCCACCACTGCGGATTTTTCTTTTCTTCCTTTTCGGGCTGCGGCTGCGTCACCGTTTTTTCGATGACCACGGTGGAAATATCCTCCGTCAGAGAATAGCTTTCTCCCAACTCGTCCTCATAAGTGACCGTAACGCTGCCGGTCTTTTCTCCGAGGTCATTGCCGGCTCGTATGTTGGCCTTGGCCGAGGCACTCTGTCCGGCTTCGATCTCACCGACAAAGGTTGTGCCTCCGGTAATAAGTCCGTCAGCCGAAAAGTCCAGCCGCAGATTGCGGATTTTGCATTTGCCGGTGTTCATAAAGCTCATGTCAACAGCCGAGGTGTCACCCTCCACCATTTTAGCCGGAAGTATGAGTCCGCTGTACGCAAGCCCTGCCTTCTGGCTGACCGTCAACCGCAGCGTGTCGGAGTCTGAGAAGGCGGAATCATACTTATCCTGAAATTCGCTTGAAATCACGACCTCATGCTCGCCGATAGAAGCGGTCTTTGAGGCGGTCAGTTTGATTTTCCATTTATATTGCGCGCCGGCGGATATGCTGGCCACATACTTCGTTCCCATGCCGACCGGCTTGATGTCGCCGCTGTTTTCCGCAAAGGAGAGCTTTATGTTTCGCACGGCTTTGGTTTTGCAGTAGTTTTTCAGAACCACCGTCAGCGTACACTCGCTGTCGGGAGAAATATATTCGCTGTCAAGCGTGTAGCCGGTGACCATCAACCGCGGAATGGTTGCGTCCATGATCTCCTGCAATTCTTCGGCTCGGACAGGAAGCGCGCAAACCGAGAAGGCGCATAAAAACAGCAGAGAAAACGTCAGGAGAGAACAAATCCTTTTTATCACTTTTTCCACAGTATCACAGCTCCCTTATGTTCTCGACAATGCTGTTTTTCATCTCCGCGCGGATCTTGCCCCAAAGATTTGCCGCGCAGACGACAAGCAGCAAAAGCGTCATTCCCATCGAGGCCCACGGCGCGAAATTCATCGACAACTCATAGCCGTTATTATATGCCTCGATGTAATAATAAAGGTATCCGGTAACAAACAACGCATATCCTATTCCCGTGCCGATACCGAACATGGAGAGCATCTGCATGATGTAGCACTTCACAATTTCACGTTCGGAAGCGCCCACTGCCCTGAGCGTTCCTATCACCTTTTTGCTCTCCCGTATCTTGGCGCTGAGGGCGTTGTTGATGATACCCGCGCATACGGCAAAACCGATAATCATGATAGCGGCCAGCGTCAATGCCTCGGTGCGCCGTGACATGATCAGAAATACGCGGTCGGCGTAATTGGAAGAAATCCATCCGTTGTATCCTAAAATCCCGAAAGAATTATACATAGGTTGAATCGAGGGAAAGA
>CAMHAV010000263.1 GCA_946182865.1 uncultured Clostridia bacterium
TTTTATCAGCTATAAGAGCGATGACACCGGACGGGTGGGAGAAATTGCCCGCTTTCTCAATCAGAAAGGCGTGCCGCTGTGGTATGACTATGGCATCGAAAAGGGTGAAAAATGGAGCAGCGAGATTACGCGCAGCATTGAAGCGAGCAAGGCGATACTGCTGTTTGTGACCAAGGCGATGTTTGCCGCCGAGGATACCTATGTGCGCAAGGAATTCCGCATTGCGCGGGGATATGGCAGAAAGGTCAATGTGGTGTGGCTGGATGACGTGGCATTCGGGGATGTCCACACCGGCATCAAGGACTGGTTTGTGGATGTGGAGGATTTGCAGGGCATCCGGGCAGTGGGGCTGACCGCCGAGCAAACCGCGCAGCGGATGATAGAAGAATTGTCCCTGATCAGCGGCGGTCGACCGCAGCCGCCGTCGCCGGGCTTTGACCTGACGATTGAGGAACAGCTGCAAAGGGCGTCAGTAGGAGATACCGTGCGTTTCGGACAATATCCGCAGGGCAGCGCCGGCGAATTTTTGCCGATTGCGTGGCGCGTGCTGGAATTTCGGGGCGGCGCGGCACTGCTGCTGTCGGAGAAACTGCTCGACTGCAAACCCTACAACAACGCATTGGATCAGGTGACGTGGGACGACTGTTCTCTGCGTGACTGGCTGGATACGGCGTTTGTGCGCATGGCGTTTGACTACGCACAACAGAAAAAGCTGCTCACGGTGACAAATGAAAATCCCGACAATCCCGAATGCGATACCAAGGGCGGAAAGCCGACGAAAGATCGGGTGTTTCTTCTCAGCATTGACGAGGTCAACCGCTATTTTCTGTATGACGAACACCGCAAAGCGTCTGTTACGCCCTATGCCCACCGCTGCGGCGCGTGGGTGGATGAAAAAAGCGGCTGCTCTTTCTGGTGGCTGCGTTCGCCCGGTTTCAGCGAATTTGATGCGGCCTATGTCGATCAGAACGGCGAAGTGGATATGGACGGTCTTGATGTGACCGATGAAACGGAAATCTGCGAGGTGTGTGTCCGTCCCGCGCTGTGGGTAAAAATGTCATCATAAAAAATCAAAACCAATGCCCCGAAATCGGAATTTTTTGTGGCATGTGATAAATCGTGCGGCATACCGTTGACATCGGACGAATTATCTGTTAAAATTTTTACAATCTTTTTAGTACATTGCATGGTTAAAAAGAAATGTTAAAGATTTGACAGATGATGGAATCGAGGGGTATTGTTATGAATTACACCAGCACAAGAGACAATTCCGTAAAGGTTTCGGCGGCTTACGCCATCGCCACAGGCATTTCACCCGACGGCGGTCTGTATGTTCCCGAAGCCATTCCCGCGCTGACCCATGAGGAACTGCTTGCGGCTGCCAAAACCGACTACCGCGACAGAGCCGTGAGCGTACTGGGCAAGTACCTCACCGATTTTACCGAAGAAGAACTGCGCGAATGCGTGGACGGCGCTTACACCGGCAAATTCGGCGGTGACGATGTGGCTCCCGTGGTGGATATCGCGGAAAACCGCTTTGTGCTTGAACTGTGGCACGGTCCCACCTGTGCCTTTAAGGATATGGCGCTGCAACTGCTGCCTCATCTGCTGACCCGCTCGGTCAAAAAGACCTGCGACGGCAAGGAAATCGTCATCCTCGTCGCAACCTCCGGCGATACCGGCAAGGCGGCGCTCGAAGGCTTTAAGGACGTTCTGGGTACCAGAATCATCGTGTTCTATCCCGTGGAGGGCGTGAGCGCGATTCAGAAAAAGCAGATGGTCACGCAGGAAGGCGGCAACGTCGGTGTGTGTGCCATCAGCGGCAACTTTGACGACGCGCAGACCGGTGTGAAGCGCATCTTTACCGATCCCGAAACGGCGGCGGAGCTGGCCAAGGGCAACATGGCATTTTCGTCCGCCAATTCCATCAACTGGGGTCGTCTCGCACCGCAGATTGTTTACTATATCTCCGCTTACGCCGATTTGATGAACAAGGGCGTGATCAAGAACAAGGGCGATAAGGTCAACGTGGTGGTTCCCACGGGCAACTTCGGCAACATTCTCGCCGCTTACTATGCCAAGAAGATGGGTCTGCCCATCGGCAAGCTGATCTGCGCCTCCAACGCCAATAATGTGCTGACCGATTTCCTCAGAACGGGCGTTTACGACAGAAACCGTCATTTCTATACCACCGTGTCTCCTTCGATGGATATTCTCATTTCCAGCAACTTGGAGCGTCTGCTCTATGACCTGAGCGGCTGCGACAGCGCGAGAGTCAAGGGCTGGATGGACAGCCTTGCCGCGACCGGAAGATATGAGGTGGACGATGATGTAAAGGCGGCTATCAAAGAACTGTTCTGGGCGGGCTGCTGCGACGATGAGGCGACGCTGGCTACCATTGGCGGGGTGTTTGCTTCGCAGCATTATCTCTCCGATACCCACACCGCTGTGGCGCTGAATGTCTATGAGCAGTATGTCAAGGAATTCGGCAGCGATGTTCCCACGATCATTGCTTCCACCGCCAGCCCCTATAAATTTGCGCCCGCTGTTCTCAGTGCGGTTGCCAAGGAGAAGATCACGGACGACGACTTTGCCATGCTCGAAAATCTCAACGAGGTGTCCGGCGTAGCGATTCCCGCGTCGCTGGCCGATCTGAAAGGCAAGGCGGTTCGTTTTGACAGCGTGTGCGGCAACGATACGCAGTCGATGCGCGCCATGGTGCTTGAGATGCTGGGACTTTGATGACCATTTCCATGATTGGAAGAACTTGGACAATTCGAAGAACTTGGACAATTCGAAGAACTTGGACAATTCGAAGAACTTGGACAATTCG
>CAMHAV010000264.1 GCA_946182865.1 uncultured Clostridia bacterium
TTGCTTTCAGCTTTATGTCGGGATTGAAGGCGGCGGCGGAGGGCATCCACCCGCGTGAGATCACAAGCGAATTTGCGGGGCATACGCATCGCTGGCAGGTGTATCTGAGCGATTTGGTGACGATCGGCTCCAAAAAAGAAAGCGAAGCCGCCCATCCGACGGAGGTTTACTGGGAATTGCTGAAAGAAGATATCATAAAGCGCCTCGGAAACCAAACCTTTGTGTATGTCAAGATTTACGCCGCCAAGCTGCCGGATGAAGTCATCGGTGAATGCCGGATTGACGACGTTCCCATTCCGGAGTTAGGCGACAAAATCGCTAAAATGGCGGAAACATGGGATTGCGGCCACGCCGAGCGGTATTTTGTGTCCGACAAGCAGTTTTTCTTCATCGAGCAATCTCCCGAAACCCTGCTGCCCTATCCCTACAGAGGCCAGGCGGGGCGGGAGGAAATGAAAAGCCTCGTGATGACCTATCTGCGATTGTTCCTGGCGGTGAAATCACAGGAGGATTATGATCGGCTGGTGGGGAAGGCGGTACAGCAGTTAGGAGACAGGACGCTTGCCATGGCGTGCGACAGCTTTCTGCCCGAAATCTGCGCCGCGCAGGCATTCGCGGATAAACTGACCGTCTGTGACGATGTGGAAATATGCCTGACGGACGGCACGGTGATTCCCGCCCGTCAGTCGCAGCTCGCGGATTTTGGTCTGCTGCGCGAGCTGATTGTGGAGATTCTCAACGAAAAAGCATTCGGCGACAAAACAAAAAATCTTTATACCCAGTTGGTGGCGTACAGTTCTATCTGTGGCGTTATGGAACAGGTGGAGGCGCAGAAGCAGTCCCTCAGCCAGTTGAGACTGAAAAAGCTGGAATTTCATGTCGGCAATGGATTTGAGCTGCGGTAAAAGACGAAGAAGGAGACATCATACTATGAATGAAATTATTCAATCCATGAAAGAACGCCGGAGCGTTCGCAAATTCAAGCCGGAGATGCCCGCCAAGGCTGATCTCGAACAGATCATCGAAGCGGGACTCTATGCCGCCAACGGCAAGGGCAAACAGGCAGCCACGGTGATTGCCGTCACCGACAAGGCGCTCAGAGACAAGATCGCGGAGGACAACCGCAAAATCGGCGGCTGGCAGGAGGGCTTCGATCCCTTTTACGGCGCGCCCGTGATACTGATCGTGTTGGCGGACAAAAACTGGCCGACCGCCGTATATGATGGCAGTCTGGTCATGGGCAATCTGATGCTGGCGGCGCACTCGCTGGGACTCGGCAGCATCTGGATTCACCGCGCCAAAGAGGAATTTGAAACCGATGAATACAAGCAGCTCCTTGCCGATCTCGGCGTGGAGGGCGAGTGGGAAGGCATCGGCCATTGCGCGGTGGGTTACATCGACGGTCAGGCTCCCAAAGCCGCGCCGCGCAAGGAAGGCCGCGTGTTCTGGGTCGAGTAAAACAAGCCGAAGGGAAGCGGAAGCATTGATCTATACACCCCAGACCAAGAAGGCTGTCAACCTGATGTTTGAGGCTCACAAGGAACAGCGGGACAAGAGCGGCCTGCCCTACGTCTTTCATCCCTTTCACCTCGCGGAGCAGATGGAGGACGAGACAACCACCGTGGTGGCGTTGCTGCATGATGTGGTGGAGGATACCGACTACACACTGGACGATCTGCGGCGCATGGGATTCTCGGAGGAAGCCTGCAAGGCGATTGATCTGATGACCCATCGCGAGGGTGTGCCGTATATGGATTATGTGCGGCGCATCAAGACCAATCCCGTGGCGGTCAAGGTCAAGCTTGCCGATCTGCGGCACAACAGCGACATGTCGCGGATGGAGGAACCGACCGAGCGGGATTTACAGCGGGCGGAAAAATACCGCGAAGCCATGCGCCTGCTGCTGGACGAGGAGCCGTAATCCGTCGGGCTAATCGGTCAGAATACTGCCGATGTCGGTCAGTTCATATTCGGGAAAGAATCGCAGCGCAACGCCGCGGCTTTCCACAAATTGGCGGATGGCTGTGAAATCCGGGTGGGCGGAAAGGTCGCCGTTGAAAAACAGCGTGCCGTCCACCCGTCCGCTTGCGCCGCCGAGAAAGCCATAGGGAAACCCATCCAGCCTGACGAAGCCCTGCCGGACGGGAAGCACGTCGATGGCGGGATAGTCCCGCAGCGCGCGCAGAATCCCCTGATCGGCCGTGATGACGGAGTGTCCGTCCACCACCACCGTATTGCATTTGGTATAGCCCTGATTGACATGAATGCATTCCAAACCGAGTTTTTTTGCCTCCCCGAGCAGCGTCGGGGAGGTGATTTTTAGGTTGTGGATGAAATAGTGGTCGAGACATACCGCATTAAAGCGGCAGTTTGCGGGATAGGCATAGCCCAGTTCCTGCTTATCGCCCATGAAAAGATGGGAATGACGGGTCACGCCCATTTTGCAGCAGAAGATATCCGGGTGTGAATCTACAGGCGCATAGGTGACGCCTTGGGAATGCACCCGAGATATTGTGTGACCGAGCGCGGCAAACGCGCTGACAAGGGCGCTGGGGGCATATTCTGACAGGTAGATCTGGTGTGTTGCCGTCATAGTGTGACTCCTTGGTTTCGGACTTGATATATTTTTAATGTTTTTTTATCGGTAAGGATTAACTAATAGCAAAGGAAAAAAGTATCATATAAGAAACTTTTCGGGAGATAATCCTTTGACTTGTGAATAGTTTGTATATTTATTCCCTAAATTCTTGACATATAGGAAATACTGTGATATTATTCC
>CAMHAV010000265.1 GCA_946182865.1 uncultured Clostridia bacterium
GATTCATGATGTAAACCATGCCGGTCACCTCATGATTTCCGATTTTTACGGGGATGTTCTTGGTAAAATAATGGTTTGGATACCCCTCATACTGGTGCAGACGGAATTCGTCATAGGGCTGAATCTCCCAAATCGCAACCGGAACTGTGCCGCCCTTTTTGGGATCAATGGTGGCGTATGCCCCTTCCGGTCTGCCTTTGAATTTGAGTTCGTACCCCTCGACCATACCCGTCCCGACATACCTTGCCGTGGGACATCGCCTTGCCATCTGCTCCTTATTGAGATTACTGCCATAGGCAATATACAATTTTCTTCTCATATTTCTGATTCAAAAATCCTTTCATTTACAAAATTTACATCGTCATGGCAGGAGAATCATCCTGCTCATCCTCGCCCTGCGATTCAATATTGCTTTCTTCCGAGGCTTCATTCTGATTACCTTCCTGCAATAATTCCTCCGCGCGGCGTGCCGCGAGGCGTTCCTTCTGGCGTTCCGCCTGTGACGGGTCTTTCCAAGCGATGTTGCCGTCCAGCTTTTTGAGCAGATGAAACCTTGCGCTCTTGAACTCGTCACCAATCATACCCAGCCGCAGAAGCCATGTGCGGAAGGTGTATTTCTCATTCTCCGACGTGGTGCGGGAGCGTGAAGCGGACTTCTGCACAAGCGCCTGATGGCTGATGGCAAGACACAATTGGATGTAGGACTTGACCTCTCCGGCGTGAAGCGTGGAGTTGAACAAGCGAAATTCTATCGTGCCTTTGGAGAACACCGAGTGCAGATTGAGCGCATGATACCGGCTGTCATCGTAATGATGGAAGCTCCCGCCTCGCCCGTTGTACCACAGTTCTTCCAGTTCCGGCATGGTGGTCGGGCGTTTCAGATTCACGTCATCGAGGAAACGTGTGTCCGCTTTCTTGCAGTAATTCTCCCGCTCGACCTTGATATCCAATGCCTTGTAGAGCAGATCCTCTTTCGCCGCCATGATGTTGACGATGTTGCGGAGCGTTTTGGGCGTGTGCGGCGCGGCATTGATGTGGACGTGAATGCCGCAGGTGTTGTTGACACGTCCGCCTTCCGCCCTCAGTTTCCGCACCAGCTCCTGAATGGTTTCGATGTCCTCATAGCGGCAGATTGGAGACACAAACTCCACCGCGTAGAGCCGGCTGGCAGTATGCCCGTTCCGGTTCTGGCAGTTGATGCTTGAATCGCTCATGATTTTCCACTGCCGTCCGTCGCCGTCGCGCACCGTGTAAGCATCGTATACCCCGCCGACATGAGTGGCGTCCGTGCCGAAATATCCCGCCAGCACCTGCGCGGCGTTGGCTCTGGTCAGCCCCGTCATTTCGATTTCGATACCGAAATTCTGATCTCTCAACTGCCGCCACCCTCATCGGAAGCACAGTTTTCAGCCGACGCCTGTTGTTTCATGGCAATGAAATCACGCACAGACTGCGGGACGGTTTTGATATACAGCGACTCCATTGTCTGCATGAGCGTGCCTTCCACCGTCACATTTTTCTGTGAGGCGTAAAGCTGAAGTGCCGTCAGCCTTTCTTCATCGAACTGAATCGTGATATTAATTTTACTCAAATTGGTTTTCCTTTCCTGTTGTTAATGGCTTGGCGCTTCATCGATGTACTCGATATAGGGAATTTCGAGCCAGTGCGACCAGCGTTTGGTAGAAAATTTCGTTTTCTTCACGCCGGTTTTGGTACTCATGGCTTCGATGACTTCGCCGTTTCCGATGTAGATACCGATGTGTCCTTTGTGCCAGACTGCCAGTCCGGGGACTTCCGGCATGGTTTCAATTGGTCCTTTGACTTTGGCGTTCTTGTACATACCGTCCGCGCCCACGTCCTTCATGCCGTTCGTGCCGTATTCCACTTCCAGCGTTTCGGGATTGAGCCAGCCGTAGCCTTTAATCAATCCCACACAGTCGGCGGTGCGTCCGCCGAGCCAGTGCTTTTTGATGAAGTCGGAGAGACTGCCCACCTCATTCGGGTACTGACTGGACTTGCGCTCAAGGGTTTTCTTGTTCATCACGCCGCCGTAGGTTCCCCACACATAACCCCAGCCGGACTTCTCCGCGTGCTTTGCCCACTTCACCAAATCGAGATTGTTCTTGGTGGAGGGGTCGACATAATCGGAGATATTGATGGTGGTGGAACGGATGGAATTCATGATTTTTGTAAAAATATCCGCCACCACATTTGTGCCGAAGGTCTTGTTGACCGCCGCGACCAGCTGATTGTCGGTCTGGTCTTCCCTGAAGCATTTCACCAATTGATCAGCCGTCTTGCTGTCGGTAGGCTTGCCGTAGAGCGCAAGAAGCCACAGCACTTCCGCTTCCTTCGTCCGTGCGCCGTATCCGGCGGAGGACATTTTGCTGTCGAGCTTTCTGATCTGGCTGTCCATTTCCCGCAGCCGTGCTTTCTCATTCTCGTCCAGATTGGACATAAGCATGGTTTCCAGTTCGTCCGCGTCGATGGTGAAGTCACTGTTCATCACCTCCACCGCCGCGATTAACGGCGTAAACAGGGCAACGAAGATAACCAATAAGCCCCCACACACCTTTTGCAATGTCTTTTTGTCGGTGACCACCATCAGGGCGGCACGTCCTAAAAATTCATTCATCTTCCTCCCGCCTTTCCAAAGAGCGCCGCCTTGTGTTCCGGCGCGCGTACCATCAGCAGATGCCGTTCATTGCCGC
>CAMHAV010000266.1 GCA_946182865.1 uncultured Clostridia bacterium
CGGGGAAAATGTACCCCTCATTCCAGAATTTTTCTCAGATTGTCGATTGCCGACAATATTGACCGCCGCGCGGCGGGATAGCTGCACTTTTCAATTTCCGCGATCTGCTCATAAGTCATATCACAAAAATAGTAGAGTATCAGCCTACGGCGCTGGATCTCCGGTAGATGCCGGATCGCCCTATGTAATTCCTCGCATTCAATCTTATAATTCACAATCGCTTCAATGGGCTGAGGTGCTTCAAATGCGCGTTCATTCAATGATGCCTCGGTTAGCTCTGAGTGCTCGTAATGATTGTCCACTTCGTTCAAGTGCGATATATCCTCCAGCTCAAAGCCGTCCAGCATATCAAAAAGCGGCTTTTCAATCTCCATACAATGCTCTACACCTTGTCCATCCTTAAAGCGAATGTAATAACGAGCCGTTGGAGTATCCATACCAACCGAAAGCAGTTCATAGGGATTGTCTTTGTCTTTGCGCCTCTTGGGACGCTTATCATATTGATTTGGATGCTTGCCATCCATTTCCTGTTACCTCCGATCTGATTTTTTGAAAAATCCAGATTAGAGGGCGGAGAGCGGCAAGCATGCCTTTTATGTCTTTTCGGAGAAAAGTGTTTTAGGGTGTATTGCGGTACATCTTTGTAAATGCGGCATGTCCGTGTATTGCATTGAAATTCATGTGCGGCGAATACTCACCGCTTAGCTGCACGATCATGTCTGACTACCTCATTCATATAATCTATGTATCGCAATACACTCATCAGATGAAATGGCGCGAATTTTGTTGAAAGGACAGGTATTGTAGAATATGCGAGAGGTGAATTGTAATGAAAGACTACTCTCGTTCTTTAGGCGATGCCGTAAAACGTGCCCGTGGTGCATCGGGGCTCACCCAGCGGGAAGTTGCCGACAAAATGGATAAGGATGTTCGCACGGTATTGAACATTGAAAACTACAAGGGTAATCCTAAACTGGAGGTCTTATATCCTTTAGTTCGTGCTCTCAATATGGACTCGCGGGAGATTTTCTATCCAAATATGCAGCGGGAATCCCCAGCACTCCGGCAATTACGCCTGTTGGTGGAAGATTGCAGCGAAGAAGAAGCCCTTGCTGTGATCCCAGTCTTTCAGTCTGTCCTTAACGCGCTCCGCACGAAAGGCGGGACAGAGATTAAATAAAATGAGCCAGCTCCACCAAAATCGGGGAGCTGGCTCTGCGTTACACGTCTGGCTCTTCGCTCAATACCATCTTCAGCTTTACTACGTTAATTCGAGTTTCTTTTTTACACTTGGGGCAATACAGTGGAAACTTCACAAGAACTGTATCCGCGTTGACCTTTGTTCGCGTTCTGTTTCCACAGATCGGGCAAGGTATCCAGCGGGAATCTGAGTTGTTTTGAGTCATTGTTTTTCCTCTTGGTGTTTTAATAGCTCTGCGTCAATGCGTCTGGCTTTTGAACATGTTAAACTATTCTTCAGACAACGCGCCAAGCTACGCTGCCATAATGCGTTCTGTCTTGTATTTTATCAGAGTGCCTTTTTGGCAGACAATCAGAAAGTAGCTTTTTATTTTGCGCGCATAAACTATTTCACCTCATCTTCATCATTCTACTGAATTTCGCGGTCACGATGATTGAAGTCGTAATCGCAATTACCGCGAAGGCAACGAGGGCGCTGATCCACCATTGCGAAGCGGCTTTCTTCTCTTCCTCGGATTCTCCGCTCTCTTCTTTTGGAGCGAGGATCTCGGAGGAAAACTTCGTCTCGATACTTTGCTTTACGCCTTCGTCATCGGTATAGGTGATTTTGCAGATGCCGTCCGTCTTTCCGTAATCCCCAACACCGCCTGTCATACTGAGCGTACCGACATAAATTTCGATACTTCCGCTGCCGGTTTGGCCGGGAGGGAGGTCCCCGAAGAACGCGGATGACTTGGGGATCATCCCGCCGCCGTTTATCGTCACGGTGACATTGTGCAGGGTGCTCTTGCCGGTGTTATAGGCTACGACTGAGACGGGCACGGTCTCTCCGGCAGTCACCTGCTTGGGAAAGAGGATCGGATCGGTCGCGGCCTCGGCCGGTTGGGTGACACGGATCGAAAAGTTCCGGCTTTCTGAAAATGATCCTCCGTAGATGTCGATGTAATCCAGCTTGATAAAAAACGATTGGTTTCCAGCAAGCACATCTTTTGTAGTCTTCATTTCAAAGGATGCGGCTTTGCTCTCGCCCCGATTGATTTCGCCGAGATTGATCATGTTATTCGTCTCCACCGGCAAGATCTCGCTGTTGGCACTGCCAAAGGAGAGCAGGACGTTTCTTGCCTGCAGATTTCCGATGTTCTCGATTTCCACAGAAACAGTAAATGTTTCCTCGCCGCCAACGGTCCCTGGCTCGATTTCGCAGGATTTGATAAACAGCTGCGGCGCCGTCACGGTTTGCCTTCCGCCGCCTCCGCCTGTGCTGGCGCTGGGCGGATTGCTCCCGTCCGTGATTGTCACATACAGCGTGAAGTCCTGCTGTGCCTGACCGCCGCGGCTGTCCAGATATTTCGCAGTTAATATGACCGGGTATGTGCCGTTGATGCGGCTGCCGGACAGCGGGACGGCAAAGGCAAAGACATAAACGCCATCCTCCGGCGAGACGGTTTTGGAATAATTCCCGAATACAAAAGGACTGCTCGAAGGCGAACCGAGATTTAATGTCACAGT
>CAMHAV010000267.1 GCA_946182865.1 uncultured Clostridia bacterium
ATCACGACCTGTTCTGCAGCCTGTTGAAAGCCATTGATGAACTTTCTGTTATCTGTTTTCAGACTGTCCATCGTACAGTCCGCATCAGACAATCTTGATTCTATTGCCGATGCATGCCCGATGATTTCGCTGAAATGATCCTCTATATATTTTTCACTCATAGCAAGACAAATGAACCGGATCGAGGGTAAATACCCTTCATCAAAATCCTTTCTCCAACTGAGTGGGACATAGCAGCCTTCCACAATGAGATTTTGCCTGTTCTCGATTGCAGTTTTTATGATTTCCTTTACGATCGGCCAAAGGTATTCTGTAAGGTCATCGTCGTCTTCCGGTGTCAATACCGTATTCCCACTGCGGATCAGACCCATTTTCAGGTGATCGATAGAGAAACACGGATACTTATATTTTTCCAGCATCCTTTGTGCCAGAAGCGTTTTCCCTGTGTGTGATGCACCTGTAATCAGAATAATCATAATCTTTTCTGCAATTCTATTTTGACTGTATCCAAATCGCTGCTGGTCAGGATCGGAATCAGTGCGTTGATTTCCTCTATGCTTTTTCCTACCACCTGAATCTGAGCATCAGATCAATAAGCTCGTCATCAAAGCGTTTTCGCAGCGCTCTTGCGGGATTTCCGACTGCAATGGTATAAGGGGCAACATCGCAGCCCACAACACTGTTTGCTCCAATAATGGCTCCATCGCCGATTTGAACGCCGGGAAGGATCACCGCGTTCTGACCGATCCACACGTCATTACCAATAACGGTATTATACCCGATCGGCGCACATTGTTCAAGCAGTGCTAAAGCGCCTCACCCGACACATATACATTACCCAGAGAACGCACGGTCAACGATGACCGTGCAGGGGAGTGGTGTGAGTGCGAGAAAGCTTAGAGGAACGGGCCTGTGATCTGGCCGTGTACATCATCGAGAATCAAACGACTGTCCGCGCCGCTGCGAAGAAGTTCGGCGTTTCCAAATCCACCGTACACAAGGACCTCACCGAGCGTCTTCCGCATGTGAACCTGGGGCTGTATCGGCAGGTGCGCGCGCTGCTGGATCTCAACAAGGCAGAGCGGCATATCCGCGGCGGCCTTGCCACCCGGCGCAAGTACAAGGGTGAAGCGGCAGATAAAAAGTCATCCTGAGCGTAAGCGAAGGATCTCTGCACTGCTGTATGCGGCAATGAAAGATTTTTCGCTTCGCTCAGAATGACATGGCTGGCTGCATTTAATAGATATTCATACGCTGCAGGCAGTGCTATGAACGTAATTGGGTTTACATAAATCTATCCAAATACCGCGCCAGCTCATCGAATTTGCTGCGAAGCTGCTGCTGCGTGCTTTCGACGCCGGCGTTCAGGCGGTTCTGTTCGTCCTGGTAATCGTCAAACCGCTTTTGCCCCTCTGCCAGAAAACCATCCCACAGCTTATGGTAGCTGTCGCTCAGCTCCCGCATGCGGGCCTTCTGAAAGTCGCGGCTGCGGTTGTAGCCCTCCAGACCCTGGGCGATACTGTGTATAAGGTCCTCGGTGAGTCCCGTGTGTTTCGGGTATCTGCCCGCGCGGTAATTGTCGATGACCACCTCGTAGCGGCGGCAGGCGTTGTCGACGGCCTCCTCCCAGGAGATGTAGAGATCGCGCAGGGCGCCTTCGCCGACAGCCCTCATGGTCTCGGGATTTGCACACAGCTCCGTAAGCTTTGCCGCCATGCTCTGTGCGTTTTCCTCGATGAGAAAACCGCTCACAGCGTCGGTCACATCCTCGGCGGCGCAGCTGCCCCGGATGAGTACGCTTGCAAGAGAGCAGGCCGCCGCCTCGCGCACGACGAGACCGTTGGTGTCGAAGGTGGAGGGGAAGAGAAAGAGGTCCGCCCGGCAGTACCAGGCGCGGATGCGGCTGCGGTCATGGATGGGCTCGGCGAAGAAGACCACGTCTGTCAGCCCCAGCTTTTCGGCGTAGTCCACGATCGCCGCCTTGTCCGTCCCGCCGCCGACAAAGACCATACGGAAATCCTGCCCTGTCTCGGACAGCGCATTCAGCGCGTCGAGGATGATGCGGATGCCCTTGTACCACATCATGCGCCCGACAAAGAGGAACACCGGCACGCCCGCGGGCAGGTCATAACCCGCCGTGACTTCCTCGATCAGGCTGTCTTCGACGCGGCCTCTGGGGAAGTCCACGCCGTTCGGCATGACGATGTAATCCCCCTCGTAGCCGAGGGAGCGGAGGTTTTCTCCGGCGCCGCGGCTGACGGTCCAGACCTCGTCGCACGCGCTGATGTTCTCCACCAGCAGCTTCTTTGCCTCCTCCTGCAAAAGCTTGCTGGAAATGGCGTTGGCGATGTCGATGTCAAATTTGGTGTGATAGGTCAGCACCATCGGCACATGGATACGGTCGCGCAGAGAGCGGGCCAGCATGGTGGAGGTGATGGGGCAGTGGGTGTGAATGAGGTCAAACTTTTCCGCCACAAGCTTTTTCTGCACCTCGGGCGAGAAAGGGAAGCCCGCGTAGTAGCCGACCAGCTTCGTCAGGTCCACACTGGGATAGCGCAGCACGGGAAAGGGGAAGACCGCGTCATTCGCGGCGGGGTTGTCGG
>CAMHAV010000268.1 GCA_946182865.1 uncultured Clostridia bacterium
TTCCCGTGCGGATTTAGACGATTGGTTCAGGAATTGTGATGAGCCTGACGATGACTTTGACGAAGATGAGGACGAAGGATACAACCCTTATCCTCTTCATTTCTGATGGGTGGTGACCGAAATGAATCAAAGAAAATCGTTAAAAAAGCAACTCGGCGAGGGCTATTGCTATGAAAAAATCCGTTCGGCAAGCGACGTCCGCAGGATTCTTTCAACGGCTGAACCGCTCGGATTTGATATGATTGTCTCTTCTCTGACAGTGGGGTGCGTCAGGCTGGATGCGGTTCTGTATCAGCAGTCAGGGCGGAAGAAGCTGGGGTATGACCTGTTTGTCAAGGACACTCCCACAGGGCAGGAGTGGATCTGCTACGACAATCTCACCGATGAAGTCAGAATCGGAGCCTTTAATTTTGAGCAGGAGATGTTCAATGTACTGAATGCTTACGTCGTGAAGCACGGGCTCTCCTATACCGAATGCTCCTTTGAAAAACTCGAAGGAAAACCGTAACGCCTCTGTTGGAACGTGTAACGCCCTGTGAGGGCTTTTTATCCGCAAAACAAAAAAGTACCCGTCCAGAGTATTATAGCAAAATTGGGGCAGTTTGGCAAGGCTTTGGAAAAGGGCGCTTTTTTCGGAAGTTCGGGTTTTCGGGCAGTTCTCAGAATATTTTTGCAAGCAGGAAAAAGGATGTGTTACTTCGGGGCAGTTCACATCCCCTGAACGCCGACCGGCAGAGCCTTTCGGGGTTTTGAAAAGGTGTTACTGTGTTACTGATTGTATTCCATACTGCCCGAAAACGCCGTGTTTCAGCGGTTTTGAGGTGTTACTGAATGTGTTACTCCAAAGAAAGGAAATTTTAGAGCAGAAATATGGCAGATGAAACCCATTCCGTCAGATTCGGCGTCTATCTGGATAGGGATCTGGTAGACAGATGCGACGCGGTGCTTCCAAAAGCCAATGCCGGCTCCCGCAGTGAGTTGATTGCTGACGCGTTGACGTTCTATCTGGCATGGCTCGACACGCAGGACTACAGCAAGGTGCTGACTCCCGCGCTGGAATCGGTGATAGACGCCAGAATAAAAAGTACAGAAAAAAGCATAGGGAGTGTTCTCTTTGATATCTCAGTGGAACTCAATTTGCTTCAGCACGTCATCGCGGCAAGTCAGCACTACAATCCCAGTACGATAAGCGAACTGAGAAAAGTCTGTATTGATGAGATCAAAAAAACGCACGGGATATTGCCTTTTGAGGACGCTGTCAAATACCAAAAAAGTTAATCCGAGGGGTGAATTATGGCAAAAATCATTGTGAAATCAAGCTATCTCAAGCCAAACGCAAGACGAAATGTGGGCAATTATGTCCGCTACATTGCCACCCGTGAGGGCGTGGAAAAGATAGACGAATCGAAAAAACACCTTCCTGCCACAGAAAAACAGAAGCAGATCATCAGCCGTCTGCTGAAAGCCTGTCCCGATGAAGCGCAGAATCCCTGTGCGGTCGCCTATGGGAATAAGCCAACAAGGGAAAACGCGGACAGACTTCTTCTGTATTTCGCGGACGAACACGCGGTGCTTCTCGGCAGCCGTGAGGACTATATCGGCTACATCGCGCAGCGTCCCAACGTGGAAACAGTGGACGAAAATCACTCGCACGGTCTGTTTACGGACAACGGCGTCCCCATTGTCATGAGTCATGTGATGCAGGAAGTCGCAAATCACAACGGAAATATCTGGACGCATATTGTCTCTCTCCGACCGGAGGACGCAGACCGATTAGGGTACGACAGCGCGGAGGCGTGGATCAATTTACTGCGTTCTCAGCGCAATTCTATTGCCCGAAGCATGAAAATTGCTCCGGAAAATTTCCGATGGTATGCTGCATTCCACAAGGAGAAAGGGCATCCGCACGTCCACATGGTCGCCTATTCTGTCAATCCGAGAGAGGGTTTCCTGACCGAAAGAGGCATCGAGCAGATCAAATCGTCGCTGGCGCGGGAGATTTTCCGAGAGGATATGCTCTCGATTTTCCGTGAGCAGACAGATTACCGTGACGAGCTTCGCGGCACTGCGCGGGAATTGATTGAAAATCTTGTCCGTCAGATTCAGTCCGGCGGGTGTGATAATCCCAAGCTGAATGAGATGCTTCTGCAATTGTCCGACGCGCTTTCAAGAACGGAAGGCAAAAAGGTCTATGCGTTTCTTCCTCCCGAACTGAAAAATCTGGTGAATGAAATCGTTGATGAACTGGCAAAGGACGAGCGGATCGCCAAGCTCTATGATTTGTGGTACGACCAGAAAGAAAAAATTGCCGCCATTTATACCGACGAGCCTCCCGAAAGGGTGCCGTTGTCGGAGAACGAGGACTTCCGTCCCATCAAAAACGCGGTGATTAAAGAAGCGGTCAGTCTGTTTGCCATGTGCAACGCAAGGCTTCGCTCCAAGACCAGAAGCGTTTACGCCGCCGTCTCCGCGCTCCGTCTGCTGAAATATTTATCCCAGATCATGCGCGACAGGTATTATGAGGATCAGGATGAGCTTCATGAAATGGTGGACAGCAAGCTCATGGCGGAGATCAACGAGAAAAAAC
>CAMHAV010000269.1 GCA_946182865.1 uncultured Clostridia bacterium
CGGTCTTGACTTCCCTGCCGTGTTCAGCGGTCACTCCGTCGCGCTTGGCAACCTCTTTCACGCCGCGGTTCAGGTGCATGACTCTTCGTTCCAAGTCTATTTCGCTGTTGAGCAATCCGAGCAATTCACCGGTGCGTAAGCCCGTGTTCAGCATGAGAATGTAGGCGGCTGCCTGTTGATATACCCGATTTCCGTTGCTGTAACAGCGGAAGGCTTCAGCCTTGAATTTTTCGATTTCCTCCGGCGTGAACACAGTTACCGTGTCGGATTCCGGCAAATCTTCCTTGTCCTGTGCCGCAAGGAAGTTGCTTTTCTTGATCATCGGCGTGCTTGTCATGGGATTTTTAACAATCAGCTCCTGCTGTGTGAGATACCGGAAATATTCGTTCAGAAGCACATGGACTTTCTTGACGGTCGTGTAGGCGTAGCCGTCGTTCATCTCCTGATTCAGCAGATCACGGATGTCGGCGGAAGTTATATCTCCGACAACCTTGTCACCGAGAACAGGGTAGATCTGGTGCTTGGCAGTGCATTCAAGGCGATCATAGGTGCTTCGTTCCACAGCGGGGAACTTGAACAGTTCCAGCCAATTCTGCATACTTTCCCGAAGCCTTTTCTTTGATTCATGCGACGCAGAATTTGCATCCTCAAAGGCTGCGATGTAGTCCTTGATTTTCCGGCTGACTTCCTGTTTGGTTGTGCCGGAGAAGCTCTTTCGCTTGCGTTCTCCTTGCGTGTCCCTGTACCACACCACCCCGCACCAACGTCCATCGGTGCGCTTGAATACATTTCCGCTTGTCAATAATACTTTCTGCATGGTTATCATGCCCCCCCTTTCAGCAAGCAACAATACCATGAATTGCTGAACATAGCAAGTGTTTTTTCAAAGAATCAACCCTAAACCTTCATCCTCGTCCTCATCTTTGCCATCCTCAACAGGCGTGTAGCTGATTTTCAAACCCTGCGCGACCTTCTTCTCGTTGATCTGCTGACGGAGCTTTGAATCGACCTGCCCTTCCAGATTATTGAGTTTTCTGTGGCAATCCGAACCGATCAGCTTCGCCAAGATGGTTGACAGCCCTTTGTAAAAGCTACCGCAGGAATGCTGAAAGTTTTCTTTGGTAAGTCCTTCGATGTGGGACAGTTGCATCAGATACACAGATTTTTGGAGGATGGTGTTCTTGATGCTTCTGAACACATCGTTCTCCGACAGAGAAATAGAAGGCTTTTCCTTCTCGGAATAGACAGACAGCTTCGCCCGATTGATCTTGCACCATGTGTCGTACATCTGGGAAACGGTCGGCTCCTTCGCCAGCTCGTCCACGATTTTATTGACAGTTTCCTTCATCGGCTTGGGCAAATAACCGTAGACGCGCTTGCCCCGATAGCTTTCAAGCTGCGTGACGAGCGTTTGAAATAACCCAACCAATTCCGGAGAAGCCTCACGGGAGATATCCATATTATCCAAAAGCTTGTTGACCTTCTGCTTTAACAGGTCGCGCTGCTGCGTTTCCATTTGGAATAATTTGTACTGTTCATTGCGGAACAGGTCACGGGCGAAGGCACTCCGCATGGATTCAATGCCCTTGTTGGTGAGGTAACCGGTTCTCGGATCGCGCGAGTAGACCAGCAAATGAACATGAGGGTGGTGGGTAGCGTTGTGGAAGGCTGCGTACCACCTGAGGTCTGATACCTTGATCTTGTGGGCTTCGGCTATCGAAATAACATTACGTCGGATGGCTTTCTTCCATGCTTCGGCGTTGTTATAGCCGAGGCGTTCGGCATCCTCACGACGTAAACTGATGACGTGTGTCCAGAGGATTCCCTGATGAGAAGCGACTTCCTCCGCCACTGCATCGAGGTCAATCTTGGCATCGGTCTGACTGAACAGCCCATGCCGACCAAGTTTTTCCACGCTCGGACGCTTCGCAATGTAGGAAACCAGTTTCTTGAAATTGTCTATCCGGTCAGAATTGCGCTCGACAAAAGCGTCGATGAACTCTGTCGCGGAGGCTTTTTCTTTCTTCTGCTGGTACTCAAAGTACTCCGGATACTCTGCGGAGGCAGGGTATTTCTTGACGATACTGGCGATCAAGTCCTGCTGCTTTTTGGTGGAAGGGGAGTGGTCTATGCCTGTCGGGAGCTTCTCAACACCCTCGCGAGTGCCCATGTACTTCACCAAGTTGCCCGCTCTGGAGGCGTTTCTGATGTACCGACTTGTAAAAATAATCTTCGCCATGCTATGATTTTTGATACCGATAGGCTTCATCAAAGGTGATAATCCCATTGCAATCGCTTACGTCATGGACGCATTGTTTATGCAACCGCTGCATGGTTTCCTCTGAATAGTGACTGTTAGCTGCGACCGCATGGCAGAGTTTGGCTTGCTCAACCGCCAGCCGGAACAGCATTTCACAGACATTTTTCTCCACGCTTTCGATCTCATCCCTGATGACACCGGCAAGGATAGGGGAGAGGTAGTCGATGTTTTTCTGCTGCTGGAGGTAGCCAATGTAGAACTCCACTGCCTGACAAACGAAGTCACTTTTGGAGGTAGCGTTGGCTGACTCCAGCATTTCGG
>CAMHAV010000270.1 GCA_946182865.1 uncultured Clostridia bacterium
TGGTCACATCGCTTAAACAAGCTGTTTACCATTTCTTCAGTATTCTTCATAAATAAAACCGTCCTTTGCAAGTTGTAATTTTAATGATTGCTTTGCCCGATAAAGAAGATTCCTGACCTGACGGGAATTCTTTTTCATGATACATGACACATCTTCAAACTTAAGACCTTCAAAATAGACAAGCCATAGAATCTGTCTGTAATCCGCAGGAAGTTTTTTCATAGACTTATGGATAATAAGCCGCTGTTCTTCTTTAATGTAAGCGCGTTCTAAACCGGCTTCATCGCTCAGATCCGCTTCCGCAGCTACCATCGAAGCATCCGCTGATTTTAAATTGTGCCGTATATAATCAACCGCCACATTACGTCCAATGGCATAGAGCCAAGATTTAAATGATGATTTTCCTGAGAATCGAGGTTTCTTAACCATCAGACGAAAGAATGTATCCTCCGTCAGTTCCTCGGCAATATTGATATTATTGACATAACCGTTCAAAAACAGAATCAGACCGTCTTTGTAATCTCCGACAATCTCAACTATTCCTTCATCATTTCCGTCAAGAAAACGACGGTAACTGTTTGCACCACGATCCACTGCTTTCCTCCTCTCTGAAAAGGATGATTATTTGCCCTTCCATCTATTAGTCGTATAAATACTTTGATTGTCTCACTACATGAAGATTTTTTTAATAAGAAAGGGAGTCTCCGCGGAAACTCCCTCGGTTGCATTTCTCGAAAGCTGCTGCAACACGGTTACTATGACAATTTCATTTGATGTTTTTGATAAGAAATTAAATTCATGTTTCAATTCTTTGTCATCGGTTTCAGTTGGATCATTTTACCCCAATTTTCCGTCGAGCCTGTAATAGTTGATCGCCCATTCCACATATCGGATTGTCGGATAATACTGAGCGCCGTTTATAATGATTCCGCGGGAGGAAGTCACGGTGATTTCCTGCATGGTATCCGCAAGCGTTATGGAGAGATTGCTTGACTCCTTCTCCGTCATTCCGTTGAATACAAAGTGATTCCACTCGGCATTGCCCATCGCCTGCGCGGTACACAGAGCGTTGTAGAATTCTTTTATCTTTTCCGGCTTGGTAATGCGCTTGCCGCCGATCTCAACCTGCACAATATCTTCCGGTTGATGGATGCCGTATATCGAAAAAAGCTCCTGCGCGGTATCGTATTGAGAGAGATCTTCCCGAATTCTGTTGCAGAACACGGCATAGGTGTATCTGCCTTCACATTCGGCAATATACACAGCCTGCTGATCCGGCTGATATTCGTATAATGTCAGTTCTTTTCCGCCGTCGTTCTTTGCCTTTCCGACAGTATTTACAATATCATTTTCTTTGATTTCATGCGGGAGATTGAACCTGTCGAGGAGAGCCGTATCGGACATATTCAAACCCTCATAATAGGTTCCGTTGAACTGGATAACCTCCAAGGAATCCGGCGAGAGCCTTCCTTTCCCGTTTTCTTTCCACGTGAAGGAAGGAAGCGCGTCTGTTCCCGGCTCGACCGGATCGTCTGCCGCTTTTTCTTGCCACGGAAGCAGTACCGAAATCCACGACCTGCCTTCCGATGCCGCTTTTGCAAACGGAATGACCGCTCCGACAATCAGAGCGACACAGGCGGCAGCCAATATCCATTGCCGCCATGTCATTTTCTGATGGATGGCGTTTGCATGAGCCGCACCTTCCACCAGATCATCATCTGTATCACCCAAAATTTCAAATAATTCCTCACGCTTCATATTTCAAATCCCCTTTCTGTAAGATAGGTTTTAAGAGCCTCTCTCATTCTTCCCAGCATGACAGCCGCGTTGCCCTGCTTGATTCCGCAGCGTCTCGCAATTTCGCCTACGCTGTCACAGTACCAGTAACGCCTGATAAATGCGTTTCGCCTCATCTCCGGCTGTTTACGCAGAAAATCGCTTATCGCTTTTCCCAGCTCCTTGCGGTCAATTTCACTGTCAACGCTGCCATTACCGGAAACACATTCTTCCAGTTCCGTCAGAATCAAGTCTGTCTGACCTCCGCCTCGCTTGTCCGCCCGACTTTTGCGATATCGGTCGAAGGCAAGGTTGCGCGTGATTCTGCCCAAGAACACCCGCAGTCTTTTCGGATACGTCGGCGGAATGGCATTCCAAGCGCTCAGCCATGTATCGTTGACACATTCCTCCGCGGCTTGGCTGTCGCATAGAATATTGACCGCGATACTGCCGCAATATTGCCCGTATTTTTGCGATGTCTCGACAATGGCAAGTTCATTGCGCTCGTTATAAAGGGCAATAATCCTGTCGTCTTCCATAGGTTTAAATCCTCCTTCTGTTTGGTCTTTCACCTATACAGACGCATTTTTTTCTCCAGTATAACATAGGAAAATTATTTTTTCAAATAGCATAACACCTTGACAACCGTCTCTGGGAACAGAATATCTTTGAATGAAAAACGCGCCGCAGCGTAAAGCCACGGTGCGTCAGCGAGGTGCATATTCGATAATGTCCGCCGGCGTGCAGTCCAGCACATAACAGATTCGGGCGAGGATGTCCAAGTCCATCTTCTCAA
>CAMHAV010000271.1 GCA_946182865.1 uncultured Clostridia bacterium
TGGGTGACAAAATAGATGTGTCACTCTATTGACAAAATAGTCGGTCTCTAACAGCGTCCCAGCAGTTCGGCGGGATTATATAAGGTATCGGATTCGTCACCGCTGATTTCCTGAATGTTTTTTTCGTAGGAATTGAGCAGCGCTTTGACGGAAAAGGTGTCCTCTCCGCTTTTGATGAATTCTTTGGCGGTCAGCCCCAGTTTGCCGTTAATCTCAAGCACCTGATCCCGGATGGGCTTAAAGAGAACATAGGGCTTTGCGTCCACGCCGTTTTTCGCGTAGACATCTATGGTCAGGTGTCAGCGCCCGGCTATTTTGTCATCCAGAAGGCACTGTATTTTGTCATTTTACGTCAATTAGCACAAGTTCGAGGCTATCAGCAAAGAGATTATATTACGATCTGCACAACAAATTTAGGGCTGAGTAATCGATAAATGGGAAAAAATCCCTCCGACGCCAGCCTATTTTGTCATCCTAGCTGATTTATGGATTTATCGCTTTGGTTTTCCCGGGGAGCTTTGCTTGAAAAGTGCCCATATTCCGCTGTTTTTACGCCTTGACAAAATACGTTGACTGTGGGTGACAAAATAGATGTGTCACTCTATTGACAAAATAGTCGGTCTCTAACAGTCAGGGTCTTTTCGTCGTCATCCATTTGCACCACCGCCTTGTAGCTGTCAATGGCGCTGAGAATCATGCCTTTGCGCCAGCATCTGATGACGGACATTTCTTTTTTATAACAGCGCACCATGAGCTTATGTACCACGCTGTCCGGCAGGTATTGGTATTTCAGACGGTAATGGATGGGGTCGCTGTATGCCGTTTGATCCGGGAATTCCGCCGACGGCTTTATATCCTCACAGAGCGCCGGGAAAAAGAGCTTGTCCTTCCCCATCCGGAAACAGAGATCGTGCGCCTCCGCGACGTCAAAGATGTACTGGCATTCCTTCTCGTCCTCATAGCGCGGGCGCGTGTACTCGCTGTCCTTCGGCGGGTTGACCGGATCGCTGCCCAGCATATGGATGATCTGGTACGTCGGCACAATGCCGTATTCCGCATAGTCGATTCCCTCGCGGATGACGGCGTACAGCGCCTTGGTCAGCCACGTCGGATCGAGCAGCGAATACTCGGCAAGCTCCCGCTTGTCCTCGCCGATGTGATAGCTGTAGCACACACCGATGTTGTTGAGATAGGACAGCAGGCTTGCCGCCTTGTCAAAATCAATGCCGTTATGCCGGCATATCTCTCGGTATTCCTCTTTGGTAATGCAGTGACCGTTTTCCTTTGTCTTCACGCGCAGTTCGTCGATAACATTCTTCCACAGCTTGGGAATTTTCTTTTTGTTGCCATCTGTGTTGGCAGCCATTTGCAGGACGCGGGCAGTCAGATCGGCATTGAAAACCTCTTTGGAAGCGGTTTTTGCCGAGAGCCGGACGCTGCCGTCGATCATCTGGGGAAATTCTTTCTTCAAATCGGCGTCATCCAGCGAGCGGTGGGGATCGGCGTTTTCCCAGCAGTTGAGAAACATTAGGACAGAGGAATCCGGGGCGAAGGCGTGGATGTTGCGCAGCCATTTCCGGGCACTCTGCGAGGCTTCTTCCCTTGTCTTGACCACCACGACATATCCTGTCTCCTCGGTGAGGAAGCAGCGGTGCATGGAGTGGAGGATCTCCTGGCCGCCGAAGTCCCAGAAATGCACCGTAAATGCCTCATCCCCGTATTCTGCGGGCATATCGAGAATCTCCACGCCGGGCGTTTCGCTGGTGAGGTAGGGGTGCTGTGCGGTCTCCGGCTCGCCGCCGTTCATCATGCGCTTGATGGTATAGCTCTTGCCCACCTCACCGTCACCGAGGAAGATGACCTTGCTCTCGTGCAGCGGCACCTGCTCGGCGTACAGATCGGGGATAAGATTCGGCGTTTCGAGGAAGACCGAAATCGGCTGTTCGGTGAGGACAGTATGGTGTAAATAAATACCTGATACTATTTGATCAATTTCCCTAAATCCATAAATATCTGCCCTATCATCTATAAATCTTATATCACGCAATCCAAGCGACTGAGGAATCCTGTTAAGTGATAAATTCGATATATCAAGTAAGGTCAAATTTGGCAGTTTCTCTATCCACGACGGAATAAAGCTAATTTTTGTCCCTCTGAGGATTAAAGATTTCAATCTATTCAGCTTTTTCATGCTGTCAGGCAACGATGACACACATGAATTTCTTAAAATCGCGACTTGCAAACGGGTCATAGACATGGTATTATAGAAGAAAAATGAAAGGCAAATACAACCATGTCAAAACGGACAAAGTTGAACAGAAGTAAATCCCGAAGAACAACACCTTGGGACGAAAAACACCACCCGACACCAGTACAGAGGTTTATCAAAATGCATTATCAAGCTCGATACGAAGAAAGGCATCAGCCGCTTGATGAAACAGGAGAAGCGGAAATGATCAATTCATTTGAGCCGAAGAATTGTCCGTTCTGCGGTTCAAGTGTTAGAGACCGACTATTTTGTCAATAGAGTGACACATCTATTTTGTCACCC
>CAMHAV010000272.1 GCA_946182865.1 uncultured Clostridia bacterium
GGGACAGAACGGCTCGAACGCTCGACACGCGGTTTTGGAGGCAATGTTGAAATTTATCTCACGCTCCGACTTCTCCCCGATTTTGGGGATTTGTCGCCAGCCGCGCCGCTGATGCTTGAAGAATTGATGCTATTTTGATGATATGCTAAATTCTGCACCCGATTATTGATGCTCTTGAGGATGAATTTGGATTCCACGGTTTGGTGTGTGGTTGGAATTTGGGAGCAGGCAGGAGAGCATGAAGGCAGATGGACGATGCTCAAAATTTGCGTCGCATTAAACAAAGAAAAGGGATTCCGCAACATTCTTCCGCACGTTCACAAAAACTGCCTTGACAACTGTTCAATAAAATGATAGTTTAGATATGTAAGGAAAAAAGTGAAATATCATTGGGAGGGACTGGAGAATGAGCAGACTGTCATTTATTTCTTTCTGCGTGGAACAATACGCAAAGCACGCACACAAAACAAGCGACGAAATCTATAAGCTGTTCAAGGATGAAAAGGTACTGGATTTTCTGAAAGAGGATTACGACGATCTTCACGGCATGGGCATGGAATATCTGGTACACATGATTGACGAATACTTGGGGGTTACGCAGCATGGTCGTATATCACGGAACAACACTGGAAATAACGCATCCGCAAATCTTAACGTCTGAAATAGGCAGAGATTTCGGTTTTGCTTTTTACACAACAGACATTCGTGAACAGGCGGAACGCTGGGCGATACGCAGGGCAAAAATCCAATCCCGCAAGGAAAAACGCCCTGTTCCCGCAATTGTCAATGAATATGAATGGAATCGCAGTGATGATCTGGAAATCATGGAATTCAGCGGTGCTTCAATGGAATGGCTGGATATGGTAGTGCAGTGCAGGAGCAATCCGGCATATCGTCATTTTTACGACATAGTAACCGGAAAAATCGCCAATGACAACGTAGGTGAAACGGTTTCCTTCGTCATACAGGGAATTATGCGCAGGGAAGACGCCATCGAAAGACTGAAATTCGAAAAAATCAACAACCAGATCGCATTCTGCACAGAGAAGGCACTCTCACAAATTCATTTTATCAGAAGCTATGCAGTGGAGGAGTAATCATGGATCACGCAACAACCAGAGCAATATTAGTTCCGGAAATCGTAAAGCTGATTTCGGAAAAATATCAGATACCCGAAATGGAAGCACTTGATCTGTTCTACACCTCAGCCACAGGAGCCAGCTTCGCTGACGATGAAACAGGATTGTACGGGCAATCCGCTCTGTATATTTTCGGTCTGTTTGTAGAGGAAAAGGAACATTTGAATAGTATGTGATGTTCAGCAAAGCAATGTTATTAATCACATACTTGTTTAAAAATGTCAAGTGTGTTCATCCTGCATAATTGATAAATTTTTGATAACAAACAGATCAGGCTTGGGAGTGGCAATGCTTTTGTCGCCCTAATTGCTTGGTCTGTTTCTTTTTCAGGATGCAAAATTTGCGTCGCTGTAAACAAAGAAAAGGAATACATCTCACCCGATTTCTTTTGAAAAGCTCACAATCGCAAAAGCCGTTTGTGTCTGTTCCTCGCGCGTTGTAATGTTCGCCACACCGTCACCACTCTGGAAACCGTAATTGCCGAATTGCGAGTGATTACCTCCGACAATCGCTATTTGGGTGTAATGGGAGGGAAAAAACTTCTTTGCGTCATCATACTGCTTGCGGTCCAGTATTTTATCCTCTGTACCGTAGACAGAGAGCAATCCTGTGGAATCACTCAGCTTTTCTGTGGGATAAGCGGCGAGTAATACAACACCGTCTATCATATCAGGATGCTCCTTCGCATATTTTGCGGCCACCATTCCACCCATGGAGTGTCCGCCGATCATCCAGCAATCATAGTTGTAGTTTGTTATGAATTTATCCGCCGCGTTTTTGTCGAATATCGCCATACGCATGGGCATATCCGCAAGAAAACAGTCGACATCGTTATCGGCGATCTGCTTCATCAGCGGGAGATACGCTTCGGTGTCCACCTTTGCGCCGGGATAAAATATCAGGGCAACCGTCTCCCCCGAGCCGTCCACAAAATACCCGCCGTCAATCCTCGTAATGATGGCTCCGGCGGGATCGGAGAGTACCTCCAGTGCTTCTTCCTGAACGGAATAATGAATGCTGAGATAAACAAATCCTGCCACGAATGACAGCAGCAGACAGCCCAGCAGACTTATCAGAAATTGCAGAAAACGCGGAAGTTTCTTTTTCAGCCTTTTACTGATAACACCCGTCACCACAAAGCTGATTCCAAACATGACCATGACCGCCAAGATGGAGAGAATAATATATTTCATATCATCACCTGATTTTTTATACGATCCCTTCCAAACGCCGGAAAAAGGGACTCGTTACATTAAATATGCCTACTACTATTGATCATATTTTACATCACATTTCGAGCATATTCAATACTCAGTATATTTCATAATTCAATTACATCATCTTGAAATTCAATTTACTCATTCGACATAATTTTGAGTAAATTAAACTTGACAATGGGGTAATTAAATGA
>CAMHAV010000273.1 GCA_946182865.1 uncultured Clostridia bacterium
CAGAAAAATTCACACCATCAAGAGCACGGGTAATGTTTGGCTCTGTGCCGTAATACTTTTTCAGGTCAATTGTCTGTAAAACACTCATATAGAAACTCCTTTCAAGGCTATCCGCCTTTTAATGGGGACATTGTATAACCTAAATGTCCGCGAAATGTTACAACGGCCAATTCGTATCACTGCAAATCGAAGTGAAATGTTACAGCGCTTGGACATTTCAAAAAATGGCAGGCAGCCAAAAACGACCACCCACCACATACATACTATTTTGCGGGAAGCATGATGGAAAACTCAGATCCATTTCCCGGCGCAGAAACCACCTTAATATAACCACCCTGTCTCGTTATGATCTCGCGGGCAAGGTACAATCCTATGCCGACGCCGGGCTCGCTATGCACTTCTTCCTCGCGGTAAAAGCGCCGAAAAATAGCTGCCTGATTACTTTCAGAGATTCCTTTACCATTATCAGCTACTTTGATCTCCACATACATTTCCCATTGTACGACTGATACGGAGATTTTTCCGCCAGCCGATGTGTATTTCACTGCATTATCCAAAAGGTTAAAGAGAGCTTCGGCCGTCCACTTGCTGTCATGGGAAAACATCAATTTTTCCGGACAGTTTACGGACACAGAAATCTCTTTTTTCTCCGCGGCATATACGGTTCCACTCATGGCCTGCGCCACGGTGTCATATAGGCTGCTTACTTTTTTGTCCAACTGGATTACGCCTGTTTCCAAACGCGAAGTTTTCACAAGTGCCTGAAAAAGAAAATCCAGCTTATCTGTCTGTGTGCGGATTCCACGAATAAAATCCGTGCGTTCTGCCTCAGTCATAGGCTTTTCCAGCAGTGTATCTGTTGCCATTTTCAGATTGCTTACAGGGGTTTTCACCTGATGGGAAATATCCGATACAAGTGACTGTAATTCCTGCCGATCTTCTTCCACCCGGCGACGATCCTCCTGCATGATCTGATATAGCCTTGCCATCCTGTGACCAATTCTGGCAAGCTGCGTTTCGCTGTCCTCAGAAAGAGAGATGCCTTTGTTTCCGGCAATCATATTATCTAAGGTCCCGCATAGATCGGAGGTAAACAGAGCGAGTTTCTTTCCTAATATTTGTGTCAAAGCAAGGAGCCACGCAAGGGCGCACAAAATCAGCACTCCGCCGACAGCCAACACCGCAGCTTGCTCTGTTATGAAATATAAAACGACAGCGGCCGCGGTCATGGAGAGGATGAGTCCTATTGTCACATAAAAGAATAGCCGTTTTACTGAAAGACCTTGCAGCTTCACTTCGCTTCGCCTCCTGTCCATTGATACCCCATACCATAGATCGTCTTGATGTAGGGCGCGCCGCCATCGGATTCTATCTTGCTGCGGATTCTGCTCACAGAAGTTGTCAGCGTGTGTTCGTCAACAAAACGCTCATCAATATCCCATAGCTTTTCCAATAACTGTCCGCGGGTCAATACCTGTTTTGGGTTTCTGCGGAACAGATTCAGCATCTTAAATTCCATTGATGACAGGGTCAGCGGGGTGCCGTTTAGTGAAGCGGACTGCTCTGAGAAATCCAAGAATAACCGCCCATCGTCGTAAACGTCCTTTGCAGGCCTATGATGTTCCAACATAGAAAACATCGCTTTGATTTTCCTCTGCAAGGTTCCTACCACAAAGGGTTTTGTAATATAATCTACTGCACCAACCTCATATCCCCGTATTTGGTCGCTCTCCTGATCGTTGGCAGTCAGAAAAATCACAATTGCGTCCGGGCAGTTAGGCTTTACGAGTTTGCACAGATCAAAGCCGCTGCCATCAGGGAGATTGACATCCAACAGTATCAAATCAAATTCCCGCTGGCGAATAGCTTCAGCAGCGGTTCTGTAATTCAGGGCAGAAGTCACGCCGTAACCGTCTGCGGTCAGATTATAGGACAGCATCTTATTCAAAAAGCTGTCATCCTCAACAATCAAAATCTGCTTCATATCCTCACTTCCTTTGCATCTACAGTATAACAGGCAAATGTCCGTGAAATGTTACATATCCGTAGATTTACTGATTTTTAGTCGCCCATCAACGGGCTTTTCCGCGTCCTTTGGTATCAGCCACATACGGCTGAATCTTGCTACACCAGGTATGCGGTTTTCTTCGCACAACTTCTGTACCCGCCGCTCAGAGATTCCCCATTTTTTCGCTGCTTCTGGGGCAGAAATATATTCGAGCATTGTAGTTTCCTCCTGCAAATCAATTCGGCATTTATTATATACGGCCAGCCGAATGATTACAAGAAAGAAAATGCGAATTATTTAAGCTAATTATATGAATACACAAGACGTATTCTGTGGAAAAGAGGAATTGTAAAATGTAGCTGGGTGATTGAATATGTCCAAACGAACAAAGAGAGAAAAAAGACCTGTTGCGAAAATCGCCTTCATGCCATATGTTACAGCAATCAAAGCTGAGCGCATGAAGCTAAAAGAATCCCGCAATAAAGTCGGAAGTGAAATGTTCCTATCGCCGCGTTATATTGCCAA
>CAMHAV010000274.1 GCA_946182865.1 uncultured Clostridia bacterium
TTGCGGGATTTCAGATTGTGACAGTCTGTTCCGAACAAAATCGGATACTCGTCCTTAATCAGCTTTTTGGCGAGTTTTTTGGCCTTTCTCTCTGTAAATGCCGACAGATTCAATTGAAAAATCGCGTCGGGAATACTCAGAATCTCGTTGATTTCACTTTCACTGAAGATATCCACATAGCGGTCGATATGGGCAATAATAATCTGCATGCGGGTTTTGTAAGCAATTTCCTCCACTTCCTCTACCATCCATTTGCGATAACTGGTGGTAAAGGGAAACTCCAGCAGCAGGGTGTTCATCTCCGCATTGGCCAATTGCCCAATATCTTCCAATTCATAAAGATTATGTTCCAGCGCGATTTCAGCGGCAAGAAGAATTTTGGGCATACCTGGATAAGCATGATTTATCACTGATTCATAAGCATCCTGACGGCGCTTGAGGAACTTGCTGACGCTCATTTCATGCTTTCTGTAATGCGGCGTTGCAATGATCGTTTTTATGCCCTGTGCCTCCTGCATCTTAATAAGGCCAAGACTGACATCCAGATCAGAAGCACCGTCGTCAATGCCAGGCAAAATATGACAATGAAAGTCAGTATCATAAAAATTCATAACGAAACACCTCTCATCAAATTAAAATACACACAAAAAATCATTTTTTATGATGTCCTTTTTGCTTTTTACCGCTTTCACCGTACCCGTAGCCGTAACCGTAACCGTATTTTCCGTAATGGCCATAGCCGCCATATTCGGAATCCGCATCAGTCAGCACGAAACCAATCAGATTCGCTTTGGCCATCCGGATCGATTGAATCGCCTTGTCAATTTCAGCATACTTGGTCTTGTTTTCTCTCGCCGTCATGATAATGCCGGATGCTTTTGACGACAATGTCAGGCAGTCGGAAACAAGATTGATAGGCGATGTGTCGATGATAACGAAATCATATTCATCACCCTTAGTTTTAAGAAAATCAATCATATAGTCGGATCCGAGCAGTTCGGAGGGATTGGGAGTGGAAGGACCTGCCGACAGAAAATCCACACCCGGACGAAGATCTCGAATGACGGCGTCTTCAAACGGTTCAAAGCCCATCAACACTTTTGTCAGACCGTGTTTGTTGCTCGCCTTGAAATGCTTGTAGATGGTCGGATTTCTGAGATCCCCATCCACCAGCAGCACCTTTGCACCGATCTGGGCAATGGAAATGGCAAGGTTGATGGCAGTGGTGGTCTTTAAATCGTTCATATTGGGACTGGTAATTAAAACCACACCGTTGTTGACGGTTGACAGGGAAAACATGATATTGGTGCGAATCAGGCTGTACGCGGACGCAATTGGGAAAGGCGTGTCCTGATTGAGAATCGTGGCTGTTGTAATGATTTTTTCATTATCCGCATTTGATTTTTTCAGTTTATTGTTAAGATTCACATCTTTCTTAGAAATATTGAGCGCTCTTGCAAATTTAAAGAAATCAGGCACACTTCCAAGAACCGGTACAGCGTATGTTTCTGTAAGGGACTTCTCATCGGTGACCGTTGTTTTCATCATGGTTGCGAAAGTTATGATACCAACCGTGCCCAACAAAGCAATCAGTGCCGCAGCTACCGTAAATTTTGGAATACTCGGATAACTGGGGGATACCGGAAGCATGGGCGTACTTAATACGGAAACGGAGCCGGCTCCGACAATATCTTCAAGCGATTGTGTGGCCACATCCGTATAAGCTTTGCATATCTTCAATGACAGTTCCGGACTCTCTGTTTCCACTGTCATGCGCAGGATTTCAGTATTATTGACGGACGAAAACGTAATATATCTGAGCAACTGTTTCTCTGTCATTTTCTTATCCTGCAATTTTTTCAGTACCTTGTCGGTCACAGAATTTGTTTGAAGCATAACAATATAAGTATCTACCAGTTTTTGGGATGCAGTAATATCCTGAATATTGACGGCGTTTTCATCGCCAACATTGACTGCTTTCTCATTTTTATTGGTAACATACAAGTCCGATATAGATTGGAATCTGGGAGCAATGACGAAAGATGATAACACAAATCCCGCAATGGCACCCATTACAGTGACTGCCACCAGCAATTTCCATCGGCGCTGCAAATTTCGCAGCAATTTCATCCAATCTAAATCCTCAGAAAACTCACTGCGTTCCTTACCTGCTGTAACAGAAGACGAAGATTCAAAATTTCTATCGGATGATGAGGGAGCCTTTTCTTCGGACATTTCCGCGACACTTTTATAAATAACCGGAATCAACTGCTTGCATGCCATCATTGTTGTAATGGCGATGGTTCTGTAAATAGAATCATCCAAGCTTTTGTTCCCTTCATTTACTCCTTTTTGAAAATTTTCTACATTCTTTTTTACGGAATTACCGGAAGCGGCTGCCGACGGTTTGTCCTTGATCGGAGTTTGCTCTTGATTCTCGCTGACCGCTGTTTCATTTTCGGAAAGAGTATTTTTAGCGGATATATTCTTTCCCCCTTTGGGATC